>CAZGNL010000156.1:0-12739 GCA_964527475.1 uncultured Syntrophaceae bacterium
TTTCTCCCTTCCGGACTTGAGCCATATGTTCCCTCTTTGAAAGCGCATTGGTATGGCACATGGTTACAGAAGAATCTGTTCGCAGTCAAATTCAAATGGATTTCGTTGATTCTTTTTGTTGGCGCGGTGAGCAGGCCAGGTATCCGCCGAAACGCTTCGATACCAACCATCACCCCTAATACCAATGCGCGTTCAAACAAGTGATAAAGACCACTGCTGGGCAAGCCGGCAGTGGCACCCAAGAAACCGATCTCACTCTCTTGATTGCGCATTGGTATAAGAAGGGACAACGAACCATGAAGATTGCGGCAAGGTCCCGGGGCTCGCGCGTACGGCGCGCCGCATGCTGCGCCCTCGTAATTCCAATACGTTACAAACTGTCCTCCGTGAAAGCCCCCATCTGGGTAGCACGATCCGTGTATGAAATTGAGTTTTGATACAGCCTCCCCGGAGCGGAGTCCGGGGCAGGCTCTATGTGTCTGCCCTCACCGTGGTCCCCCCGAAACTGAATGGTTACGCTCATGTCAGTTTTCGGATACCTCGAAAATCATCTTCTGTGCTAGTATTCGGAAATTACTTTTGGCAATCACTATAACCCCTTTGCGAGTGTGAGGATCATGAATCTTGAAGGAACCGTATTGAAGCCGAATTCCAACGTCGGCAGCGGGGGGGTTCACCGCTTTGTTCTTCCGGGCGGGAAAATCACGATCACCCGGATAACCACCTTTTGCCCTGATGAGATTGGGCCCGGCCCAACACACGTATATCTGATCGACAGCGATGCGCTGATCCTGCTGGACACGGGAATGCCCACCAATCTGGCCAAGGCGTTCTTTTATCATTGGCGCAGCCAGGCCATGCCGCCTGAGGTGGAAGAGCTTTTGCCCGGGCACGCGGAACAGGAACTGTTGGAGGGCGTGAATCTTGCCGGGTACGCTGTGTCGGATATCGACCTGATCGTGTTTTCCCACGGTCACCTGGATCACTTCCTTATGGCCGGTTCCATTTTGAGCAGGACCAAAGCCGGTGTCAGCGCGCACATCGAGGACACTCCGGGCATTTGTAATCCTTGGGGGATGCTCAACATGTGGATTTCCGGCCGAAGGAAGATGATTCCCACGGGCATGCCCCTGGTCTGGTCACCGGACCAGTCGGGCAACACCGACGCATTGTTGGGCCTCGATCCGGAATCAATGGGGCTGTCAGTGAAAGTCGATCAACCCATCTTAAGGGATGGTCCCATAAATATAGCCGGATCCCCTGTGAGGGGCATTGAAGTCAAACATATTCCAGGGCATTCACCCGGAAGCATCGGGCTGGCAGCCGGAGACAGGGCGGGGAAGGTGTTCATGTGCGGAGACGTGCTCCTGAATCCGATAACTCCGCATCCGGATGACCTTCTTGTTTACCTGAGAACCCTTGAGCAGCTTGGCGAACGCGAAGATATCGGCCTGACGCTGCCCGCTCACGGGCATTGGATCCGGGATCTCAAGGCCCGGGTCGCATTCCTCAAGGATCACCACCGCAACCGCCTCAAGTTGACATACGACGCATGTCACGATCCCCGCAGCGTCTGGGACATCGCGAGCATGGGCGGCTATTTCGATACATACGTGGATCCTAAACTGTTCAATTACCTTGCCGGCACAGAAGCTTTGGTGCACATGGAGCTTCTGAACATGGTCGGCGGACTACGTCGCACCCACATCAAGAACCAGGTGCACTACTTCGAGAATTCGAGGGAACCTTTTGACCAGGTCTATGGCAGGATAATGGAACTGGTTCAGGAAAACGGCGCGCGGCCGATTATGCGGTATTGACCGTTCCTCGGCACGGAAACGGCTTACGGGTCTGAAAAGGTGGCACATGATGGTTTACTTGGCCAAACGAATACTCCATGTTTCTGTTTTGGTGATCGGCCTGGGGAGTCTTTTGACTTCTATCAACTGGGATTTCATCGATTCCTACTCTCATGCGTATTCCAAGGACAGGAGCCATCAGACCGCTACTCGGGAACCTGCCACGATCCTGGTGCACAAACTCCCACGAGAAGCCAAGACAACCCTGAGACTCATCAAGCGGCGCGGACCATTTCCTTACAAAAAGGACGGCTCCACGTTCCACAACAGAGAAGGTCGTCTTCCCGCCCGCCCACGACATTATTACAAGGAATACACGGTAAGAACCCCAGGGAAACGGCATCGGGGCGCTCGCAGAATAGTCGTGGGTTCTCGTGGCGAATTCTACTACACGAAGGATCATTATAGGACGTTCAAGCTGATCAAGGAGTGAGCGGTGAAAAAGCTGTCGGAAATCATTGGAGATCCCGAAGCCTCAGGCGTGTATCTTTACGAAGACCCGCTCCGGCCTCAAGAACTTGAACGACCGATCAAAGGGCAGGGGCCGGCATTCTTCCACATCCGGGGCAAAGACATCAGAGATAAGGATCAGTTCTTGAGATCGTGCGCGGAAACTCTTCAGTTTCCCGACTATTTCGGCGCCAACTGGGATGCTCTTGAGGACTGCCTCACCGACATGTCGTGGAATGTTTCAGAGGGCTATGTCATTGTGTACGATCATTTCCACTTCTTGGCCGAGAATTCTCCCGGTGACTTCCACACGGCAGTGCAGATATTCCGAGAATCCGCCCGTTTCTGGCGCAAAGAAGGAAAGGCTTTCCTGGTCGTACTCCACGGCAAGGGAATAGAGGGACAGGATCTGCCGTCCGTCAAACACTAATACATCCTTTCGTAAGTTCCTTGCCATTGGTGAACGCGGCAAATCCGCTTGCTCCCTCTGCCCCCAGGCTGGGGTGAGGGTATTCATGAAACGGTCTCGGTTCCCGCGGTCTTGGAGATTGCTTCGCTTCGCTCGCAATGACATGTTGGGAAGGAAACCTCTGCCCCTCCAGAAACCGAATGGTTGCCAAGAATGTCGGGGTTAGCTTACAATCAGGCCGCAAAAACTTCATAGTAGCCGCACGGGACCTATTTCTGCTGCTGTGATCTGTCTGATACCAATGCGCAATCAAGAGAGTGAGATCGGTTTCTTGGGTGCCACTGCCGGCTTGCCCAGCAGTGCTCTTTATCACTTGTTTGAACGCGCATTGGTATGAGGAGGTTGAAGGTCGTGCCGTTCATTTCTTCATCCACCTATCGCCCGCCGAGGTTCTTGTCCAATCCCCATGTGCAGACCGTGTTCGCCTCAATGTTTCGCAAGGTATCGGGTGTCAGGTACAAGAGAGACAGGATCGACACTCCGGACGGTGATTTTCTGGATCTGGATTGGTCCGGAGTGGGCGCGGACAAGGTGGCGATTATCTTGCACGGGTTGGAAGGGAACTCCGAGCGGAGCTATGTAAAGGGAATGGTCAGAGCGCTCAACAATGACGGCTGGGACGCAGTGGCCATGAATTTCAGAGGATGCAGCGGCGAAATCAACAGAAAGCTCCGTTTTTACCACAGCGGGGAGACCGAGGACCTGGACACGGTTGTTTCCCATGTCATCGCTGAAAACAAATATTCAAGGCTCGCGCTCATCGGATTCAGCCTGGGCGGCAACGTGGTTTTGAAATACCTCGGGGAGCGAGGGAGCAAAGCGCATCCCGTCATAAGAAGGGGCGTGGCGATCTCCGCTCCGTGCGACTTGACAGCCGGCGCGAACAAAATGGCTGAGCCTGTCAATCGACTTTACATAATGCGATTTCTTCGCATGCTGCGCGAAAAGATACGGATGAAGATGGAGCTTATGCCCGAACGCATCAATGATGACGGTTACCGCACCATAAAGACATTCAAGGAATTCGATGACCTGTACACCGCGCCCATGCACGGATTCAAGGATGCGGCAGATTATTGGCAAAAGGCGTCTTCCAAGCCGTTCCTTCCGGAAATATCGGTCCCTACCCTTCTTGTGAACGCGGCCGATGATCCGTTCCTGGCTGAGCCGTGCTATCCGGTAGATGAGGCCAAAGCCAATTCCGCATTCTTCCTTGAGGTCCCGAAGTTCGGCGGACATGCGGGGTTTGTGGCATTCAACCGCGAAAAAGTGTACTGGTCGGAATCCAGAGCCATATCGTTCCTTAACACCTGATACAAATGGAGCGGCAACGTAATCCGGAACTGCTCCCCACCCGTCATTCCCGCGCACGCGCCAATCCGCAATTACTGTTGTTGCTCACGCTTCCGTCAAATGCGTCATTCTCGCGGACGCGGCAATCGGAACCCCTGTTCATCAACGGAAGACCTGAAGACGACCGTGATTCCGTCAGGTTGTCGGCCCGGAGTCCGGCGTCCTCTTCTTAATGATTGTGAACAAGTACAGGAGTCCTGGAATCCCCAGGATCAACCCCCAGAAAAAGAAGACTGCCCTGAACAAAAGTGTTGCCGCGACGGCTCTTGCCGTGTCGAGGCCGAAGATCATCGGTATTTTAATGGTTATCGCATCAAAGATGCCGAAGGAACCGGGAATGATCGGCACAAGATTGGCTAAATTGCCTAGAGCCGACGTGATCAGCACAGCGAAGGCCGATAAGGGCTCCCCGAGTGCATGGTAGATGCTGTAGAGCGCCCCTGCCAAAAACAGAGACGCAATCAAGAATAGCAATGTGAGCTTGAGCAGCAGAAGACGATGGCGGGTCAGCGCGTGCCAGGAATTCACGCTGTCGAAGACAACTCGCAGCATGCCGCCCCGTTTCCATTTCACCGGCGGTGGAAAAATGCTCAGATAGCAGAAAACCGCAAACAGGCAGGCCACCGACAGAATCAAGGCGGGATGAAAGAATCCATGTGTGAAGAACAGCAGTAACAGCCCGATTAGCGCCAGTCCTGTGTTCACAAGGGCCATCAACAGGCCCGTGCCTGCATAGATGACCGCAAAAGCGGTCAGATCCAATCCGTGGATCTTCTTGAGATAAACTGCAATTATCCCTGTCCCTCCCCTCATGGGCAACACGAGATTTCCCAGTACCATACTCATTGTGAGAGCCATGAGCCTCATGAATCCCAGTTTGAGTCCAAACTCATTCAGGAACAGCCGCAGCTGCAAAGCGCTGACGTACAAAGTTACCAATATAAGGAAGCCTGCGATCGAAAGATCAGGCAAGGAAACCGTGGACACAAAAACAAAATCGCTGCGATGCGAATAGACATAGTATCCGCAAAGGAGCAAAAATATTCCGACTACCGAATACCCCAAAACCGGGCCCCAGAAGGACACGTTTGTCAGCTCGGTCTTGTTATGGTTCGTCATTGTTTACTCGATGCGTTTTCTTACAAAATGCCCGTAGACCGAGGGAACTGCCGCCCGGGTGCCTAGTACAGCTCGGCGGAAATTCTCGTACGGTTTAATCCCCGACGTACTTCCGGCCCGTTCGTCACCTCGGCGAAAGCCGCGCTTTGCATGAATAGTGGTGCTTCAACAGTGGTTGTCCGTTACTATCGAGATTCCATCTTGTATCACAGCGGGACCGATATTCCCCCATCCTTTCTTATGCGCCAGAAATGCCAAACCATCATAAAGATCATGATCCCCGGCCACAGAATCACATGCCACACATAAATTCGGACTATCACGGCATCACCGACCGCTTCGGGCCCGAACAGCAGCGAGGCCGTCCAGGAGCCGACTATCGGGACGGTCAATACAAGGTTGCGCGCAATGGTCCACGCCCACAGGCTCCGCTCGTCCCAGACCAGTAGGTATCCGGTGAAGTCCACGAAAACCGTGCCGACCAGGAGCGTCAGCCCTATGACCCAGTTCAAATGTCTCGGATTGGCAAAGGAATCTGTGAGGAAGACCCTGAGCATGTGCAGAACCACCAAGACGACCATGGCCTGCCCGCACCAATAATGAAGATTTCGAATGAAAAAGCCGTACGGAACAATATGAGTGATGTCCTGTATGGAAACATACGCCCCGCCCCGGGTGGGAATATAATGGAGCATCAGCAGAGCGCCGGTGACCAACTCGATCAGGAACATCCAAACAGCCAACCCCCCCAGACACCATGTGAAGCTCACTCGCGCGGAAGATTCGGGAACAAAACGGGGGTGAAGGTGAAACACCAGTGATTTGAGAGATCCCTTGGACATATGATACGGACTCCATGCAGCGCGCCGTACGCGCGGGACCCGGTGCCTTTCCGACATTTTCATACAAAGACCCCGTGGAAGAACCACCCCTATCCGGGTCTACGCGCCATATCGGGACTGTCCCGGATTACAGGACAGGCGCGTTTGTAGGTTGTTTCTCCACCAGGCGGAGCTTGGCGGCTTTGCCCGGGCTGAAGAACAAGCGGACCAGAGGCCTCGTGGCCGGCCCCCGGAGAGCCTTTCCCTCCGCGTCAAACTCGCTCCCATGACAGGGACAACGGAAGACGCGGCGTTGAGCATCCCATTGGGGACAACATCCAAGATGGGTGCAGCGGTCGTCAAACGCTATGACTCTGTTGTCCGCCTCACGCCTCAGTATCCAGGCCCCCGCATCCGGAAAATGTCTTGGAAGTCCAGGCTCGATGCTGCGGACCACGTCTCGGTCCAAGTCCTTTCTTTCTCTTTTGGCGGTCTCAAAGACGGCGAACCGACCCAGACCCCACGTCAGCAGCACTGCCGTCACACCGGCAAGCCACAGCCCGACCGTTGAAAGAAAAGATCGTCTGTCTTCTGACGTAGATTGGGGCAATACAAACGTCTCTAAGGTTCCATGCGCGGAACAAAATAGATCCGCCCACCCTGTCGAGGGCGGGCGGGTCCCGGAAAATCTGCAATTACCAAGGTCATTGACTTGCGAGCAGGCCGACTGACCTTAGCCACAGAGAACACAGAGGGCACAGAGAAACCATGACTTGCGAGCCGGCCGACTGGTCGTCGTCTCGACTCCGCGCCTCACGCGTCAGACCTCCTCTTGTGCCGTGGAAAAGCCGTTAGCAACCCTCCTCGGGTGGGGGCGGCGGTTTGGGCTTGTCCTTTTTCTTGTCCCCGGCAGGGGGCTTTGTGTCAGCTGCTTTCTTGTCCCCAGCGGGGGGCTTTGTGTCGGCTGCTTTCTTGTCCGCGGCCGCGGGTTTTGTGTCGGACCCTGTAGCCATTCCCACGGTAACCGTGGCTGCCGTGAAAGCCACCGCAGTGGCCAAGACTACCAGCAAAATCATGATTCTTTTCATATGTCATGCCTCCTTCGTGATGATGAGGACGATCACATATTTGACCAGTTAGCTTTTCCAGTCAAGTGGTTTACTTGTCGTACGGGGCCCATTTTTCACCGAGCCTCGCCAGATAGAAGGTCACAAAGGCCATTGCTACAATTATCAGCCCCATCAGTTCCTTCGAGATGCCGAAGACCTGCCAGAGGGTGATCTTGCCGAGATCGGAACTCTTGTAGAAAGCGCCCCAAATGTCAAACCCGGCCGCAAAGATCCAGATTCCGATGAATAGACCAAGGATAAATACAATACTGTCCAGTTTTCCTGAGGTGGTGCCCACCACCGCTGTTCCCGGTCAATAGCCTCCCATGACAAATCCGACGCCGAAGAAGAGGCCTCCCACCAGATGAGGCCACAGATAGGTTTTCAGCAGCGACCAGCTTAAAAGTAGCGAGTAATCGAACAGACCGACCCAGGAGAGCACGATCAGGCCCACCAACGCGGTCGCAATTGCCGCGAACATCACCCTCAATACTCGCATATCGCGAAAATAGAATATGTTTGTAAGGTTCCTGGAATCCCCGAATCCCGCACGCTCCAGGATAAAGCCGAAAAAGAACCCTACGCCCGCAGCAAACCAAAGGCTATTGGCCTGCACGAACGCGGAAGTGGCATAAAGGGGACCTGTCATGACCATTCCCTCCTTACGAATATCGCGGCCATGAACGCTGCTGCGAACGTAGCCATCATGAACACCCAGCTGCCCACAACCATGGTGGCTCCGCCGTTGAGCGCCTGTCCGCTCGTGCAACCAAGAGCAAGTCGAGTGCCTATACCAGCGAGTATTCCGCCAACCAGGGCCAATGAGAGTCGAAGACCGACTCCCGCGGTGGGACCGCGTCCTACTCCAGGCCTGAACCGCCGCGCGGTCAGCACCGCCACCAGGCCGCCGATAAACATACCGACCACCTCGATGACCATCCAGTTGACAAAAGGATGCTTCTTGCCGGGCTTGTAATAGCCTTTGAACAGGCCGTTGTTCTCTGTCCACTCGGGCGACACACTGTGGGCCACTACCGCAACTGTCCGCGCGACCGGGCCGGATGATCCCACGCCCGTCCCCATAATGTAGAAGGTCACCACCAGCAGTAAACCCAGGGCAACACCCGCTACATACGGATTCCAGTAGCCCTTGGCATAATCCGGTTTATCCATAAGCTCGCTTCCCCTTTCCTTTTTCTGAGTTGGGACCTCCTGATTTCCAGGCGATCCATCTTTGAGTCGTTCCGCGATTCATCTTCTGAACCGATTGCTCGCATCCGACGGTTCAGCAGTTCATTTCCGGTCAGCAATGGATCCTGGAATTGCTTGGCCGGCGCTGATTCTGCAATCAACCCTGGACCGCCTTTTTATAATACTATATTTAGATTAGTATATTTAGATTGTCAAGACCTAATTTGCGGAAGTCTCCCGAAGATTTCAGCCGAAGGAGAACCAGAATTGTACGGTTGGTTCCCGGACTCTGCCCGGACATCTGTTCAGCAGCGACCAATCGAGAAAAAGAGAGGGCCGCCACTGTGCGAACCGCTTTCTACTTGGTCAACTGTCCGTCCTATGGCGTGGCAAGGGAGGCGGAGCCTCCCGATAGGCGTTCCCCGGCTGGAGCCTGGGAACGAGAAGAACCCATCTGCGAGGTACGATCTATTTCCACAAGAAGTTTCCCCATTTTCACTTGTGAACCCGCGTAAACCATCAGACGAATTTGCCCGGGTTGAGTATACCTTTCGGGTCGAGACTCTTCTTGATGTCTTTCGTGACTTGCATGGCCACCTGGTCCAGTTGCAAGGGAAGCAGCTGGGCCTTGGAGATCCCGATGCCGTGCTCTCCGCTCAGAGTTCCACCAAGCGCGACGGCCTCACGATAGATTTCCTTTCTGGCCGCGGCTACACGTCGGGATTCGTGTTCGTCACGGTTATCGAAAACCATTAGGGGGTGCAGATTGCCGTCACCCGCGTGAGCAACCACTCCGATCTGAACTCCGTGTCGTTGCGCGCTCTCTCTGACCTTTCGAATCATGGCCGGCAGCTTGGAGACCGGAACAGTGGCATCCTCCATCAACACAGTGGGCCTCAGACGGGCCATTACGGAGAATGCGGTTCTACGAGCGGTCCATAGCTTTTCCGCCTCCTCATTGCTGTTCGCGGTGATAACCCTTAAGGCGTTGTCGGCCATAAGTACCTTCTCGATACCGCGCACCTGGTCACCGAGGCTTCCCGGTTCTCCGTCCACTTCCACAAGGAGCATGCCTTCAGCGTCATCAGGAAGGCCCAAATGTGAAGCAGCTTCAACCGCAGAGATCACCACGTCGTCCATCAGTTCCAGCGCTGACGGAACGATCCCCGCGGCCATTATGTCTGCAACGGCTTTCCCACTGTCTTCCAATTTCGGAAAGTCCGCTCGAAGCGTCCTGGTTGCCGCGGGTTTCGGCACAAGACGAACCGAGATTTCAGTGACAATTCCCAGAGTGCCTTCGGAGCCGCAGAAAAGATGGGTTAGATCGTACGCGGCGCCATTGCAGTTACCCGTTGCCCCGGTTTCGAGCACATCTCCGTTGGCCGGCACTACGGTCAGAGCCTCCAGGTAGTCTCGGGTGACGCCGTACTTGACCGTCTTGGGTCCTCCTGAATTGGTGGCCACATTCCCGCCCATGGTTGACACCATCCAGGAGGCTGGATCAGGGGGATAGAGCAGTCCGAGTTTGGAAGCGGCCCGAAAAAAGTCGTGGTTGATGACCCCCGGCTGAAGGGTTGCCTTGAGATTGACCGGGTCTATGGAAAGTATGCGGTTCATCCGGCCGAACGCCAGTACGATCCCTCCGCTGAGGGGTACGGATTCGCCCGCGAGATTGGTCCCCGCGCCGCGCGGCGTGACCGGGATGCTCTCACGGTCGGCCACCTTCATAATGGCCGAAACCTCCTCGGTCGAGCCCGGAAAGAGAACGATTTCAGGTCTATGTTCCCTGGTGTACGCGTCGTAAGAGTAGGCCACCAGATCCTCCGGCCGATCCGTGGTTCTCCTCGGTCCGACTATTGCTCGAAGCTCACTCTTTATGCGGTCATCCATGTGATACCACACTTACAGGCCTGAAATCACAGGCACAACGAACTATGAAAGTCTTTTCCGTTGTTCACTGGTCCGTAGCTTCGCCTCGGACAGGGTACTCGAAGAGCGCGCACCATGCGCATGGACTTGGAGGGGAGGCCCTAGCCGGGCAGGCATTTGAACGTCATGCTGCCGACAGCTATCATGTCACGTAAGCTATCCGGGACCCGCTCAATCGCCCCACGCTTACTGCGCGACCCTCCAAACCACCCCAAACGGTGACCCGATCGCTGTGCTCAAGAAAAGGGGGGACTTTTCTATGAAAATTCCCTTCTTGTAATTCCGTGTCTTCTATGAGGGCGACCACCGGTCGCCCCTACCCCCGGGACCCGACGCGATACGGACATTTTCATGCTGGGTTGTACCCCTCCGGGCATGGGTATTTGTAGGATTCACAAGGCCCGAATTCAGGCTTGGTCATCCGGATACAAGGTCTCCATCACCTCGGTCAAGTCGAGATTCTTCAAGTGGTCCGGGTCCGGTTTGCCGGTTTCAAAGTCCCATTTGGCTGCATCATAGAACGTCTTGGCCAGTACATCCGGGTCCATGGTGGTACCCTTGAGTGGGCCGGCCTGCAATGGTGGATCTCCTGTTATCCTGGAATGAGGCCTGAAATCTTTGACCGGGTTGAGGCCCTCTCTGACGTTGAAAGCGTGCCTCAACTGCTGGATACGCTCGCCGATATGGAGGTACTCGTCATTTGAGAGGTTCCAGCCCGTGGCCGCGTTCATCCACTCATTGATGGGAATATTCCCACCCACCTGGGTGCCGAAGAAGCAAACGCCTGCGCAGTCCGTGAGCATCTTGTAGAATGTCCCTACCGCGATTCCATCTCCCTGGGATGGGTAATCATGACGCTTCTTCCTTGTTGCGAAAGCCGGAGGTGTTTTTGCTCTGCTGAACGTCTTTTCAATGCTCTGAAGTTCAAGGGTCCCGGTGCCGGTATTGGTGTGCCTGCCCGGATTGGGGTCACAGATGTAGGCCGTCGCAAAGCCCGGATCAAACTTGGGATCGTGCATGGGCGCCTCGATGCCTCCGCAATGGACCGCGAACTTCTCTGATCCCTTGCCGATCTTTTGGGCCGCGATCTTGACGCCGTCGGCCAGCGTATCTCCGATCCCCTCACGGTTTACGATCATCTCGGTGAGTTTCACCATGGCTTCGGATTTTCCCCAGCCCAGTTCCAATCCACCCGTATCGGACTTGTCCAGGATACCATTCTCGAAGCATTCCACCGCGAACGCCACCACCGCGCCGCACGAAATGGTGTCCAGCCCGCCTCTGTTGCACATGTCGTTGAGCTTGAATATTGAATGGATGTCGTCGTTGAGCGCCAGGTGCCCAAAGGCTGTGATGGTTTCATATTCGGGCTTGTGGCTCTTGTCGATCTTGTACGGACCGTCCGTGACCTTGATCTCTCCGCCGCATTTCACGGGACACGCGTAGCAGCCGTACTTCTTGGTCACTCTCTCATTTATGGGCCTGCCCGCGATCTTAAGATAGCGGTTGCGCGGGAAATCCGGACGAGCCACTCCGGCCCAATTCTTTATTGGAGTGTCGCCGGTTTCGGTGCAAAGACTGACAAAACCGGGGGTACCGTACTTTTTTAGAAGCAGCCGAAAAGCAAGGCTGGGCTGTCGAGTAAAGAATGGTTTTCCGGTCATGTAACCGAGCACTGTTCCCACATTGTCCCCGAGGACCTTCTGGCCCGCGTCCATTGCCTTGAGCTTTTTTTGGAATCCTTGGGTCAGTTCCTTGAGAGTTTCAAGCCGGGACACGCCGATGCGCAGTTTCCCTTTGGCTACCACTGCCTTGAGCTTCTTGGAACCCATGACGCCGCCCAAGCCGCCCCGTCCCGCGTACCGTCCAAAGTCGGTGCATATTCCGGCTATGAAACTACACTTTTCGCCAGCCGGCCCGATACACGCCACCTGAGCGCCCTTGCCGTAGCGTTCCTTGAGTTCTTCCTCGGTCTCAGTCGTGTCCTTGCCCCACAGAGCGGACGCGTCCCTGAGTTCCGCGACCTTTTCATCCATGTACAGGTAGACCGGCGCCGCGCTTGCTCCCTGGAAGAAGACCGCGTCAACCCCGCACCTCTTGAGGAAAGGGGAAAAGAAGCCGCCGCAGTTGGAGTCGCCCCATCCTCCTGTTGCCGGTGACTTGCCCACTACCGTGAAGCGGCCCGTGAACACGGTATCTGTCCCGGTGAGCAGGCCGGTGGTGAACCCGAGTATGTTGTCGGGCCCCATGGGATCGACGCCGGGTTTCATTCGATCCCACAGAATCTTGGCGCCGAGCCCTATTCCACTGAGGTACTTCTTGTAGAAATCCTCTCCAAGATCCTCGAATTCGATCTTGCCCGAAGTCAGATCAACGTTGCAGATCCTTCCAACGAATCCCTGTCCTACAGTCTCGCCTTTCTTTGCGCTCATTTAGGTG
>CAZGNL010000157.1:0-12700 GCA_964527475.1 uncultured Syntrophaceae bacterium
AAATAGGCAGCCCTAACCGCTTGGGATCATTGCCAAGTAAACCGGACGCCTGTGATCGATTTCAGTGATTTTGGGGCCTATGACGATTCAATCCAGGATCACCTTCCAGTCAGACAGGATTCTCGGCAACCGCTACAGTCCCTGATTCACGCCATTTTCTCCAGATTTTGACCATACAGCACCCCCGGACACGGTGTCAATATCAGCGCGGTTTTGGGTCATAATGGATTTCCATCAGCCTGCGCTGCAGTGAATTCTTCCCGTGGCGGCCTTTCTCATATTGGAGCCGACCTGGAGATGTCCCGGCACCCCAAAACGTCACTCATTGCGAAGGGCCGCCAAGTTTGTTATCAAATGTGTGTGCTAATACCAGGTCCGTGTGAAGGAGCTGCCTGATGCTGGAAGATTATCCTCGTGAGATTGTCACTAAGGACGGAGTGCCCGTGCTTCTTAGACCTCTGAAAAAGGAAGACGAGCAGAGACTGAATGAATTTTTTGCGCGAATTCCCGAAGAAGAACGTTGGTTTCTCAGGGATAACGTGGACGAGCCGGAAGTCTTGCGTGAGTGGATCAAAGATCTGGACTTCGCTCGCGTATTGCCTATGGTGGCGGTCACGGAAGAAGATGACACGGTCATCGGAAATGTCAGACTCTACCGTCGGCCCGCAGCGTGCATGAATCATATCGCGCATCTTCGAATCATGGTTGATCCGGGTTTCCGGCACCAACGAGTCGGCACTTGGATGCTGGTAGACATAATCAAACTGGCAATGGATATGGGTATTGAGAAGCTCGTCGCGGAATTCGTGGCCGGCGTAGAGCAGGCGGCGATCAATGCCGCTCACAAGCTCGATTTTTTCGAGCAGGCGGTTCTCAAAGAGTATGTCAAGGATCCTCGCGGGGGGCATCATGACCTCATCATAATGGTGAAGAACCTCCATCCGGAATGGAGCGATTTTTGACTCTTGAATCCCAGAAAAATGTCCTGGAATGCGCCAAGGACGTCCGAGTTTTTGAATCGACCGACAGAGGCGTCCTTTCCATAATTCCTCGCTGCCCTCCGGAATTGTTTGCTCACCTGGAATTGGACGACGGGCTGGGGCGTTTCGCCCATTACTCTTCTATTATCAACAAGCTTGAGATCTTCGCGAAAGTGGCCTCGGAAGAAGGCGGCCGGGTGACCGTAGCTCTGATCGACGGCAAAACCATTGTCGGGTACGGGGCCTGCTGGTATCCGGGACCGGACGAACGCTGGCGTAAGCTTGGAAATCTCATGTACGAAATGGGAGCGCTCGAAGTGAGCCGCAACTTCCGCAGCATGCGGGTGGGAAGGAGGATTTTTCAACTGGTGATGGAGGGGGATTTCTTCGAGGACAAAATTGCCTACATGAACGGCTTCTCGTGGCATTGGGATGTTGATGGAACTAGGCTGACCTTGGCGCAATATCGCCGGATGATGATTCACCTACTCAAGGACCACGGTTTTCAAGAATGCTTCACCAATGAGCCCAATATCGCTCTGAGGCAAGAGAACTTCTTCATGGTCCGGATCGGCTCCAGGGTCTCCGATGATGACCGCAAGCGGTTCCGTGACCTGCGCTTTGGGATCGTAAGACGAGGATGAGATTTCGAGATCCTGTGAAAATGGATGAGTTGGGACCCCCCCGCGTTGCGGCTTGGACCGACTATCCGAGAGGGCAACGCATGCGTCGCCCGTACTCTGGGGACCCGCGATTTTGTGGACATTCTCATGTTTCCTTGTGCCAAAAACGTGGCCGTATGCTGATCCCAGCCGAGCAACAGGGCTACGGCCTCTCCCTGGAGCTGGTTTCCCGGAAGCCCCCTGTGCTCAACGGTCACAACGGGCTTGCGGTACATCCCACCATTATTCTGTCACTTCGCTTCGGACCCAAGGCGCCATTGCCGGCTTGGTCTTCGGCGCCTATTCGCTCTTTCAACAAGCTCCAATCTTACGAAACTGATTGCGAGATGATATGAGACAGCCGGAGGAGCGTTGGAAGCCATGATGTGGGCCGGACATGGCTCGCTACTTCGGAAATAGTCTGGGGCTGGCCGACGTGACCGCGTCAAGCTTGTAGCCCATCCATGAGCTTCTTGCAGCTCTCCGGTCATAAGGCGACCGCGTGAGGTATGGTCCCTGGAACAGGCACGGAACAACACGCCTACCACAGGCCTGAGACTGCCCAGAAACGCCCGACCGGGCAAGTAAGACCGGATGGGGGTACGTTCCCGCACTTTGATATGTCGTGCTCTGCGGCCACGTCACCACTGGAAACGTGATGGCGAACAAAACAGCAGCCAACAAGACTGAGAAACGCGTCATGTAACCGTTCACCGTGTCATACCAATGTGCTTTCAAAGAGGGAACATATGGCTCAAGTCCGGAAGGGAGAAATCCCCCCTGCCCCCCTTTGCTAAAGGGGGGGTGGTTCGGGTCTCCCCCTTTGAAAAAGGGGGGTTAGGGGGGATTTTGAGACTCGGTCCCTCACGTGTACACTGTACTTCTTTGAAGGCAACTTGGTATCATGGTTCTTTTCTCTTTCAGGCGATTCAATCTGTTTTCCAACGCCAGGTTCCAAAGCCGGCAGGATTCATACGTTCCCTTGTCGCGATTCCAAGAGTTCCAGGAAGTTGTCTATCTGGTTCTGCAATGCATCCAGTGTGTACATGCGGGGGTCATTGTGATCGGCATCCAGGATCACCCCCGGAATTCCGGTGCGCTCGGTGATCGCGCGGCGCACTTCGGGAATATCCTGGGATACGAACTTGCAGCTACGATTGGAATGGTACAGGAATCCGTCCAACTGGAATCGTTTTGCCAGTTCCTCGTAGATGTCGATCCTCTTTTCAATGTGAAAGTTGGATTTGTAGAGGTACTGGTCCACCCAATCACCCAGGGGGTCCTCTTCACCGACAGCGAGCTGAGCCCAGGCCCAAGTGTACAGTGAGGTCACCAGACTGACCCCTCGATCCGCAAGGAACATGGAAAGCCCGCGAAGCTCCGGCCAGATGGGGAGATTGTCCCAGAAGAGCCTGAAGCGCTCGTTTTCAACCGTGCCGACCCCTTGTTCGGTACGTTCTTCAAGCTCGTTCAGCAGGCCCTGGTAGAAATCCACCGCGGTTTGCGTTCCTCTCTGGGAAACAATGGGGGACATGGAAATGAACTGGTCGAATACCGTCATAGGCGCGGGCCTTGCCATTCCCGCCTCAAGGACCCTGGTCCATAGGTCCGATGCCTCCTGAGAGAGCCGTACGGTCTGATTCAGTTTTTCCTGATCCAACGAGTTCCCGGTGATGTTCTCGACCACCTCGACCAGGTCTTCCAACTGGGAGCGCAGGTACTTCTCAGCCGCGGGGTCCTTCTCACCGCGACCGGAGTGGGGCACGTCGAGCATGACCATGGGAGCGTCATACATCCTGGATAGGACCTCAAACCACTTGCCGAGCGTACCGCACTGACAGTTGCTGATGAGCAGAAGATCCGGCTTCGGCAAACCCCAGGTGGGACTCAGTTTCATCTCAATGGAACCGATATCGCATCGCGCGTACGAGCAGAGATCCGCAGAGTAACCCAATCGCTCAGCCGCGGGAACCACATCTTTGGACATCTTGCGCGCGCCCACAATGGCCGCATGATTCTCCGGATAAATAGGTATCATATCCATTGCATAGAGCAGTTCCACAGGGGTAAACGCGTTCACGTACGCGACGAACTCGTTGTTTCCCTTCGCGGCATGGGCCGCTCCGTAGTACTCGATGTTTATCTGCTTTAGGGCCTTCAGAGACTTGATAGGATTGATCGAAGATTTCTCGGTCAT
This sequence comes from uncultured Syntrophaceae bacterium, assembly GCA_964527475.1. Taxonomy (GTDB): domain Bacteria; phylum Desulfobacterota; class Desulfomonilia; order Desulfomonilales; family Desulfomonilaceae; genus CAZGNL01. Next base: position 3,840 of record CAZGNL010000157.1, read on the forward strand.
AGGATTTTCCATTCCCTTTGATTCGGAAGACGCTCTATGGCAATTGCCAGGAATTCTGTCTGATTGGCAGGCTGGAAAGCCTGCCCCACGCCTGTAAAAATCGGACATTAATTTTGGCAATTGCTCGAATCTGCGCCTCCACAGACAGTTTGACAGTCACGCCCGTGTCCACTATTCCAGGCTTCCACTGAGCATCTCGTGAAAAGCTTCAAGACGCAGTCGAATCTGCCCCAATGACACGCCACGATCCGAAGTCTCGAGCGCCAGGCTCGGTACTTCGGCCTTTTCCAGGCCTTTCCGGAAGTCCGGCGTATCAAAGGCTGCTGCTTCGCAGAACTTCGGATTCAAGAATATTACACCTTGTGCGCCACTTGCTCTTACTCGATCCACGAAATTGTCAACCATGTCCTTGGGTTTGATGTGGTAACCGGTGTACGGCACGGTACTCAGATGGCGCTTCACCAGCCCGGCCATAGGATCTCCATTGACAGGCGCGTCCTCGGATATTCCCCTGAAACCGGTGACTATCTCATCTTCCACCACCATCAGGCCCAGTTCATCCATAAGACCGGAAATCGCCGGCGGATCCCAGATTTTTCCGCGGATGTACACGGGAACCATTTCCCGGGCGCGGTTGGATGAGGGCTCGTCCCACGGTAGGGCCTCCATCCAGGCAAGATGATCTTCCCGCGCGCACTTCATGGCCGAGACGGTCATGAGCCGCAACCTCTCATTGGTCCACAGATCCGGGTGCTCCAGGTGTTTTGCGTATGCTCTTCGAAGCATTTCCCGGCTTCGATTATACAGCTTCAGGCTTTCCCCGAGATCGTCGCCCCCCGGGGCACGGCCCGTCAGATCGGCCACCCACCCCAGCAGACGAGAGAACTCCGCGTGCAGATATTCCCCTATGCCGCGATGTTCCAAGCTCTTTGGCAAACGGAGGAATTCCGCGGCCATTTCGGGTACCGTGCACTGCCATATGTGGAAGAGATTTCGAGTGGTGTCACACACGTATGAGATTACCACTCCGTCCAACATCTCCAGGTCTCCACGGAGCCCCATCTCCAGCGCGCCCATCGCGTGAGAGCACGTATATCCCGGAATGTGCGCCTGAGCGTACGAAACCTGAGTCCCCGCTCCCTCCAGCGCAACAGGCAGAGCGCCGGCCGCATGGATTATCTCTTCCGGCACATCCGGAATCAGATGGCCGACCGCCTTGCCTCCGGTCTTAGCCTTCCAGTCCCGTATCCAATCCCACGGCTCGTCCACTACCTGTTGAAACGGCCTCCATTTGTCCTCGAAGGTCATACGCTCCTCCACTCCAAATGATTGTGAAAGATTATGCCTTTGGTAGGAAATAATTACAACTGTCAGTCGCAGGAATGACGCTGAAGGATTTTGGCAAGTGAGTCGTACGTTACCCTATTTAGGAAAGGGCGTACTAAGCTCTGAATCCCACTAACCCCAGTTGCCGGCCTGTTCTGCCGCTGTCCCTCCGGTATGAGAAGAAGAGTTCAGGATGACACGCGGTGCAGAGGTCGGTTGAGTAGACATTATTGGCAAGCACGCCGACGCAGCACAGTTCTGAACGATTTGCCGCTACCAGATCAAGATGATAAGTCATCGAATCCGATTTTCCGGACCGCGTCGGCAATGGTCGTTGCCTGATTTCGTTCCAAGATGGTTCTCGTTTCAGCTTTTCCGCGCTGACAACAAACCGATCAGCATCGGGGAAGGCCTGTTGAAACGGCTTCAGGACAACTTCATCCACCTCATAGCAGCACTGCCCGATGCCCGGGCCAAGAGACGCTATAATGTCGGAAGGCTCGGTTCCGAATTCTTCACACATCAGATTGACCGCTTTTCGCGCGATTCTCAACACTGTACCCTTCCAGCCTGCGTGAACAGCAGCCGCGACCTTTTGCACAGGATCGAGAAGTAGAATCGGCACGCAATCCGCTGTCTTCACTGCGGGAAAGATTCCCGGAGATGAGGTGATCAACGCGTCAGCCGTGGGCGCGTGTCGCGGAATTGAGTCCAGGATTTCAATCGCGGCGCCGTGCACCTGCTTGGGGAAGACAATTCTTTCGGGTTTTACGGCGAGTTTGGCCCCCAAGATTGCAAGGTTTTGCCGCACGGTTCGCTCGTCATCCCCATCCTTGGATGAGAAATTCAGTGAATCAAAAGGCGGAGAAGAGCATCCTCCGCTTCGAACCGTGAAGGCCATGAGTGCGCCAAACCGGTTCGCGGGATCGAGAACCATGGCTACATCGTCGTGAGTAGACGCAAAAACAAAAGCTGATTTGTTGTTTAGGGCTATCCGAATCACTCCACCACATACTATATCTGTAATGATTCACCGGGCTTGAAGCGGTTCTGCGCCCGGTGAGAATGGAGGGCCCACTCGACGTGGTGTCAATAGGTTCTCCACGATATATCCGTTTCTTCGACCAAGTAGGCCCATCCCTCGATATCCCCGTGTCCTCGTGCAAAGCATAAACCCGAAACCTTTCTCGAAGGACCCACGCCCGGCGGGCCGGTACGGACTATGAATGAAGCTCCCACACCAGCCGGCTCGCAAATTGGCCCTACGCCCAGTAGCTCCACCTCCAAACCTCCCCCATACGCAATTCCGGGAGCTTGTACGGTTCACGGTGAACGGTTACCTGTATCTTATGGTCTTCCGCTTGAGATCAATGTTGTCGGCTTAACCCCCTTACCCTCGCGGGGAAGCTCGTACCGTCATTCCGGTGAAAACCGGAATCCAGTCTTTTGCCTAAGAGCCTGGACCCCGGGGCAATGCTGGTGACTTAAGCCGTATACCGTTTATCCGGATACTATTGTCCGTCATTCCAGAGCCTGCCCCGGACGCCGATCCGGGGTTCGCGGGGGTGACAACACTGTCGGAATTGAGAGGTTTATTTTGTGACAAGCCCGAAGGGAACACGTTCGGTGGCCGCGCGTGGCCTGTGACTCATTTCGTTCCTGTTTCGAAAAAACTCATCCATTCGTCCACATCTACGGCGCCCGTGTCACCCCTTTTCTCGGCCTCGGTCTGCGCTGCGAAGGACTCTTCCAGCATATGCCTGAATTTTCCGGAACTTTTCACCGTCGCGCCGCGGTGGGCCACAAAGGAGCCCAGAGGTCTGTCCGAGGTGATTACCACCAGGTCCCGTGTGTGGGAAGATCGGTTCACAATGTTCTTGATGCGGCTGTCGGCGTCGGAACCCGGGTCCGCGTACAAAATCCGCACGCCTTTGAAAACTCTCCCATCAGGAAAATTCGCGTCCGCCGCGCCGTCAAAAACAACTGTCACCTTGACTCTGTTGACGGCCACAAAGCGAACCAGATCATGAATCAGCCTTCGCCTTGCCAGACTTTTGTCCCTGCGCCATCCGACGATTTGGGCCATCACATTATTTCCGTCAATCAGGTAGGGCATTGGTGATGACTCTCCGGTTCCTGCGCCATGTCACGCTCGGGTCCAGGGGTCTATTCCCTGATGAATCCCAGATAGACCAACACGAGGACCAGGATGCCCTCTGCTCCAACGAACTGCATCAGGTCGGTGAGATCAGATCCACGTTTCGGGTAAAAATAGTGATGAATGACGGCCGATCCAATTCCGCCGGCAACTAACAAATATATGAGCTTCCAGCCCTTCACAAACGAGTAGATGCAGATAGCTATGCAAAGACCAATGAACACCGGGTGAAAAAGCAACTGTCCGGGTCCTGAAATCCCGAGCAAGTTATTTATGCCCTCAAAAAAGGCGGCTAACGTCTTCATTATTCAGCCCCCTGTGCGGCCAAAGTCCTTCTTAACGTGAAATAGCTGTACCATATGAAAAAGGAAAACGCAAATCATGTTTAGTTGGTCGGTTACTTGACAATATTCGCACTACATCTTAAAAGATATTTGTTTTCCGGAAATCATCGGCTCCTTTTCCAGGGGCCGGCAATTTGGAGCTATTGTGGCAAAGAACCTCGCCAAGATCAGAAATATTGGTATTACCGCTCATATCGACGCAGGCAAGACCAGTCTGACCGAGCGGATCTTGTACTACACGAAAAAGATCCATAAGATCGGCGAAGTGCACGACGGCGCGGCAACCATGGATTACATGCCCCAGGAGCAAGAAAGGGGCATAACCATAACAAGCGCGGCCACGACGTTTGAATGGAAGGACCATGAAATTCATCTCATTGACACTCCCGGGCATGTGGATTTTACAGTCGAGGTAGAACGCTGCCTCAGAGTGCTCGACGGTGTGGTGGCCGTTCTTTGCGCGGTGGGGGGAGTGGAACCTCAAACAGAGACGGTCTGGCATCAGGCCGAACGGTACAATGTTCCTAGAATAGTGTTTGTGAATAAGATGGATCGAATCGGGTCCGACTTCGACCGGGCGATCACCATGATGCGTGAACAGCTGGGCGCCAATCCGGTGCCTATACAGATCCCGGTGCAGTCGGGCGACGATTTTCTCGGTGTCATCGATCTCATCGGCATGAGGGCGATCGTCTGGGATCAGGATAGTCTGGGCGCTGATTTCGAGTACGTTGATATACCTTCCCAATTCGCGGAGCAGGCCGAAAAGGCCCGGGTGTTCATGTTGGAATCAATCGCGGAAATGGATGAGAGCCTGCTGGAGGATTACCTCGAGAACGACGACCTGGACGAGAAACAGATACTCCAAGGGTTGCGAATGGGAACCATATCCAATAAGCTCGTGCCGACTCTGTGTGGCTCCGCCCTGAGGAATCAGGGGGTGCAGCCGGTAATCGAGGCAATCATCAACTTTCTTCCGTCGCCACTGGACGTCCCTCCCATAACCGGCATCAACCCTGAAACAGGGGCTGAAGAATCCCGCATACCCAACAACAAAGAACCATTGTGCGCTTTTGCGTTCAAAGTGAGCATGGACCAGGGCCGAAGGGCAACATATGTTCGGGTCTATTCGGGTGAGCTTCACGCGGAAAAGGAAGTGTACAACGCGACCAGAGACGTCCGTGAAAGGGTGGCCAGACTGTTCCTGACACACGCGAACAAAAGAGAGAAGATCAAGACAGCGCAGGCGGGCTGCATAGCGCTCGCGGTAGGACTCAAGAATACCCGCACCGGGGATACTCTCACCGTTTTCGACTCACCCTTGATACTCGAATCGCTCGACACACAGATTCCGGTCATATCCATTGCGATTGAGCCGAAAACCCGTTCGGATCAGGAAAAGCTTATGTTCAGCCTGGAGAAGATTGGCGCGGAAGACCCCACATTCGCGTTCAGAGAAGACGAAGAGACCGGGCAAATGCTCATGTCGGGTATGGGCGAACTCCATCTGGACATTGTCCAGGACAGACTCAAGCGAGAATACGGGGTTGATCTTGTAACAGGCAGGCCGCAGGTGGTGCACAAAGAGACTATCCAATCTTCGGGCCGAGCACACACGGTGTTCGACCGAGAGATTGCGGAGACCCGTCATGTGGGTGATGTCACTCTAAGTGTGAAACCCGCGCCCAGAGGAGAAGGCGTAAGTTTCATGGCCGCGCCGGATGTTGCCGAATCATATGCGGAATTGGTATCCTACGTGGAAATGGGCGTTCGAGAGGCCACCCTTTCAGGCCCCTTGGCCGGCAATGAGGTAGTGGACGTCAAGGTGACACTTGATGCCATCGATAGCCCGGATTTGGTCGATGACCTGGGCTTGAAGGTGGCCGGGTCTCAGGCCTTCAAGGAAGCCTGCGAGAAGGCGTCTCCAGCGCTTCTGGAACCCCAGATGAACGTTGAGGTCGTTGTTTCAGAAGAATCTCTGGGGGAGGTGATCGCGGATCTCAACTCCAGAAAAGCTCGGGTCGAAGGGGTGACGCCTCGTGGAAAGACCTCGGTCCTCCAGGCCATTGTTCCCCTTGCCACCATGTTCGGGTACTCCACATCCCTGAGATCCATCACCCAGGGGCGGGGCATCTTCACCATGCAATACTCTCACTATGACGCGAAGTAGGATACGAACACATTCCTCGCTGAATTCTCGCTTTCAGGTTTTCTTGAAAAACTCCCTGGGTTGGCTCACATTCTTGAAGGTTGAGTTGTAGTTTCGGTACAGAGTGTGAAAATTGGGAATTCGATGCCATTTCTTTAGGTATCCAGGAGGCAGGTCTTCCCGTTCTTCCACGCTCGACCATCCGCCCGGCACAGGAAAGGCATAATAGGGCAAGTTCTTTGGCGTCCCCCGGACAAACGCGACCTGAGGGATAATCCATTCACGCAAGGCCATGTAAATTCGGTGCATTCCATCACACACGATGAGGTGGACCGAACCGTCTTTCTCAATGGATTCCTCTACAATGGGAGGCAGCAGATCTACCGGCTCGTCGGATTCTTCCAGGGAAAGCCTGATGAATCCGTTGAGCTCGAATATGTTCACCCCGTGCTCTTCAAGGGCCCATTTCAGTTCCCTCACCTTCTTCAATTCATCCCTGAGAATGTAATTCTGAGGAGGCGCCATGGCCGCCGGCGAAAGCTTCTCCAGGGAAATATGGGCATCCGTGTATACCTTGACTTCGGGCGCCTTGAGCATGGTCACATCACGGAGTCTACTCATCAGTTCCTCTTCCCCAAATCTTTGTACTGCCTTGATCTTCATTGCTCTTCTCCATGTTGAGCAGTCATGAACTCGTCTATGGCCTGCGGGTCAAGCTCCCCTGATTCCGAAGGCGCGGTCGCGGGCATATTTCTGGCCGACGATCCCTGAAGCACCGTCATCACCATATTCATCGCCTCATCCGACACAGTGACCCGGGCAAATTCTCCTATGCCCTCATGGGACTCCATGATCTTTCGCCAGTGAAGATCGAATTCCTTGTTCCGGGATTCGTACGGCTCCTCGAAGTAGATCGCCTTGATGCCTGCTTGAATGAGCTGCTTCCAACACCAATTGCAGGGTTCAAGAGTGCAATAGACCACGGCCCCCTCAAGGGAAATCCCGAACCGCGCGGCCTGGTCGACCGCATTCACCTCAGCGTGACTCGATACACAGTAGTTGTACTTGTCTCCGTCATGCGCTCCCACGCTTCTTCTGAAACAGAAATCAGGCCCCTTGTCGATGCAGTGGGGGGCGCCGTGTACCGCGCCGTTGTAACCGGTGCTCAAAATTCTGTTGTTTCTTACTATGACTGCGCCGATCTTCCTTGAATTGCAGGTAGATCTGACACTAACCAACTTAGCCACCATCATAAAGTATTCATGCCAGGAAGGTCTGTTCATAACCTTGTCACCTCACGTGATAATGAATCGTAACCGTTCACCGTGAACCGTACAAGCTCCCGGAATTACGTGTGGGGGAGATTTAGCGGCGCGGGGCCCAGAACCGCTTCAAGCCCGGTGAACCATCACGATGAATCAAAGGGGCTCCACAAGCTCTCGGATCTTCTTTGACTCCACTGCTTCAAAGAACTCCTCACCAAGAATCTCGCTGAGCCGGGAAATCTCGTCCCATCGACGTATCCTCTCAGATGGGTTGTCCGCAAAATCAATGAAATCCCTTCGGTCCGGCAAGCGTCCGTCGGGCAGCAACCCAACGAAATCATCGCCGGGAAAAACCTGAAGGACCCTGTCCAGCGAGCCCCGCGGGGGGTTGCGCCATTTCAGATGCTTGTCGAACCACCCCGGAACTATCCGCTCCTGATAATGAAAGAACAGTGTCAGTGATTCGGGACCCGGGCAATAATCCTGATTCAGCTGATAGTCCAACAATCCTCCATCTCGGAATACTCCGGTACGCGCTCCCGGGATGTTGGGCACTCCCCCTATGATGTAGGGAAGAGATCCGGTGGCCAGGCCCACCAGGGGGAGATTGTCGGATGTGAGCCGCTCCGCCCTGCCCCTGAACGAACATCTCAGGAATTCCGGTTGAGAGGCACCCGAATAGAAGACCGTTCTTTCATACAACATGCCCGACAGGCTCGGAGATATCAGGTGCCCAAGCCACGCGGACATCACAGCGAGGCCCTCTATGGTTTTGTTCCGAGATGCCGCAGGACCTATGGACCGCACTGTGTGTATGGCTAGATCATAGTTCCTATGTTCCAGAATAAATGGGATGTCCTCGTCCGATATGAAATCACGGACATTTCGAGCCAGCGCCTGCGAAAGAGTCGCCGGGGTGTCGGCCGCTGAGAAGACATTTCTGGAATAGGCTATCCGAAGCTTTTCATACGCTTCCTGGGGATCTTTACACGCCATGGTCAAGCAGCGCCATCCGCCCGCGGACGAACCCACAAGGAGGACCCTCCGTGTGTTGTTTTCCAGCACGCGGCTCTTCATGAGCGCCCTGTCAAAGCCCACCGACACGAACCACTTCGGGCCCCCTGCGGGACCGGCGAACACGCTGATTCTTTCCCAATTCAGGCCCTCCTGTTTGATCATGTCCAGGATGCCTGGTCCGGCCTTGTACCGAATGTACCTCTTCATGATCGGCAGAAGATACCACCCGTGGTGGTACAAGCCAAGGTTGTGGGACCGGTCAGAAGATCTCGCTGATGTTAAGGTCGTCTTATTGCTGAGTTATGATCGCCTTTCCAATTCATGGCAAAGCCGAATCTAGTTTTCCGGCACAACCTATTTGAATTTATGACGTTATGGGGTGGTAGGCCTTGCGCGCCTTTGAGAATGGAGGCACGACAGATCGAGAAAACTGCGCCTATCCCTTTGATTTGACGCACGATATTGCTTGACGTGCCGGGCGTTCGGCAGGCCTCATGGCGCGCTCCCTTCGCGATCGACCGGGACGGGCTGCACAGAGCACGGATGTCCCAGAGAATCCGCTTTGAATGCGGGTGCCTGTTGGATTTGAGTGAAAGGAGGAG
>CAZGNL010000158.1:0-12406 GCA_964527475.1 uncultured Syntrophaceae bacterium
ATTTTGAGACTCGGTCCCTCACCTGTACACTGTACTGCTTTGAACGCAACTTGGTGTCACTGTTGGAAAGGTGGCGGAAATGGCAGAGAAAGAAGTGCAGACCGAAGAAAAGGCCGGTCGGATCTCAGCCCGCCTGGAAGAGTTGGGAATCGAGCTTCCTGAGGCGCCGTCGCCCGTGGCAGCTTATGTCCCGGCCGTACTGGTCGGCAGGTGGGTGTACACGGCAGGGCAGGTCCCGATTGTCAACGGCGAGATGAAGTATACCGGGATAGTGGGTAAAGATATCGGGGTTGAGGACGCGTACCAGGCCGCACGTATCTGTTGTCTCAACGCTCTGGCCGCGCTCAACAGCGTAATTACCGGTCTGGACGAGGTGGAGCGGATCGTCAAGGTCACCGGATTCGTAGCCTCCGCGCCGGGATTCACCGACCAACCGAAAGTGGTTAACGGTGCGTCGGAGCTGCTGGGACAGATCTTTGGAGACGCGGGAAAACATGCGCGCAGCGCGGTGGGCGTAAGCATGCTGCCCCTCAATTCACCGGTTGAGGTGGAATTGATAGCCAGGCTGAAGGCTTGATCCGGAATATCCGGGGATTCCGTCTTCGCTGAAGAGGCTCTGTTTACCTGAAAGTGCAGTGAAGAAACCACCGCATAAGCGGTAGCCTGAGCATGGTTTACCAGTGGGCATGGGGCAGGACTGGACAGGGGATCACGCATAATGGCGGACAAAAGAAAAATCAAAGGCCTGGATGTACTTGCGGACATGCGAGCGGGGATGGCCGCCGCCGAGCTCATGGAAAAATATAGACTCTCGACCCGGGGGCTTCAGTTCATTCTCCGGCAACTCTCGGACGCCGCCAATGCGAACCCGGGACAGTTCTACGGGAGATCGGAGCAGGATCAGCATGCTGAAGACACATCAGGGATACGGATACTTACCCGCAGTGACATGATGTGTCCCCTGCGTTTGCAGGACGAGAAGAATCCAAAAAACCAAGGAACAGTTCGTGACATCAGTCCAAAAGGGTTGGGAACAAAAGGCTTTGAAACAAAGTTGGGCCAGGTCCGTGCCCTCGTGATTTGCGCGGACGAGTTTTTCGAGATGGACCGGTTCGCGTTTGAGGCTGTCTGTCGATGGGTCAAGACAGACCCGTCCGATGGTGAGTGCGTGGCAGGATTCGAAATATCGAAGATTTCGGAAACGAGCGCAAAGCGACTGCTGGAACTCAAGGACCTCATCGACTACATGTTTTGATACAGGGGACGCGAGCCGTGACAATTCATACCAACTTACATGCCTGGAAGCACAGGCACAACGAAACATGAAAGTCTTTTCCGTTGTTCAGTTGTCCGTGGCTTCGCCTCGGACAGGGGTAGTCCAAGAGCGCGCACGCTGCGCATGGACTTGGAGGGGAGACTCATCTCCCCTCCAAACCACCCCATACGTAGACCCATAAAGGGGTAGCTTTTCCCACGGGACTTTCATGCGAATGCGCGTTCAAACAAGTGATAAAGAGCACTGCTGGGCAAGCCGGCAGTGGCACCCAAGAAACCGATCTCACTCTCTTGATTGCGCATTCCTATAGAAGTCCTCCTTGTTCGCGGAGGCGCCGGTCCCAAGTAGGGGAGACGGAGCCTCCCGGTATGCATTCCCAGGCAGAGCCCTGATCTTTACCCATAAGTGTGTCGCTGGACACCGGGTTTGTGTCCCATTGACTTCGACGCGGGGCTCGATTCAGCGGACAACAACAGGGCGTAGGAGATAGAACGGGGAGTGAAGCGGAATAACTGCCCCGAAGGGGCAGACCACGAATAGCCGTGGGTTTCAACCCACGGTAAAGGGGAACCCCATAAACGGGTCCGGACCCTGAAGGGGTCCACCAATGATGCGACGAGGCGCATCATTAATTGAAGCCGGTGTGGAATTTGATGAACCGCGACTGACGCGAATGGATCATGATTGGTCGACCCCTTCGGGGTCGTTCGCGATAATTGGATGGGCGTCGCTCTCCACGGGTTGAAGAGGCTGTTGCAAAACTCAATCTCGCACACTGATCGTGCTACCCAAATGAGGCCTTTCACGGAGGACAGTTTGTAACACATTGAAATTAAGAGGGCGCAGCATGCGGCGCCCCTACGCATGGCTCCGCCATGCACAGATCGTGGCACGATTGGTACGTCTTTCCGGGTTTTGCGACAGGCTCTGAAACCCGTGGCTATTCACAGTGCGCCCCAGCGGGGCGCTGCTTGGTCAGTACTTCCCATTGGTGGGCCAATTGGCATAATGGCGCGACGGTGTCCAGCAAAAAGATATGGGACATGCTCAGGGCAGAGCCTGGGAACGAGAGGAAAAGACTTTGGGAATTATTCACTTGGCAAAGGGAGCTAGAGGATAAGTATGAATATTGAAGCCTTGGCATTCGTCATAAGCAGTGCAGCACTCTTCGTCTCTGCCGTATCATTCTATTTTGCTCGCAAGTCTTGGTTCGAGGCCAACCGTCCTATAGTGACGGCAAGGGTTAGACCTATTACAGATCATGATTTCGCGTTGGATTTGGTACTCCGAAACACTGGGAACCGTCCCGCCAAAGATGTAGAGTTGTCTCCCTTGAATTCCCGTGACTTTGAGAGGAAGATAATTGCCGATGGAGACGACACTAAACGAGAGTATGTGAAAAGTTGCTTCCAATCTGCTATCCCGATTATTGAAAACGGGACGGAGATTTCGGCAAACTTTGGCAGTCTTTCTACCAATCTCGTTGACAGAACGTGGAAAGATGACCCTTGTGAGATAGAAATCGAGATCAATTATAGAGACTTGGATGAGCGGACGTTTCAGCACCGTCAAAGAATCAGGATGACCTCTATAAATTCTTTTGGCAAAGGAGTGTGGATCGAGCAACAATAGTCCTACCTTTGCCAAGTGCATAGTTCCGAAGACTTTTATGCTTCGTTGTCGCTCTCGTGCGATGGGAGTTGGTATCAGTCCATCCGCGCCAAAGCGATTCCAATCCATGACTGAGACAGAGATTCTGGACACGAAGGAGAAAAGAATGGCCCCGGGCGCGTCAAGAATGTACCGGAGTCCGGTTGACATACTCCAACGCCTGATCCGGTTTGACACAACCAACCCGCCCGGCAATGAAGCCGAGTGCATGGGTTGGATAGACGATTTGCTCACTGAATCAGGCATTGATACGAGAATTCTGTTTGAAAAGCCGGACCGACCCAACTTGATTGCGCGTCTTAGGGGACGTGGAGCCGCGCCTCCCTTATTGCTCTACGGACATGTTGACGTTGTGACCACCGCGAATCAGAAGTGGACCCATCCGCCCTTTGCCGGCGCGTTGGCCGACGGCTACATCTGGGGACGGGGCGCTTTGGACATGAAGGGTGGAGTGGCCATGATGTTGGCCGCATTCATGCGCGCCGAAGCAGAAGGGCTTACTCCGGCGGGCGACATTGTGTTGGCTGTTCTGAGCGACGAAGAAGCGGGCGGTGAACTTGGCGCGGATTTCCTTGTGGCGAAACATGCGTCGGAGTTCGAAGGAATTCGATATGCTATAGGTGAATTCGGCGGTTTTGCACTTCGGGTGAGCGGCCGCAAGTTCTATCCTATCCAGATTGCCGAAAAGCAGATTTGCTGGATGAAAGCGACCATCCGGGGTCCGGGCGGACACGGGTCTCAACCCATGCGGGACGGGGCCATGGCAAAACTGGGCCGAATGCTGCGACAACTCGATCAAAATCGACTGCCGGTGCGCATTACACCGGTTGCACGCCGGATGATCGAGACCATGTGTTCAGCTTTGCCGTTTCCTTCAGGCCGACTCATACGTTTGCTCCTCAATCCCCGATTCACCGACATGGCGCTGCAGCTTATGGGAGCAAGGGGGCGGATTTTCGATGCCATGCTCCACAATACCGTGAATGCCACGATTGTTCGAGGCGGGGAAAAAGTCAATGTCATCCCCAGCGAGATAGTCGTGGAAATGGATGGGCGACTCGTTCCCGGGTGTAGTCCGGAAGACATGATGGCTGAGTTGCGGGGGATCATGGGCGACCAGGTGGAATTCGAGGTAATCCGGCATGAGCCGGTCCCCGGTGAACCGGACATGGGGCTGTTCGACACGCTGGCGGACATTCTCAGGGAGGCCGATCCCGGAGCGGTCCCTGTTCCTTTATTGCTCAGCGGGGCTACGGATGCCCGGTTCTTTTCACGTTTGGGGATCCGGAGCTACGGCTTCTTACCCATGAATCTGCCCGCGGATTTCAACTTCACCCGAACGATCCATGCTGAAGATGAACGCATTCCCGTGGAATCCCTCCATTTTGGAACCGAAGCGATCTATCGGTTGCTGCAGCGCTACAATGGGTGAGAGTCCGATTTCCCATGGAGGAAGAGCAGCATGGGCGTTAACTTAAGAAGCCCATACCTCTTCTCTCGCTCGTCACCCCGGCGAAAGCCGGGGTCCAGTCAAACAATCGTCCAGTACAAATCTTACCCCACAGGAAGAAGTTTCCGAGGAATGCGAAATTAAATTTGGAGAACCACTATATTCATCGGTCTTCCGGTCGTCATCTGGATTCCGGCTTTCGCCGGAATGACGTACAAGGAACGGCAGTCGTAGTAAGTTAACGCACATGGGGAAGAACAGAGTGAGGGCCTTTCTGCCATAGTTTATGGAGAGACTCCTGTGGATCTCCTCATTGACAAGGATAACGATCATAAGATATGGTTATAGCTTGATAGGAATCTGTCAGCGAATTCCCGGGTTCCCCTATTGCCACCCAAGGCTTGAGATTCCAGCGGATCCGCTCATCCAGCGAATTGACCGAGGTCCTCCTTGGAGCAGTCTAGTGCGGCTGCTGCCGGAGTCCTGTTTGACTTTAGGACAAGAGCGCAGTCTTAGGAATCAATGTCACTTGGGAAGGAAGAGATGTTGATGGCACGAACGTTGTCAATCTCAAAGGTGTCGCAAGTTTTTTTTGTTTTGGTATTTGCCCTCTGTGCATCCGGTGTCCGGGCAGAGGAACGTGTAGTAAGGATACCTGTCCCGGATGGCACTGATCTGCCCGGTTACTTCTTTTGTCCGGAGAAGTCGGACGCGAGTCAGCTTCCTGCCGTGGTTGTGGCCGCGGGCGCGGGCGGGGTCAAGTTGACTCAGTATAGGGCATATTGTCGCAAGCTGGCGAGCAGAGATTTTGTTACTCTACTTGTTGACGGATCCAACTTTCCTCAGTCCCTTACGCCTGGAGCCGATACCTGGCGCAAAATGCCCTATCATCTATGGTCTTGGGTCAATCACGTGATGGTGGCCTTCAGACTGGCCTTCGACCACGAATGGTATGTGAGGAACGTGCGGGCGGCTGTAGACTATGTGTCATCATGTCCTGAAGTACTCCCGGGAAAAGTGGCTGTTTCCGGATTTTCGCAGTCGGCCAATGCGGCCCTGGCCGAGGCAAGTCTTGATCCCAGGGTGAAGTGCATCGTATGGAACAATGGTGGATGGCCATGGATAATTCCGTATGATCCTGATCGGTTGCCCCCTGTGCTCATATTCCATGGAGGGAAAGACGGAGTGTACGATGTGAAGTACGCTCGGGAGCTTGAATCTCAGATCAAGAGCGTGGGACGGGATTATGAATGCTACATTTATCCCAAACAGAGACACATGTTCACGGTCTTTTTCGATCTCGAGAACCCCCCGAAAACCCCTGAGCATGCCCTGAACTCAAGTTTTGAACGTCTGGTGGGGTTCCTGACCAGGATACTGTCGGAGCGCGCCAGCACGGCGAAGCGAAGAGTCGCGGTTCACCGTGAACCGTACAAGCTCCCGGAATTACGTATGGGGGAACCATGACAGCGAAGATGCATCGGACCCGCCAAAAAGGGAACCGGGAATAGAACCGATGAACCATCAGTAGCAGAGAGCAGGTTTTACGGTCGCTTGTCATCGAGGAGGAACGCAATCAACCAGTCGTTGAACGCGGACTGACCCGAATCATGCGGCGTGCGGTGAATCTCCGGGAAGGAACTACTCTCCATAAGTCCCTCTCTCCATGGGATTCAACCGCAATTATTGGCCTGCGGGACTGTGTTTGAATGATCTTCAGTCCACGCATCCATGCTTTGACGACCGAGGGCTTACCACATGCCACGTCGAGTGCGTAGACCAATCTTTCGCGACCTTTTGGATCTGAGCGTTCGCCGAGTGTCCAGGAATCGGCGACGATACAAGAGCATCATAATTACTATGGCATGTGGAATCGCGGGCCTGATCACGGTGGTCAACCTGGGCGATGCCGTGGAAACCAAAATGGCCCAGCATCTGACAATTCTTGGACGATCCACAATCATAGATATTGAAATGGTTGATGACAACAGCCTGCATCCAGGGGTGTTTTCCGATCAGGACGTGCGCCGTCTGAAGTTGATCCCTCACATCACTGAGGTGGCGCCCCACGTATCGCTGCCGACGATCGATGCGAGTTTCCGTGCGGAGACCATGGCTGTCCGAATTGCAGGAGTTCATTATTCCTTCTGGAACACCATTATGGCCTCGCTTCTCGAAGGAAGCTTCACCAATTCTATTCACGAGAAAAATCGGTCGGCTGTTTGCGTGCTGGGAACCAATGTCGTGCAAGAGCTTTTCAGAGGCGCCAATCCTGTAGGCAAACAAGTCCGAATAGGTGGAATCAGCTGCACGGTAATTGGAACACTGGGTGGAATACAGAGCCTGAACACGCGTAGAACAGCATTTGTTCCTCTGGCGACCGCGCGCCATCGTTTAGGGGGCTTGTTCAAAATCAAGACAATTCGGCTTCGCGTAGACCATTGGACCAACATCAAATTGGTTGTAGAGCTTCTCGGAGAGGATCTGAGACGACATTTCCACAAGGAAATCGCCAAGTCAATCAGAGTTTACTACTATCCGGAGCGAATCCAAAAGGTGGAAGGATCGGTGGCAATGGTCAAGAATCTGACGGTTTTTGCTTCCACTGTGACTCTGGTCATAGGGGGGGTAGGGATTGCAATCCTACTGCTTGCCGCGGTTCGAGATCGGAGGCGCGAGATAGGCCTGAAAAAGGCACTTGGCGCAACCGACCGGACAATAATGGTGCAATTTCTGTTGGAGGCGGCGATTATCAGCTTGTTGGGCGGGGTCACAGGAGTGTTGGCAGGCACTGTCTTTTGTCTTATCCTTCAGATGGCGATCGGATTGCAGGTCGCCCCACTGGTGCTGGCAGTGAGCATACCGGGGGGCTTCTTGGCGGTAGTATCCATAGGGATCATGGCCGGCCTATATCCGGCGAAAAAGGCGAGCCGCATGGATCCGGCAATAGCGATGTGTCCGGACTGAAAACGTCCGAGGCATCTCCAACGGTGTCCGGCCTACTCGAACCGCATGGCCTGCGCGGAGTCAAGGTCGCCTGCTCTCTTTGCGGGGACCAAACCTGCCGCGGCGCCTAGGATCAGACCAAACAACAGGCCACCCACAATACTGAGTATCAACATTTCATATCCCGGCGCGGCTTGGAGTGGGCGCTTCAGGGCTTGCACGCCCAGAACGCCGACAACCACCCCAACCAAAGCTCCAGAGAGACTAACGTAGACAGCCTCGGCCAGGAACAGCAACAGAATTGCCCTCGTTGTGGCTCCCACAGCCTTTCGGAGGCCGATGTCCTTTGTTCTCTCCTGAACCGCGGCGTGCATCGCGCTTGCTATCCCAAGCCCACCGAGGAAAAGCGTGGTGGCCAAGGCCGTGACCAGGAGACTCTTGACAAGAAAGACCGATTTCTTGATTGTTTCTATCTTGTTGGGGAAGTGTTCCACCTCGATATACTCTTTGTACCGAGATTGATTTTGGTGCAGCACGTTGGAGACCTGCGCTTTCAGCTGGGCAACATCATCCCAGTGCCCTGCCCGCACATAGAATCCGTCGATTCCGGTCACTCCCGATAGTTGTGTCAAGGCAACTGAGATCGGCAGAATCACGGTCCTAGCCAGCGACCTGTCCTCGATTCCCCCTATGACTCCCACAATCTTCACAGCAAGCCCTTCGGTCCGAATCGTTCGACCCAACACAGCGTCGGCGCCTGGAAAGAGTTCGGTCCAGATAGTCGTTCCTATCACACATACCGGTTCTTTCGTTGCCACGTCAGCGTCTGATATTCTTCGCCCACAGGCCAGGCGCAGATCGAGCGAATCAAAGAAGTCGGAATCCACCCCAATCAATCGACCGACGATCTTTCTCCCGGAGCAATAGAATGGGTGAACGGGCCTGCGAACAAAAGGTGTTACGTGCCGTGCCGGCGGTATCTGTCTCAGAGTATCAAGGTCTCTATCATTAAAGGTGTGACCATCCCTTTCATTGACACTCCGGGTTCTCCATCCGGCCTTAATGAGGCAGGCCCGTCCAAGAATCTCCAGGTTGCGGCCTATGGCCAGCTCTATGGATTCCCCGAGCGTAGCCACGACAATCACCCCGGCAATCCCGATGCTGATGATGATCATGACGCCCTGGTATCGTGTCCAGTTTCTAAGGACTTGCCGAAATGATATTGTCACGAAGTCGGAAACCAACATCCGGATTGCCTCAAAAAAACGCGGAGTCCGTCAGACATCCGCTGATGTGCGGATTGCCCGGCTTTGCAGCCACTCCGCGGAATACCAAGGTTGCATCATACCGCTAAGATAACGCGTCCGCAAGCAATTGATCGGGACCTGAATCCAGTCTTTTGCGTAATACCGCTTCGCCATTTATAGCAAGTGCCAATAATTCTGTCCGAAAAAGATCGCACTGCTGGACGAGCCGGCAGTGGCACCCAAGAATCAATCGGTCACTATTTTGGGCAACTGCTGTAACAAGTAAAATCTCGGGGCCTACGATGGGGGATGCTCGAAGGGGGAGATGGTCTCCCCCTTCGAATCCAGGCGCAGCGTGCGCGCTCTTCACACGCCTGTCCGAGGCGAAGCCACGGACTACTGAACAGCGGAAAGGACTTTAATGCTTTGTTGTCGCTCTCTTGCGATGGTAGTTGGTGTTGGAATCCAATTGATGAATCAGCGTGACCGTGGGCTTTGTCACGACAAAGACTGTTCTTGAGATTTTGTGATGGGTTCCAGCAAACGGAAGTCTTTGACTCGAGGTTTCTCGGCTGTATCTCGTAGCGCATCAATGGACTTCACAGTCTTGAATTTGAAGTGGAATTCCGTCCCGTTGGACCTTCGGATCTCTGTTTCTGCACGGATCTGCTCTGCCAGGGCTCTTACGAGACGCAGGCCGACTGTTTTCGCGGAAGCCAAATCCACACCCTCGGTTAGACCCACGCCGTCGTCCCAAACTACAAGTTCCATATCTTGATATTCAGTTTCAGTTAGGTGAATGCCGATCACGCCTTTTCTTTCATCAGCAAAGGCATATTTGAGCGAATTTGAAACCAGTTCATTCACGATCAGTCCGCACGGAATAGCGGTGTCAATTCCCATTGACACCGGCTGTACGTCAACCTCCAACTTGACTTTTTCAGAGCTCACGTCGTAGGACGCAAACAGATGAGTCGCGAGACCTTTCATGTATCCCGTAATGTCGATGTTCCCAAAATCCTTGGACTGGTACAGTTTTTCGTGAATATATGCCATCGCTCGCAAGCGATCCCTGCTCTCCGCGAACATCCGCTTATAGGTTTGATCCGCGATATTTCGAGACTGAATGCTCAGCAAACTTGATACGATTTGGAGGTTGTTCTTCACTCTGTGGTGAATTTCTCGAAGGAGCAGTTCCTTTTCTCTCAGGGACGCCTTGGTTTGCTGCTCCGCCTGCTTCCTATCCGTGATGTCGGCTATGTTCCCCAGAGCGACTGATCGTCCTCGATAGCGAATGGTGGCTGCACGAATTTCCACCCATCTGAATTCACCATTCTTGCGCAATACACGGACCTCCTGTTGAGGCACCGAAGTACTCCCATCGACTTCGACTATTGCGCTCCGTTCAACCATCTCTGCGTCGTCGGGATGGATGAATTGCTCAACCCGTCTTCCCAGCATCTCATGGGGAGCATAGCCCAGCATTTTGCCCAGTCGCTCATTGACATAACCGAATCGGCCCCTTTGAAGCACAAACACTCCCACCAATGAATTCTCGGTCAATTGCCGATAGCGTTCCTGGTTTTCCCGCAGAGCGTGTTCCATGCTCTTGCGCTCTTCGATTTCCGCCCGGAGATTCTCATTCAGTTGCTCGGCTCTCTCCTTTTCCTTGGTCAAAGAAGCGATCAGGTCGTTATTGTCAAATCGCAACTTCAGAACGCCCGAGTTCACTCGGTTCATATGCTCGGCCGTAAGAATAATGACCGCACCAATTCCGAGGAGAACCGCGCCAACGCTCACGTGAAGCTTGTCGCCCTCATAGAAGTGCCGCGCTGCAAGCGGCAACATTAGTGCAAGGATCGCGGGCAGGAAAGATCCCACCCTCGGAGCGTAAACCACGGCGACGGTGCAGCTCAGACCCGTAATCAAAAGGGTTAAGAATGACTGGTGATTCACGGAATCGACCGGAAACAAGAAGACCGGAACCATGCCCCACGCAAGCCCGGAGATCGCGGTGGAATAATCCATCCGCTTTCCCCAGGGGATTACAGCGTCCTCACTGGGGGCTACGCTACGGAATGCCGATACCAGCGCCATTCGGCCTACCTGAATGGCTAAACTGCATCCCAGCCACACAATCAGGCCCCGGTGGGAGACCGCGCCCCAGAGTGCCGCCACCATGATTGTCCCAAGGAATATTGAACCGAGGTGTTCGATGACAGCCTGAGAATAAAGCTGTTGTACCTGCGCGATGCGCAGTTGGCGCGCTTCAACTCCCAAACGATCATCACGAATTTGAGCTTGATTCACTCCAATTTCTTCCATGTTGATCTCCACAGGTTGCGGATGTGCGCAGCCAAATCCGATCCGGAACCGTGAGCATTCCAACCCCATTAGATCCTACACGGCAAAAGCCGCAGCGTCAAAAGCCGCAGCGTCAAAAGCCTACGACTGATTTCTGATCTCTTTCAAGCATACGGTGCTTTTGGACACTTGCTGTTCATCGGCGCGCCGGCTTGTTTGACTTTCCCGTGACCTATGGTAAGTAGGAAACGTAAGTGTACCCGATCAGATCTCGTTGCAAGAACCTTGGGAGACCGCCTTGAGTTTGCAGGTCGAATCTGAACCGGAGAGGTCATTATGAAAAAAGATCATTCAAACAAGATTCCTCTATTTGAACATTACCCACTGCTCGCGGACAAGCTTGACCATGTGTCATTGGGTGCATCCACCACACCAGTGGAGAAGCTGGATCGTTTGGGTGAAGAAATCGGCGTCAACAAGCTTTACGTAAAGCGAGACGACCTGAGCGGCTCGATCTACGGCGGAAACAAGATACGGAAACTGGAGTTTACCCTGGGAAGATCACTTCGTGCCAAGGCCAAAGAGGTGTTGACTTTCGGTTGCGCGGGTTCCAATCATGCGCTCGCCACGGCAATTTATGCAAAACAGGTGGGGCTGAAGAGTATCTCAATGCTGCTGCCACAGCCCAATGCCAGGTACGTGCGGCGCAATCTTCTCATGAGCCGTTGCTCAGACGCGGAACTACACCAACACGGAAATACCGCACTGCTGGCCGCGGGAACCGTTTATCAGCTTGTGCGGCATGGAATTAAGACCGGTCGATTCCCACAGGTCATACCTCCCGGGGGATCTTCGCCTCTTGGAACAATCGGTTTTGTCAACGCGGCATTTGAGTTGAAGAATCAAATTGAACAGGGGGAGATTCTTGAGCCTGAATGTGTCTACGTTGCACTGGGCACCATGGGTACGGCTGTAGGGCTGATGTTAGGCCTCCGGGCCGCGGGCCTAAAAACCCGGGTGGTCTCGGTTCGGGTTGTATGGGAAAAAATGGCCCGGGCAGACCAAATGGAGCGACTCTTTCACAAGACCAACTCTATACTTCATTCGCTGGACAGATCATTTCCTATGTTTGAGCTTACGGAAAAGGAAGTGGACCTGAGGCACGATTTCTACGGCCGAGAGTACGCCCTGTTCACTGAGGAAGGAATGCAAGCCGTTGATTGGGCACGGAAGTGCGAGGGCCTCAAGTTGGAGGGGACATATACAGGCAAGGCCATGGCCGCGCTTATTGATGATGCCGGAAAGGGAGCTTTGAAAGACGGGACGGTTTTGTTCTGGAATACGTACAACTCCAGAGATTTTTCGAACACAGCGGATGGTGTCGATTATCACGAACTGCCCAAAGTTTTTCACCGGTACTTTGAAGATGAAGTTCAGCCCCTGGACAGGGAGTCGTGATACCAACTATCATCGCAAGAAAGCGACAACGAAGTATGAAAATCTTGGGGCAGC
>CAZGNL010000159.1:0-12249 GCA_964527475.1 uncultured Syntrophaceae bacterium
CGCACCCGTGTGTGCGCCCCCTTGCCATCCGTTAAGGGCAGGAACGTGGGCATTTCCCCCCCCCCCCCCCCGAATGACTGAATGGTTACAGTCCCATCGGTTTGTTGCTTGACGGAAAACGCGCGGTGCGCTAGTTTGGCCTCACCTAGAGTGAGATCGAGATTGTTCATCCAGGAGCAGCCCCAATGTTCAACTCGCCATCCAAGAAGGAGGCTTGCGGACTGTTCGGAATCTACGGTTCCGACGACCCCGCTCGCTTGACCTATCTGGGCCTCTATTCCCTTCAGCATCGCGGTCAGGAATCAGCAGGCATTGTGGCAAGCGACGGCAAGAAAGTTACTGCTCACAGAGGAATGGGGCTGGTTGCCGACGTATTCCAACCCGAGGACCTGAAGCGATTGGAAGGCGCCATGGCGATCGGCCACGTGCGCTATTCCACTACGGGCAGTTCCAACTTGCGGAACGCCCAGCCGTTCGTGGTGGAACAGATCGACAAAACCTTCGCAATCGGTCACAACGGGAATATTGTTAACATCGCCGCGCTCAGAAAGAAGCTCGAGGCCAGAGGCGCGATCTTTCAGACCTCAGCGGATTCGGAGCTGATAGCCCATCTGATTCTTCACAAGCGAGGATCCCTGGAAGAACGGCTGGTCAAAACGTTCGGGGATTTGAGAGGGGCCTGGTCGCTGGTGATGTTGGCCCCGGAAGGTATTCTCGGGGCACGGGACCCTCACGGTTTCAAGCCTCTCTGCATAGGCCGCAAAGGAGACGCAATCATACTGGCCTCCGAGACCTGTGCTTTGGATATCATGGAGGCGGAGTACGTCCGGGACGTGTTACCCGGAGAAATCGTCATTGCCGACCACAACGGACTGAGATCCATTCAGGGGCCGAGGAAGCTCAATTCGGCCATGTGTGTGTTCGAATACATCTACTTCTCCCGTCCTGATTCGCACATTTTCGGGCATTGTGTGTACACGGTCCGAAAGCAGCTGGGACTCCAACAGGCGCTGGAACATCCGGTTGAGGGCGCCGACATAGTGGTCCCAATGCCCGCTTCCGGAAGCTATGCCGCGTTGGGCTATGCCCACGGCAGCGGTTTACCCTACGAATATGGAGTAATTCGCAACCATTACGTGGGTCGGACCTTTATTCAACCTTCGCCTGCAATTAGGGACCTCAACGTAAGATTGAAACTCAATCCGGTCAGAGACGTCTTAAACGGAAAGAGCGCGGTGGTAGTGGATGATTCCATTGTGAGGGGGACCACGAGCAAACTCAGAACCAGAGCGCTCAGAGAAGCGGGGGCTCGGGAAATTCACATGAGGATCAGTTGTCCGCCAATCCGGTATCCCTGCTTCTACGGGATAGATTTCTCAAGCAAAGGGGAATTGATCGCCTGCTCCAACACGGTCGAGGAGATCACAGAGTTCATAGGCGCTGATTCTCTAGCCTACCTCAGCCTTGAAGGGATGTTCCGGGCAATGCCCCTGCCAAGAAATCAATTCTGTGCGGCCTGCTTCACCGGCAAATACCCGGTCAAGATCACAGACGAATTCTCAAAAGACATTCTGGAATGCGGTCCGGTCAAGGCGAGCGGGTGGTCGTGAAATGGCGCCCTCGCCACCATAGGCGCCGGCCTTGGCCGCACTTTAGGATTTGAATCCCCCCTCACCCTACCCTCTTCCGCCAATGGAGGATGAGGTAGTGGGTCAGTTTGAAAAATCTTTCAGAAAAGATTGTTTTGGTCGGAGACGGTATCCTTGTGCTTGCGCGGAGCTTTTTTGAATGTGGAAACAGCAAGTCGCGGATAGTTGACGGAGGCCCCTTCGAGAAGTTCTACAATGGTGAAGATCTGAATCTTTGGCGCTTTGAACTCTTCAGGCAGGAACTCAGGTACATAAAACCCAGCGGCAAGGCTTTCTTTCATCATTGGCCCTGTAGGTTTGTTCAGCGTGATGAAGACCCCGATCACGGCCTTCTCTCTTTCAATGACTCCTTTGAGATCCCTTATCTGGCTCACGCTCACATTGCCGCTCTTGACCTGTATGACGATCTTCTTGGCCTTCTTGGAATTGTCGTCAAAGAAATAGATATAGCCGTCCACTCCGGCGTCAGCGCCTTTCCTCTTGTCTTGCGCCGGGCGACCATCTACAAGACTCAACGCCCACCACTCAAACTGAAAGCGGTCGTGTTTTGCGAGGGCTTTCGCGCTTGCTAGGTCTTTCGGATCACCGACAACATCGTATTCGGAAAGCTCATCCCCGAAGGTGTCCCTAAGCCGGTGCCTCATGAGGGCGATAGCCAGATGAGTGATGTCGATGCCGATCCATCCACGCTTCAAGCGTTCGGCAACAGAGATGGTCGTACCGCAACCACAGAATGGGTCTAGGACAAGGTCTCCTTCTCTGCTACCGGCATTGATGATTCTCTCAAGAAGCGGTTCTGGTTTTTGGGTTGGATACCCAAGCCGTTCCTTTGCCTGGGAGTTGATTGGAGGGATGTCATGCCATGTTGATTGCACTGGGTTTCCCGGTTGTTCGTCCAGATAACGCTTATACTGAGCTACACCACCTTCTTTTGTGACTATCACTCTGCCCTCTTGCCATGCCTTGGTCATGCGTTCTTTAGTCCAACGCCACACACGAACGGTTCCGCTGCCTGGAGGAAACTCATACGTCAGATTGGGTCTGTTCCTGTTGGGATTAATCAAACTGGTGTACCTGAAACGGCGGCCAGTTCCCGGCTCGAACTGCCGATAATGTGACTCAACATACTTCTCGTCATGGGGGGTATAGACCATACTAAAAGCGGCTCTGTCGGATTTCCCATAGAAGAGAATCACATCGTGTGTACTTGGAAACCTGACCCTAACGTTAGCCTTTGGCGTTGTCCGATACCAAATGATCTCATTCTTGAAATTCCTTGGATCAAACACGGCGTCGATAAGGAGTTTGAGGTAGTGGCTTGCCGTAGGATCGCAGTGGAGAAAGATGCTCCCTGTCGGCTTCAGCACGCGATGGAGTTCCGCGAGCCTGATTGCCATCATGACCAGATAGGCCATCATGTCGTTTTGCCCGAGGAAAGCCCGGAGGGCTTGGACAAGATCCGCCAGTTTCCTTGGTCCTTGGGTGACTACTTCATGATAGGCCGCTTCTGCTTCCGGCCCCCAATGCCAGGTATCTTCAAACGCGGTGACTTGGGCTTGAGGCTCAGTGCCGTTCTTTTCCCCAAAGAGCACGTTATAGGTCGCTTTGGAGTTAAACGGGGGATCTAGGTAGATCAGATCAACGCTCTCATCAGAGACGTACTCACGGAGAATCTGAAGGTTGTCTCCGAAATAGAGCCTATTTTTCCAGGTTGATTCCATAGATATCCCTGAGCCTAATCATCGAGTGCAGCTATTTCTTCCAACGACCATACATGTGTACTGACTCCAGCCTCCATCGCAGGCGTCACTCTCAAAGTCTGATGAATCCTAGCAAAATTGTAATGCATGAAATGGAGGGAAACGGTGTGACCTAGATTCTCAACCTTCTTAGAAAAGGCATTCGTTAGTCTGGTGAACCGCCTCATCCTCATCGTCAGGTTTTGTCTTTCGGCGTAGCTGGTAGCGACCTGGCCAAGGTCAGGGTTTCCCACGATCCCTTCTCGTTTGGTTCCCCTGATTCTAGCTGGACTATGCCTCTTCTGGCCTTCCGATTCATGACCGTATAGCTTTACTAGCATAGCGTAGTCGATTTCACAATCAAAGGCGCCCCCGACCGCCTCGCAAAGGAGTTTACTCGGGCTGCACGCCAGGAAATGAGGCATGACGAAACCACGGGTAAACCATATCGTGCAAATCATGCCTTGGTGACACAGCAAGGGGCCACGCAACTTTCGCTCTGGGTTGACATTGATGAGGCACCCCGGAAACACATCCACAAGAGCCTCATAGCCCGACGTGAACAGATTGTCGGTGATGGGTTACAGCTCACACTAGACGCTGATCATTGGAACAGCATTCATCCAGATGAAGAACCGATTCAGGTCCCTATGGATTTCACCGATGATATCTTGTGGAGGAAGAATGCTCCAGACGAGGAGAAAAAGGCCGGCTAGGAATCGGATTTCTCCCACCTAACCCGAGCAGCAATCTTGGCAATCTCTTCACGTTCCCCTGGCGTCAGTTTCTGGGCTCGGGCTCTGCCTCCCTTGAGCCCACCAAGACGACCAAGTTCAACCGCGTGCGGATTCTTTTCGCAGTATTCGGCAGTCTCTTGCTCTTCGTCCTCACCGACAACTTCCTCCAAGATACTGAAGGCCAGTTTGTTCAGGTCCCGTGGCCTTTTCTTCTTGATAGCCATGCACCCTATTCTGCCATGAGCGCGCTCGGATGTCCACAGGAGCTTATTTCAAACTGACCCAAGGGAGGGTGATCAGCGGTTGATCAATTGAGTGGAATCCTGTTATATTAGCGCTTTTGCTCGCGACCCTGGAACCGCCGCGCTGTGGCGGCACATGTTCTCGGATATTCACTGACACAGGGAGATGAAGAATGAAGCTTTCTAGACTTCTACTTGGCATGGGGATACTGCTGCTCATCATCATTGTCGTAGCGGTCTGCGGCCTGCCCATACTCAACATGTATCAGCAGGACGGCAGTCTAAGTCTGTCCGGGTTGAAAGACCGGGTCACTATCATGCGTGATGAAAACGGTATGGCGTATGTGAAGGCCCGGAACATCCATGATGTGGTCTTCGGCCAGGGCTTTGCCACGGCTCAGGACAGGCTGTTTCAGATGCAGCTTACCCGGCTCGTGGCGGAAGGGCGGATATCGGAATTGGCCGGTGCAAAGGCCAAGGCGCTCGACACCAGGATGAGGACCATCGGTATTCATCGGCTCGCAAAGAAGCATGCAAAGATCCTTGATGACAAGACAAAGGCCTTTTTTCAGAGTTACGTGGACGGGGTGAACGCGTTCATAAAGACCTGTCCCAAGGACATTCACCTTGAGTTCAAGGCGGCCGGCATCAAGCCTGAAACATGGACCATCGAGGATTCCCTGGCTATTGTCTACTATATGGGATGGTCGCTCTCGTCCAAGACCAGGGCTGAGATCGTCGCCCAGATGCTGGTGGAAAAGGTGGGTTTGGAAAAGGCCCGCGAGATATTTCCTATCAACATAAATCCTGACGACCCACCTCCTGAGGGCGCACAGGCCAAGCCCTTTACCCAACAATTAGCTCGATTGGGTATCGCTTCCGACAGGACCCTCCTATCCTATTCCGAGACAAGCGGCCCGCACCTGGGAAGCAACAATTGGGTCGTGGGGCCGAAGCTCTCCCCGGGCGACAAGCCAATACTGGCCAATGATCCGCATCTGGACGCCAGGATACTCCCTGGAATCCTATACCCGATCGGCCTGATCACTCCCAAATTCAGAGCGGTCGGTTGCATTGTGGCCGGTATTCCGGGGTTTGTGATCGGCAGGAATGATCGTGTGGCCATGGGGGCCACCAATTCTTACGGTGACGCGACGGACCTGTATGTGGAAACCCTGGATCCCAAGGACCCTGACAGGTACATGGAGGGCGCGGAATCCCTGCCTTTCACGAAGATCCAGGAGACCCTGAAGATCAAGGACAAGAAAGCGCCCAGTGGGTTCCGAGAAGAAAAGCTGGGGATCAAGCTTACAAAAAGAGGACCTGTCGTGTCGGACAAACTCAAGGGACTCAAGACCGGCAAGGTCATCACCCTGCGATGGGCGCCTGTTCAGACCATGTCTCCCACAATAGGCTTTGAAGGATTGCTGACAGCCCGATCAATTGACGATGTTCAAAGTGCCCTTGAGTCAATGAATATGATCATGCTCAACATTGTCTTCGCTGATGTTGAGGGGAACATCGGGTGGCGACCGACCGGCAAGCTTCCCACAAGATCCAGTGGTGGCGGCCCTGTCCCGTTCGTTGTGAAGGACGGCAAAGACAACTGGACCGGGATCATCCCATTCGACAAGATGCCCTCAATCATCAATCCCAAGAGGGGATGGGTCGGCACCTGCAATCACACCACCATCACGCGGGATTACCCGTACTACTATTCGTCTTTTCTTTCCCCGTCCTATCGGTATCGGAGACTCATGGAGCTTCTGGATACTCCCGGCCCAAAGTCGGTGGATGATCACTGGAAGTTTCAGCGAGACAACGTGAACCTCATGGCCAAGAAAATAGCCCCGGTCATGGCTCGCGCCTTGGTAGCGTACAAGGACACCGAGCAGATGGGCAAGATTCTGCTGAAATGGGATTTCCGGGATGATCCGGATAAGGCGGCCCCAACCATATTTCAGTCGGTGTACCTGAATTTCGCCACTCTGGTGTTTGAAGACGAGCTCGGATCGCACATCACCACCACCATGCTCAAGACCTGGTACTTCTGGCAGGAAAGACTTCAGAAGATGGTCCTGAGCGGTTCCTCACCGTGGTTCGACAATGTGAGTACCAAGGACACCAAAGAGACCATAAACGACATGTTCCACCAGGCCGCGCTGAAGGCTGTTGAGGAGATGGCCCCGTCGCTGGGGAAGGATCCCACAAAATGGTTGTGGGGAGAAGCGCATCAGATGGAATGGGTGAACCCCCTGAGGCGCAAAGGTGCGGGCAAAAGCCTGATCGGGGGCGGCTCACACCCGATGGGCGGATCAGGCGAGACGCTCTACCGGGCTATTTTCGATTTCGACAAACGGTACAACATAGTCAACACCGCGGCCCTGCGCATGGTGGCCGACTTGGCCGACAACGACAAAGTCGTGGCAGTCATGGCCGGTGGCGTTGTAGGCCGCACATTCAATCCACACATGAAAGATCAGATTGAGCCGTTCATGCGTGGCGATAAGCTTTACTGGTGGTTCAGCGACAAGGCGATAAAGGACCACTGTAAGGCTACTCTTGTGCTGAATCCCAAATAGCGCCGGTCGTCGACACAAGGAAGAAACCACAGAGGCACAGAGGGAAGCGGTCTTCGCTGTGCCTCTTTGCTAGGATTTCTTGCCGAACGGGAGGACCGGAAATAAGTATGGTGTCCCCAGAATTTGGGGAGATCCTGTCTCAACTGGGGAGGCTTGGCTGGTCTGGTGTGCCCGGTACCCCAGGGGCGGGAGGGGGTCCCCGGGTCCCCATAGGCGTTAACTTAAAACAGAAAACGGTCAAAATCCGGCGCCGGTGGCATCCCAGATGCATCAGTTTCTTCATCGTCACCCCGGCGAAAGCCGGGGTCCAGGCTCACGGGATGAAGAACTGGATTCCGGATTCCGCCGGAATGACGAAGCGAAAAAACGGGTCCAGCGTCTTAAGTTAACGCCTATGCCCCGGATCCCCCCACATGTATATTTACTCAACTTTCGCATTTGGTCAGAACTCGCTCCTAGGCCGGTTGCGGCGAAGAGGCGAGCTTTCCGAAAAGGGAGCCATTTCATCATTCCAGACATGGCTCACAGGCCAAAACGCGATGCGAAATGACGGACCGATTGGGCATATTTGAACCGCCACTCCATTTTGACACGCTTGTG
This sequence comes from uncultured Syntrophaceae bacterium, assembly GCA_964527475.1. Lineage (GTDB taxonomy): Bacteria > Desulfobacterota > Desulfomonilia > Desulfomonilales > Desulfomonilaceae > CAZGNL01. The sequence continues at coordinate 7,550 of CAZGNL010000159.1, forward strand.
TGTTGCTCTAAGCTCAGTAACTCTCGTCGTGGGTTCTCCTTGCTGCAGTTCGTGTCAATTCCTGGATAAATGACATACTAGAGCGATCTCAGGATACCTTATGCCCTTGATAGTCTTGCCATTCCCGGCTATCAATCAACTGCGAAAGCTGAGTATATTTATACGGGACCCGGAACCCATTCTCACCAGAACAAAAAAAGTGGGATTTTCTTGATCCAGTGTTTGACGGCTCCGAAGATAACGAAGATGGCTCCCAATATCCACACCGGGAAAAGGAAGAAGATAAGTATGCCGAGTAGTGTCCACTCGAAGCTGCTGTCACTCATTTGGTTTCACCTTCGCAGTCGGTTTTTCGTGCAGCAGGCATATGATAGCACGTTTTAGTGCTTCCTTGTCTTTTTCATCAAGAGTTCTGTTGAATGACAATTCCATCTGTAAGTGCCGGGTGGTATGTCGTGGTCTCTGTCAAGTGGGAGTGGGATTCCCTTACCAGGCCGGACCATCTCACCAGGTTTCTACTGGGTCTGTGGTGTCCTGAGAGGAGAGTGACCCAATGGTCTGGGATAGGGGACCCAAAGTCTGGATATCACAATGAAACTTTGGGGCCAAAGAATTAGTCTCCGCCAGATTCCTGCTTCGTTTCCCCCGATGAGGGTTCGGGAGGCGGTGTTTCAGGAGAGCCTGACTTCGGCGGGTGCTGGGCTTTGGGACCCTGAGTTTCGGGCGGTTGGAACGCTCCGCCCTTCTCGATATAGACCGTGATCGACTTGTCTTCAGATTTTTTCTCAGTCACTGGTGACCTCCTCGTCCTTTAGGAACTCTATGTGCCTTATTTCGTCCGCTCTGATAATCATCCCATCAGTGTTTGACACCTTTGTCCATCGTTTGTTGCCTTTCTCTGCCCATATTTCCTGAACATAGATGTCACGCTCGGCTCTCTCACCGGAGGCAGCGGACAAGCTATCATACCATCCCACCACCCGGGAACCGTCCTTGAAAGTCACGCGTATCCACACCCCAGTCTCAATATGGGCGAATTTGAATTCCCAGGCCGTGGGATAACTGAACTGGAGAACTCTGAGTCCTTTCCTCCGGAGGAAGTTCGTGATTGTCTCCTTCTGAAGATGATATCCAACAAGGACGCCCATAAACAGAGGGCCGACAAAAATTATGAGGAACCACGCGGCTGCGCTGCAAACCTGGGAACTTGCAAAGAACTGAGTCGTAAACATGAGCCAAATCAGCCATGACCAGACGCCGTAATTGAAGCAACTGTATGTGAGAAATCTGAGAACTAACCGAGGGGTTTTGTCGTGCTTGTCAGGCACAAACAGGGACATCATCTCATGGAGAATAAATCCCGGCACAAGGAAACTTATTGCGAAAAAGAGATTGCCTAAGTCCTTGATCTCCATCTCTGTGCTCTGCCTGTTGATTAGTGGTACTGACCCGACGCACCATCGAGTATACACGTTGAAGCCGGAAAATCACAAACAATAATTCTGTAAGATTGAGAGATTAGCGGGAGGAAAGCTCGAACTCACGAACCCCTTCCACCCTATTCTTACGCCCGGGAACTTCCGGGCCCGTGTGTGGTCCTGAGAGGAAAGCCCGGAGTGTGATTCGTCGTCAAGGAGGTCCCGACCATGAGCACACCTCAATATCATTGTCCCCGCTGCCGAACCCAGGTGATAGGACATCCCATGAACGGCGCAACCTGGTTATGCCCCTCATGCGAGGCAGTCTTCCAACCCTGGCATTTGCAATCAATCTTCTCTGAAGAACCCGCGTGCCCGTGGCCTTATCCGAGCCGTGATCAGGAATGGCCTATCGTTGGTCATGTCGGAGTCAATGCGTCACAAAAATCAGATGCCCCTCCAAGGTAACCTGACCAGTAGTCCGGAGGAATGTTCTCGTCTAAGTATTTGCGCCATTCCGGGTTCTGCATCGGGTCGTTGCCGAGGGAAATCCGCCATTTCGCCCAATCCTTGTGGGCCTCACCAATCTTCCCCTTGAAGAGATCCCTTGCCCACCATGCCTGCCAATCGGCTGCCCCGCTTACGCGTGTGATCTCCAATGGCCACAACCCACCGTGACACACTCTGAAGAATTCTAAACACAACTGGAAGTCTGACCAGTCCGTCCCAAAAGCAGCCTGTTTGTCCACCATCCAAGAAGGTATGTCCAGACGTGGGCCGTCTTCTCCTTGCGGAAAGGCCACGGGTCCGGGATCGTAATCGCTCAGGGGAAGTTGGCTGTCGCAACGGGGACAAGAATAACGGTAATCAACGTATTCCCATCTGCTCTTATCCAATTTCCACAGCGGCTTGCCACAATGCGGACACGGGTACTCGGCGAGGCGTTCCTGCAAATGAAAGTGGTCTTCGGGCTTAGGGTTGGGATTCGACCCGTAATCGCGCCAACTCTCGCTGTCCATTGGATCGTTTCCAATTGAGCGCTGCCAGTCTCCCCAAGCTTTGTGGGCCTCAGCAAGGCTTTCCGTCTGGTCTGGATAATCGTATGCGAACAACCTGAGATTACGTTGCCAATTTCTCATGGCTTCGAGCGCTTCCTTCGCGTACTCGTCACCTCTGCCCCTGAAAACCCGAACGTCGTCCGGCTCAATGGCCCCTGGGTAAGAGATGGGATTCAGATCCTCAGCCAGCTCGTAGCTGTCCCAGTCAATCTTGAGAAACGTCTCCGCCGACCAGTCGAGCATTTCCAAACGCGTCTTGAAGGGTTTCCCTGTCATTGGGTGCCTTTCAGCCCATTATTCTCGGCGATCCGTATCGCCAAAGTTTCGAGGAAGATCTGCCGTGCCGTCCTTTGTTCTCTCCTAGTTCGCCCCCTCAATCCACTCAGATACCAGCTTTTCGGCCGGTTCCGTTCTCGAAGTCGCCCATGTTTTCATCAGCAATTTAACATAATGTTCTTTGATCTAGCTCTCGTCTACAGATGCGCTACTGATCCTTCCTTCCCTTCAGAAAACCAGAGAGACCACACCAGCTATCGCACCAACGACCAAATAGATCACGCCACCTACCACACCAACTACCAGAAGACCTATGAGGAATATATAGAACAGACCAAAGACCCATCCTATGGTTCTGGCAAAAGTGCTGTCAGCAAAGGCTCTTGCCTTCTCCCGTTCTATCTCAATCAATCTTTTTGAATCAAAATCGGCTTCGCTCAAGGGAACAGTTTCTCTACGCCACGCAAATAATTCCCAAGCGCCCAAACCTATTCCTATCACAGCAAAGACTCCTCCGATTCCCCAGAACCACCATGAGAGTTGATTTGATGCAGTTCTGGACTTGAGCAATTGACGATGCTCTTCCGCTTCCAACTGTTCCTTTCTCAGTTTGGCACCAGGAAGCCATCTACGATTCATTTCTTTCTGCTCCTCTGGGACGTATTTAGACCCCTCTTTGAGATCGTACTCTAAATTATCTACTAACAATTCTGCCCTATGCATCCGCTCAGTGCTGCGTAACCATACAGCCTCGGCGTGAACAAACCAGCCCAAACAACCGAAGAAGATGGCGATCAAACAACTGAGTGCTGCGATCTTGAATCGTGACCACCCCTTGTCAACAATATGGCCGATCACATAGAGCAATGATCCCCAATAGATGATTATCGCCACCGATGCCAGCCACTTATAGTCCCAATAGTAAACCGGCCAATACCCGTCGATCTGGAGGGAAACGCTGTCCTTCACAAGGAAGAACGTCGCCCATGTCCCGGCCGCTAACACAATGGCTGCCCGACGATACTCCTTCGCTCTGTCTATGATATTTCCGATCCAATTCCTTGGTGTCCCCGGCGCTCTCATTTCCGCTTTGACCACTTCAGCAGGTTCAAGGTCAATCATCACTTCATCAGGTCCAAGGTCAATCATCATATCAAAACGCGCTGCTCGTTCATCGAGAGCGTCCTCTGTCATAAGCTCAGCCTTCACCAACTTGTCGAAAAGGCTCTGGAGGCTGGCGGTGGAGAGCTTGTATTTCTGCATAATCTGCTCATCGGACATGCCAGACCGAATGTCTGCCAACACCTGCTTTGCGGGCAACCTTTTCCTTTGTGGCATGCCAGCCTTCTTTCTGTGGCAAAATCGGAGCGCCGTCTAGCCTACGCGATTGACCGCGGAGTCGTCAAGGGGGTCGGCTCTGTCAACTACGGATCAAACCGATTCGAGCCCTTTCCCACTTGACATAGGCCCACGCGAAGTATCCAACCCCGAACAGCATCCCAACAAGAGGCAGTAGACACAGGATGAAGAATAGCAAGCCCCAAAGCCCTTCCGTCCATTTCCGTAGCTTGACGGCAAGGTAAATTCCCATGAACAAGCACATCCACATCCAGACGACACACTGGCTATCGAGCATGGTGTAGGTGGGGTGGCGCGGCAACATGACGTATATCATGTAAAGTTTGGCGAGCACTGAAAACCCGAGCCAAGTCAACAACGTAAGTGCAACGATTTTCCACACGTTTATGGCGCGATCACTGGATCCATCTTCCTGACTCATGGTACCCCCTTGCGGCCGGTAATCATTTGAGGATACGTGATTGACCGCGAATTGGTCAAGGGGTGGTCAGGTGTGACGCCCCGGGATCAGAGGGTTGGGGGTAGTGTAATACCAATGCGCTTTCGAACAAGTGACAACCCTGCTGCGCCGTCATCGGCTTTCCCTGCC
>CAZGNL010000160.1:0-12241 GCA_964527475.1 uncultured Syntrophaceae bacterium
CAAAAAAAGATGGTTGAAGCCGTCGACGTAATTCCTGATCTTCCACACGCTCCAATTGAGGGGTCAAGTCTGATTTTGGCTCATTTCACTGACCCGGGCGCCGCGCTGCGACCGGTGAGCCGTCAGACCGCATTTGATTCCAAGTTGCGTTTAGAGACGCCCTCCTTGAGCATCCAGCTATTCCCTTTGCCTTTGGGCTTACTGTAGCCCGGACTCGATCCGGATACAACAGTAATCACATCCGCCGGCTACTTGGACGCGCTTTCGAAGTCCCCGGTGAAGCGCTAAGAGGGCGTAGCATGCTACGCCCCTACGGCTGCAACCCCCTAAAATGCCGGCCATTTGTTTGGGATCGGGGCACCCATAAATAGGCCGTCTGCCCTGCCCCGGTCTTGGTCACTGTTTCATTGCCTGCTATTGGGTAAGGCGACTGACACGGCCATGCCGTGTCAGTTCTTGACATCGGGCAGCCGACCCCTATCGGGTACCGCCAAACATGAAGTCTTTGGGAAGGGGTCCGGGGGAACCTTTTCTACCGAGAAAAGGTTCCCCCGGATTGTTCTTCAGGAGTTGAATCCCTCTTTCAGTCCCCGGCCTTCTTCTCTTTCAGCGCTGCGAGGATCTTTTCCGGGGTGATGGGGAGGTCTTTTATGCGGACCCCGACCGCATCGTAGATAGCGTTGGCGATTGCCGGGGCGGACGGGACGCACGCGGGTTCGCCGATCCCTTTGGCGCCGAAGGGGCCGGTGGGCTCAATGGGCTCTATGATGACCGACTCCATTGGGATCTTGTCTTTGGCTGTGAGCATCTTGTAATCGAGCAGATTAGGATTCATCACACGGCCGTCCTGCACCAGGATCTCTTCGGTCAATCCGTATCCGGTCCCCATCACGGAAGCGCCGAAGATCTGGCCGTCAACCAGCATGGGATTGATCGCTCGACCCACATCGTGCGCGGCCACGTATTTGAGTATGGTGACCTGGCCGGTTTCCGTGTCCACTTCCACCTCGACCCCGTGAGTTCCGAATGTGTAGCAGCAGGACAGGTTCCCCTTCCCTTCCCTATCCAGCATTTCATTGGGTGGATCGTAGAAAGCTTCGGAAATCACCATCTCACCCTTGCCTGTGCCGACCATGTGGGCCTTGCGCAGAATTTGGGACACCTTCAACCTGAGATGTTTGTTTTCAGGATCATCTTTCAGGAAGACGGCGCCATTCTGAATTTCCAGATTGTCAGGATTGGAGAGCGGAACATAGTCGAGCTGGGGGATCTCGAAATCCGGGTCTCGCCGCGCCTTTCTCTTGAAATTGGCCTGGATGAGATTCTGCATCCATGTGGCTGCAAGATCCAGGATCTTCCTTTTGAAGTCTTCCGCTGCCAGGAGTATGGCGTGCCCGGTTATGAACGCGTGGCGGCTGGCGTGAGTGCCCACATCCCACGGGCATACATCCGTATCGCCCAGGAAGATGTTGACGTCATCGGGCCTGAATCCGGTGGCCTCCGCGACCATCTGCCGGATTATGGTTTCAGATCCCTGGCCCTGGTCCGTGCCGCCGGTTATCATGGTGATCTTTCCTTCATCATCCGCTTTCAGGATGATCCCCTGCCCATCGGAAAGATAGACGCGGGCCCCGCCGCCCACGTGGATAAACGACGCCACGCCGACCCCTCGGGCGCCCTCGGCGCCGTGCTTGTTTTTCCAGTCGAGCTTCTTTTCAACCTCATCAAGGCATTCAGCCAATGGGCAGGTTGTTATTTTCAGACCCATTGGGGTTACTTCATCAGGCACATTGGCATTGATCCGCCGGAACTCCATAGGATCTATCCCGGCCTCTTCAGCCAGTTGGTCCATTGATTGCTCGATCACAAAGGTGGACTGGGGATTGCCGTAGCCTCTCATGGCCTGAGCATAGATGTTGTTGGTATACACGCAGGTGGCTACGTAATGAATATTGGGGACCCGGTACAGAGAAGACATGGAGGTCATCATCACGGAAGGCGTGGTTGCGCCCCATGAGGTGTACGCTCCATTGTCCAGCAGCATGTCCACGTGCCTGAAGGTGAGCTTTCCGTCCTTATCGCATCCATGTTCCACCGTAGCGATGGTCGGTTGCCTCGGGGGGCTGGCCACGAACTCTTCCTTGCGGCTGAAGATAATCTTCACAGGGCATTTGGTCTCCCACGCGAGGAGCACAAGAATGAATTCGTAGATATCCGTATCAAGCTTGCTCCCGAAGCTGCCGCCCACGAACGGAGTGAGCACCCGGGTTTGGCCGGAAATCTTGCAGTTCTTCAGGAACATGTCCAGCCGGTCCTTGCCGCCGAACGGCACATTGGTTACGCTCCGGAAGATCAGATTGTTGTTGGTATCAAAATGAGCGATGCCGCCGCTGGTCCCCATGCAGGCCTGATGAACCCACGTGGTGGAAAATTCATCCTTGACCGTGTACGCCGCGGCGTCCCTGGCCGCGTCCACATCACCCGCGGTGAGCTTCCACGGCAAGGGGAGAATGTTGTTTCTTCTGGGTTTGCCCCTCGCGTCGAACTCGTGGATCAGGGGCGCGTCTTTCTTCAAGGCCTCTTTGGGATCGAACACCGTGGGGAGGTCCTCGTACTCCACCTTTATCAGGTCGATCGCCTCCTCAGCAATATCTTCGTCCACAGCAGCGACCGCGGCTACCTCGTCCCTATACTGCCTGACCTTGTCCTTTTTCAGGGCCTTTTGGTCTCCGAGGAACCCCACCGGAACATCAGGGGTGTTGAATCCTGTCAACACGGCCCGCACTCCGGGGAGCTTCTCTGCTGCGGAGGTATCGATGTTCTTGATCCTCGCGTGAGGCCTGTCGCTGTATAGGATTTTTCCGTAGAGCATCCTGGGCAATTTGATATCGTTTATAAATTCCGCCCTGCCGGTTACCTTTTCGGTATCCACCCTGGCATGAGATTTTCCTACGAACAGATCTCCCATTGTCGGCTCCTTGGCGCGTGCGCTATTCCTTGCTTTGGGACATAAGACCCGCGGCGTGTCTTACAGACTCGATGATCTGGACATAACCCGTACACCTGCACATGTTGCCCGCGACAGCGTGCCTGATCTGGTCTTCTGTGGGGTTTAGGTTTTCCTCCAGCAGCGCTTTCACGGACATTATCATGCCCGGTGTGCAGAATCCGCATTGAACGCCCGCTTTGTCCAGAAATGCCTGCTGAATGGGGTGCAGACGGTTGTCCTTGTCCGCGAGGCCCTCTATGGTGGCCACTTCCCTGCCTTCAACCTCCAACACGGGGTAGATACAGCTGTTCACGGCAATGCCGTCAACCAGGACCGTGCACGCGCCGCACTCACCTTCCCCGCAACCGGGTTTTGCGCCGGTCAATTCCAGTTCGTCACGGAGGACCCGCAAGAGCGGCCAATGCGGCCGAACTTCCACTTCCACAGAGTTCCCGTTTACGCTAAAGCCTATGGTCTTCTTCATTTATCCGCGGCTCCTTTCGCCCTCTCCTGACAAATAAGCGCTACCCGCTTCAGGAGCACTCCGATGAGTTCTTTCCGGTACCATTCCGATCCCCGGACGCTGGTTCTGGGCTGTGCTTCTCCTACAGCGATCTTGCCCGCTTCCTCAAGGACGCCGGCCTCCAGGACCTTTCCCTCCAGGAAGGCCTCGGCCTGCTTGGCCCTCATTGGCGTGGGAGCGGCTACGCCCAGGCCGATCCTGACCTTTTTGCAGGTCTTCAGATCATCCTCAAAGGAGATCAGCGCTGCTACTCCGAGAATGGGGAGGTCCATTGCCTTACGACGTGTGTGTTTCCAATAGGCCATTCCCGTATTGGGAAGCGGCCGGGCAATGTGAAAATCCGTGACGATTTCCCCGGGTTCCAGCACCGTCTGTGATGGTCCGGTGAAGAACTCGTCAATAGGAACCGACCTGCCGCCCTTGGAAGCAATGATGTTGACCATTGTCTCCAGAACCAGTAATGGGGGCGCGGTGTCCGCTGAAGGGGCGGCCGTGCAAATGTTGCCGCCGATGGTGGCTGAGTTCCTGACCTGAACAGACCCCAGATTGACCACCGCGTCGGTAATCACAGGGAAATCCTTGCGAATCTCCGGTGAAAGCTCCAGGGAGCGATGCGTTGTGCCGCTGCCTATGGTCAGGTCCCCCTGGACCTTGATGGAATTGAGGTCTGTCACGTTCCGCAGGGAGATGAAGAAATCAGGAGAGATCTTCTTCTGCTTCCACATCACCATAGCGTCGGTTCCACCCGCGATCAGCCTTGCCTTTTCTCCGTATCGGTCGAGCAGATCCAGAGCCTCCTGCACCGTCACGGGCTTCAGATATTCAAACGTTCTCACTTGGGCCTACCTCCTCCCATGTGATCAAGATCTTGGAATGCGCTCGAAAGCGTCCGGTTCAGGAAAATTGTTTTATACCATGTTCGGCTGACGATTTCCAATCACTCGGATTCGGACCAGCGATGAAGAGTGAGCTCATTGACAAAAAGACCCGGGGCAGTCTGAACTGAATAACACGAGATTCCCGCTCTTGAGGACAGGCCAACATGAGTGTTAACCTATAGCGACTGCAGTTCCTCGAACGTCATTCCGTCAAAACGCGGAATCCAGGCTTGTTCAGAATTTCGTAGATCCCGGCGAGCCCCGGAGGCCGATGCGGGGCTCGCCGGGGTGACGGGCGGAACGGACACGGAGGACCATGTAAACAGCGAACTCCTGCCCACGAGCACTGGTGCCATTAACCCACTGATCTTACGGCACATCTCACGTGATTGGACGCGTTGACACTCTTTTTCGACACCCCTAACAGTCTTCTAACTTTGACATGATCATATCGTAACATTCGCTTAGGAAAGTGGCTTCACGCATTTTTTGCTGTCAGCGGTTTGTGACAGACCGGAATTTGGGGTTTCGAGGGGGAGGTCTTGTCTGCTGAATATTTTCAACGGAATGGAAATTTTCAGACCCGGTGGTCGGGGATTTGATGCTGGTGCGTTTCAATCTTAGGAGGATGAGATGACGAAGAAACTGATTGCGATCGGAATACTGTCGATGGTCCTGGCTTCGTTGGCGGGTCCTGCGCTCGCGTGGGAGGCCAAGATAAAGGGAGAGGCAATCTGGAGGTATCGCTTCGTGTCCCGAACCGGAATGAACGACATCTTCGGGTACATGAACGGAGACACCGGAGCCAACCTTGGCATTAACCATGTGAGAGATTACCCGACTCCGTCTACCAACAACAGGTTTGCCTCAAACCGCGGGGTCATTGCGGGTGAGCACAACTTCGGACCTGACATGGGGCTGACCGATTACCGATGGACCTTCTGTCCCACCATAAAGGTCAATAAGGCCATCAAGCTTAAGGCAAGCGTCAACTTTACGTCCCTGGGAATTCACTCCGGCGGCAGGCCGTACGATCAGGTTGGGACCGCAGGAAGCGTGAACTCCCTGTGGCTGCCGATCAGCGACCGTCCGGCCGCTTCCAATGTGCCCAACACATATGTTACGGTGCAGTGGGCCAAGATGAGCCTCACTACACCTATGTTGGACTTCAGCATCGGATATAAGACCAGCGGCGCGGGCATCGGCCTGTGGAAGAACAAGCTTGATCGATCTTCCGCGTCCTTCGGTCTAACCGCCAAGTACGGGCCGTTTAAGTTCGGGACCACACCATATTTTGGTCGAGCCAACTCGAACTGGAACCGGTGGCCGCGCAACGACCGCCACATTATGAATCCGTGGCGAAATGAGGGGGACCGCAACTATTTTGGCGGCGTTACCTTTTTTGTTCATTACAATTCAGGCCCTCTCAGCATGACTCTTGCTCAGGAAGGCTGGCACACACCGAATTATCCCGACGGAACCTATGCACCTCGGGCTGCAAACGGTACGCCCCAGAACATCAACAACGTCGGCAGACCGGGAGAAGATACCTGGGTGTACGACACCGTAGTCGGCGTCAAGTACTTCAATGGCCGTTTCTTCCTCAATGCTGAGGCTTCCCATTTCTGGGAATACAACTCCGGACGTGGAACTGCCGACAATGCGGGCACACAGGTTCGCACGGGAAGGAACCAGGAGGCGTGGATTTACGGCGCCGAGGGCGGTGTGATTGCGGGGCCGGCCAAGTTGACCCTGTCGTATGTTCGCGCCACAGGTGATGACCCCAATACTCGAATCACCAATGAAGACGCCCTGAACGGCGATGCAGGTGTCAGCCCCTATGCTATGCGGCCCTGGGGCTATTTGATGTACTACAAGTACGGGACGGGGTTTGGATGGAACGCCGCAGGGGAAGGCCAATGCTCGAACTTCCACCACGTCGGCGCACGGCTTGATTATGCCGCGGCTGCTAACCTCAACCTCTTCGGAGTGTGCTCGTACGCGTGGCGCGATCAGACCAACGCGTTTATGTTTGGTGGTGACGGCAGCCACGCGGCCATGCGGGTTACCACCGACGAGATTTGGGATGCTCAGACCGGCGGAACCTTGCCTGACGGCTCGCCTTACGCTGTGGTACCCGAATCGGCCAAACACATCGGGTATGAAGTCGATTGGGGCTTTGACTGGAAGTTGCTCGAGAATCTCGAATGGAACTGGACCTTTGCTCTGTGGTTCCCCGGCAACTTCTGGGGCTATGCATACCCGAACACTGCTGCAATTTACAATGCGAACTGGCCAAATTTTGTGGGTCCTGACTACACGCTGGGCAGAGAGAATCCGGGTCGCGCAATCGACCCATTGTTCGGGATGCAGTCATCCCTTCGGGTACATTTCTAGGCTAAGGGCCCGTCACGGAAGCTAACGAGAACAATTCTGTTCTGCCGGTGACAAGTGTGCTTCTCTCCCTGCCTTGAAGTGTGGGCGGGAAGCCACAGCGTTACCGAGTCCGAGATTCGGGACTGAGAGACGCGAGCCGGACTCTCGGTAGCTGGAGATTATGAGTGAGGCCGACTATGCCAAATGAGAAAATCATCGTAGTTGACGACGAACAAGACTTGCCGGCACTCGTGAGGTATAATCGGACAAAGGAGGGTTATCGGGTAAAGTGCGCTACCTGGGGGGAAGAAGCCCTGAAGACACCGAAACTGGAATCCCTGAATCTGATACTGCTTGATCTTATGCTGCCCGGCTCAGGGACCTGGCACACGATCAGGACTCTGATTAATCAGCGAGAGAAAAATGGCTAAGGAAAAGATCCTCGTAGTCGATGATGATGAGGATATACTTGAATTGGTAAGATATAACCTGACCAAAGAAGGCTACCGGGTCACATGCGCGCCTTCCGGTGAGCAAGCCGTCTCAAGAGCAACTGAGGATCTCCCTGACCTGATTGTGCTCGACCTCATGCTTCCCGGAATTGACGGATTGGAAGTTTGTCGCCAATTGAAGAACAAGACCGAGACCAGCCGAATTCCAATTGTCATGCTGACCGCTAAGAGCGAGGAGGCGGACATTGTCATCGGGTTGGAACTGGGCTCTGACGATTACATAACCAAGCCGTTCAGTCCTCGCGTGCTCCTGGCCCGGATTAGGTCGGTGCTACGTAGGAGGAGACCGCAGGAGTCCGTAGAGGACGAAATCATAAAGAGACACTCACTGACAATCAATCCCGCCCGCCACGAGGTGCTGGTAGAGCGCAAGGCCGTTGCTCTGTCGGCCACGGAATTTGGGATTCTCCACTTCCTGGCGCGTAAACCCGGTTGGGTGTACAGTCGTGGCCAAATAATCACAGCGGTAAAAGGAGACGATTACCCGGTTACGGATCGTGCGGTGGATGTTGCGATTGTGGGATTGCGAAAGAAATTGGGCGCCGCGGGAAATCTGATCGAAACCGTGAGAGGCGTGGGCTACAGGTTCAAGGAGTAGTTCATGAAAAAGAAAAGGAAACTGCTCTGGCTCCTTTACCCGACATATCTGGCGATCGTCATCGTAGCCCTGGTCGCGGTCGCGTGGTATGCGACAGATTCACTCAGAGATCTCTATTTGAAGAAAACCGCTGAGGATCTCAGGGCGCGGGCAGTGCTCGTGGGCACACTTGTCGGGGAGAGATTGGCGCCTGAAAACTGGGGACAATTGGATGCGCTCACAAAGGAGATGGGCTCGGAGACGACCACCAGGATAACGATCGTGCTTCCATCGGGACGAGTTATTGCGGATTCCGCTTCCGACCCGTCCGTCATGACCAACCACTCGGACCGGCCCGAAATGAAAGCGGCTCTTAAGGGAAAAGTCGGTCAGTCCACTCGGCGCAGTTACACGCTCAAGCAAGATCTGGTGTACGTTGCGGTACCCATCAAGCAGCAGGGCCGCGTCGCGGCGGTGGCTAGAGCCTCACTGCCGGTCACCTTGCTGGCTGGTACTCTTCTGGCCATATATATCCAAATCGCGACAGTCGGGCTGATCATAGCCGTTTTGGCGGCTCTGATCAGCTTTCTTGTTTCGCGACGCTTGGCAGGCGCCATAGACGAAATGAAGCAGGGCGTGGAGCGATTCGCATCAGGTGATCTTCTTTATCGGATGCGGGGTGGGTCTTCCGAGGAGATGGACGCTCTGGCCGAAACAATGAATCAGATGGCCGAGCAATTGCACCTAAGACTCCTCACCATCACCAGGCAACGCAATGAGCTGGAAGCTGTGCTCTACGGTATGGTGGAGGCGGTCATTGTCGTGGACACGGACGAGCGAATCATCCGTTTGAACCGAGCAGCCGAGAATCTGTTTGACGTGCATGCCCTGGAGGCTCGAGGTCGGGCCCTGCAGGAATCCATAAGAAACGTCGACCTCCTGAGATTTGTGAAAACAGCCCTTGCCGGCAATGGACCCGAAGAGGGGGACCTGGCCCTTCCGGGGGAGCCGATCCGATTCGTCCAGGCCCACAGTTCCATTGTAACGGATGGTGAGAATCAGCCCATTGGGGCGGTGGTGGTTCTCAACGATATCACTCGCTTGAAGACCCTTGAAAACATCCGAAAGGATTTCGTGGCAAATGTCTCCCACGAGCTGCGAACTCCGGTAACCTCCATAAAGGGTTTTCTGGAAACCCTGGCGGAAGGCGCCATAAACGACCCGGATAACTCCGAACGATTCCTGAACATCGCAATCAAACACACAGATCGTCTCAACCTGATAATCGAGGATCTCCTGAGCCTTTCGAGAATCGAAGAAGAATCGGAAAGAAGAACGATATTCCTGAAGAAGGGCGCGCTGAACCAGGTTGTCGAGGCCGTCAAGAGGCAATGCCGTGTCGCGGCCGGGAAAAAGAACATCAAGCTTGAATCCGAGTGCGCGGATTCCTTTTCGGCCATGATAAATCCCACTCTGCTGGAACAAGCCCTGGCAAATCTAGTGGAGAATGCCATAAAATACAGTGAACCTGGTAAGACTGTGAAGATCTCATGCTCTGGATCGAATGGGGAGATAGTCCTGGAAGTTCAGGATCAAGGGTGCGGAATAGCGGAAGAGCACCTTCCCAGGATTTTTGAACGATTCTACCGCGTGGATAAGTCAAGGAGCCGTGAGATAGGAGGAACAGGACTGGGGCTGGCCATAGTGAAGCACATAGTAAAGGCGCACATGGGAAACGTCTCGGTTACAAGTGCTCCGGACCGCGGGTCAAGCTTCTTTATCCATCTGCCTGAGGGCTGATCCCGGACTTGGAGTGCCCTCCTCTTTGAATTCTAACAATTCCCTCACACGGCCCTAATAAAAAAGATTATTCTAATGGATGGGCTGCAAAGCAGGAAAGATCGTCCATAACGCCCCGGTGGATTGAGCAACCACTATCTCTGAAAAGCTCTTTTCAGGAAAAAGCACAGGGAGTAAAAGGTGACAAATAAACTCCGCATCAGGCTCGGTCGAAAGATTGAGAAATTGAAGAAACAGATCCTGGCCATCGGGACCCAGGTAGAGGAACATGTCCGCTTGTCGGTAAAGGCAATTGAATCCGCGGATCCACAAATGGCCGCTCAGGTCATCGACGGCGACCAGGAGATCGATCAGGCGGAAGTAGATCTTGAGGAGGAGTGTCTGGAGATACTCGCGCTCCATCAGCCGGTGGCTGACGACCTACGGTACATTGTGGCGATCCTGAAGATCAACAACGATCTTGAGAGAATTGGCGACCTGGCGGTTAATATTGCCGAAACAGCTGTATTTGTGGCTTCAAGGGACAGGATGGAACTCCCTTTCAACTTCTCGCCCATGGCCGAGAAAACTCAAATCATGCTCAAGAAAAGCCTCGATGCGTTCGTGAGCACGGATAAAAAGCTCGCCATTGAGGTCTGTATCGCGGACGACGAAGTCGACCACCTGAAGCATGTCATTCATGAACAATTCGAGAAAAAAATACAGTCCGGTGGTGGTGATCTTGAAGCTCTGGTGCATCTTTTCCTGGTATCCCGGCATCTGGAACGAATTGCCGACCACGCTACAAACATCGCCGAAGACGTGATCTACATGGCCACCGGAGAGATTCACCGCCACAGGGGTGAAGTCTCAATCGACGACAGGTGAACAGCCTAAGGCTGCACCGCGGAAATTAGCGGGCGGTTTACCTATAGCGCTTCTCTAAAGTAATCACGGATTGACTCATTGGCGTCGCCCTTCTTTCTCGCTTCTTTCTCGAAAGACCGTAGCCCTGAAGGGGCGTCAGAAAATAGCCCGGCGATTCATCGCCGGGTAAGGGCCATTGCAGAACACCGTGAGTCCCGAAGGGACGACAGAACCATTACGCACTCGCTATGTGTCGTCCCTTCGGGACTCACGGTGGGAAATGGATGTCGGACCCAGGGATAAATCCCTGGGCTATTATCTTTCGTCCCTTCGGGACTCCGAGCCGGCTCGGGGCCAGCGTTTTCATACTATGGTGGTTCTCGCAATTAGTTTCGGATTCCTCCGAAACTTCTTCCTGATGGCGCAGGCTTTCCAGCCTGCGAATCCGTGAGAACTCTCGAGAACTGCTATAGGTCCCCCTGCACCGTCATTCCGGCAAAAGAACGTCATCCCGGTGAAAACCGGGACCGGAATCCAGGCTTCTTCGAGTTTTGTCCGGACCCCGGGGCCGGCTGTTTTCTATCCGAATCTACCTGTCACATAGTCTGTGGTTTTCTGCACTTTGGGATTGGTAAAGATTGTCGGTGTCTCGCCGTACTCGATTAGACTACCCAGGTACATAAGAGCGGTATTGTCCGAGACTCTTGCCGCCTGTTGCATGTTGTGCGTGACGATGAGTATTGTGTACTGTCCGCGCAATTGGTAGATGAGGTCTTCGATCTTTCCCGTTGCCACCGGATCAAGGGCCGAACAAGGCTCATCCATGAGCAGCACATCCGGATTACCCGCTATCGCGCGAGCAATGCACAGGCGCTGCTGTTGTCCACCTGAAAGCCCAAGAGCGTTGTCGGAAAGCCTGTCTTTTACCTCATCCCAGAGAGCAGAGTCCTTGAGCGCTGTTTCCACAGTTTCAGCCAGTACGTTTTTGTCCCGGATTCCGTCCACCTTCAGTGGGTAGGTGACATTGTCCGCAATGGACATGGGAAACGGATTCGGCTTCTGAAACACCATGCCCATGCTCTTTCTAAGGGCTATTACGTCAATCCCGGGGCTGTTGATATCTGTCCCGTTCAACAAGATTTCTCCGTTAATGCTCAGCCCATCGATCAAATCGTTCATTCGGTTGATGGACCTCAGAAGAGTCGATTTTCCACACCCTGAGGGTCCTATGAGCGCAGTCACCAGACCCTTCTCGATGACCATGTTCACGTTGAACAGGGCCTGGCTCGACCCATACCAGAGGCAGAAGTCTTTGACCTCCAGCAGAGTCCCTTGCCGACCGGGTTTGATGTGATAAACCGTTTCTTCCTGTTGTGTCAGCCTGTCTACTTCAGCCATGAATCAATCCTATGAACTCCCATGCCCGGGAAGGGCACAACCAAGCATAAAAATGCCCGTACAGCGCCGGATCCCGGGGGACGGCTGAACTCCGACAAGCAGGAAAGGAATTTCAGTCGTCCCTCCGGGACTCGGGAGGCGCCTTGTAGGGACAGCGTACCCCGGAATGAATTCCGGGGCTACTATCAGGAGTCCCTCCGGGACTCGCTGTCTGTTTACCAGGTTAGGGCTTGTCACAAAATAAACCTGACAGCAACAGAAGGCGCCGCGGGCCAAGGACGTACGGCGCGACGCATGCGTCGCCCTCCTTTCGCAAGGATGAGGCGCATGCAACTTGCAAGG
>CAZGNL010000161.1:0-12230 GCA_964527475.1 uncultured Syntrophaceae bacterium
GAATCGCCCGGGTCTACGAACGAGCGCTGGACAATCGCGGAGAAAGACCCGGGCGGGCCCTGACACGTCGTCCCGCACAGATCGAGCACTTTCACAAAGACGGATCAACCCGGTGGCTGGAAGCCACCGCCACCTTCATGCTCGACAGCAACGACAATCTCACAGGGGCGATAGGGATAGCCAGAGACATTACCGATCGCAAGGGAAGGGACGAAGCGCTCCAGGAAAGTGAAGAACGGTACCGGCGACTGGTGGATCTCTCCCCTGACGGTATCCTCGTGCACAGTAGAGGCGAGATTGTCTTCAGCAACCAAGCCGCGGCCGACATCCTTGGATACACTCCGGACGCTCTGGTAGGCAAGCCGATCATGGAAATTGTATGCCAGGACAGCCGGCAGATCGACATGAGGCAAATCAAAAAGATGATCGAAAGAGGATCATCGTATCCGCTGATTGAAGAAAAATGGGTACGCTCGGACGGGACTGTCGTGGAAGTGGATGTGACTGCCGTAGCTATCACATATCAGGGCGAGCCTGCCGTGCAAGTGGTGGTCAGAGACATTACCGACCGCAAGCAGGCGGAGCAAACGCTCAAGGCTTCGCTGGCCGCGTCCAGGAAGCTTCGAGCTCAGGCCGAGGCGGCGAGCCGCGCAAAGAGCGATTTCCTGGCAAATATGAGTCACGAACTCCGCACGCCTTTGAACGCGATTATCGGCTTTTCGGACCTCCTGTTGGATCAAGCCGCAGACAAGCTGGAAGCCGATGAACTGGCTTACGTCAGTGACATCCACGCCAGCGGGGGCCATCTACTCAACCTGATCAACGACATCCTGGATCTGGCAAAGGTAGAGTCCGGCAAGATGGATCTGGAACTTTCCGGAGTAGATGTATCGACACTGCTTGAGAACAGCTTACTCTTTGTCAAGGAAAAGGCCGTAAGACACGGGCACAGCCTTAACCTCCGCATGGGAAATGAACTTGAGGGCCTTGACATACAGGTGGATGAAGCAAAGATGAAGCAGATCATGTTCAACCTCCTTTCCAATGCGGCAAAGTTCACTCCGGACCGCGGCGCCATCGGTCTGCAGGCTGAAAAACGCGGGGAGGAGATCATCGTCAGTGTCTCGGACACGGGTGTAGGTGTAAATCCGGAAGACCGGCAACGAATCTTCACCATGTTTGAACAGATGGATTCCTCGTATTCCCGGCATCAACCGGGGACCGGTCTTGGACTCGCGTTGACAAAGAGTCTCGTGGAGTTGCACGGTGGCCGAATCTGGGTGGAAAGCGAAGGCACGGGCAAGGGGAGCAAATTCATCTTCGCCATACCGATAGTTCGGACGCCCAGGCTACCAGATGAGGTATCAGCGGGACCAGACCTAACGGAAACGCCCCGACCCGTACCCCCCCCTGTGACGGCCACAGTGGATCGTCCTCGACCTATTGTCCTGGTGGTTGAGGACAACGAGACGAGCATGAAATTGGTGTCGGTCCTGTTGGAAAGGGACGGGTACAACGTTCTGGAAGCACGGTCGGCCGAGCAAGCAATCGCGACAACCAGGGCCCAAAGACCCGACCTGATTCTTATGGACCTCGGCCTGCCCGGAATGGACGGACTGGCCGCCACACGGATTCTCAAGAAGGATCCCCAAACTGATGGGATCCCTGTGATCGCTCTCACGGCCCACGCCATGAAAGCCGATGAAGATCGGGCAATGGAAGCCGGCTGCGCAGGGTACATACCAAAGCCGGTTGATACAAGAGCCTTTCCCGGGATCATAGCCCGCTGGGTTGAATTGGACAAACCCCGCTGAGCCATTGGGCTTTTCGAGGACCAACCAAGCGCGCCCCTGATGCGTATGGCCGAGGCGAAGCCACGACCGCCTGCTGACACAGACCTCTATCGCCTCATACCCGGATTACAAAAGTTTTCTCGAAATGGTATGACATGTGGCATGTGCTAACGCGAGTGCATCGGTGACGAACCCGCGGATGCCATACCGCGTCTCGTATGGAGACTGTCCCATGACCAGATGATGCGTCAACAGGTGTGTCAAATGGCCGGTGGAGGGCCGGAACATGATCTTCTCGTTACAGCGACGTTTTCTTCTCTTGCTTCTTGCGCCGGTTGCGCTGATTCTGATTGTAGCCGGCGTGGCCGGCTATATTTTTACACGGACATACCTTTTCGACCAATGGGTGGAATCCAACAGCCTGAGGCTTGAAAAGGCGGCCATAGAGATTCGCGATCAGCTGACCGACAAGCTCGAACTCATCGACTCAATTGCACGAGCACAGGGAATTCCAAATGGCAACATCACTCAGGCTTTTCTGATTCAGCAACTGATCCAAAAGAACGGGGTCAGGTTTGTGGACCTGGATACTCACCACTCGCGAGAACGAGAACCCGGACGTCAGAAAGAGCGCCCGGATGATAATGGACTTGGAACTGTTGCAGGACTCTACACCATGGAGTTGTGCGAGGATGCCCAGGACTGCCGTCCCGTGACAGACCCGGACGCCGTGGACCGGACTATGAGGATGATCAAGGTCATCGGGAACAGGAGTGGGGATACATTCAAGAGGCTTACTGTGCGTGTCGGCTTTGATTCCTTCATAGAACCTTTGAGGCAAATGGGTGTGCTGGAAGGGAACAAGGCATTGCTGATAACCGGTACCGGTCAAATTCTCTATGTCACGGACAGGTCTGAGTCCCACAGAAGAATGTTCGGCGAGACTGGAGATGATCTAGAAAAACGGGTCCTGGACCAGATGAACAAGGAGCCTTCCGGCGCGGTCTTCTCCCCGGGGAATCCACCGGACGTAGTTGTCGGCTTTCACAAAGTCCCTTCCATAAACTGGTATCTGATTCTGTACTCTGAGGGCAGTGTGATCCTGGCGCCGATCACCCGTTTCAGGCTGTACTATGCAGTGGCAGCAACTGCCGCGATTGTCATCATAATTCTGCTGATCCGGCTGACCACCCGTCAAGTAGGCCGGTCGGTTGGAGAGATTTCCGCGGCGGCAGCGAAAGTCGGGGAAGGAGACTATTCTGTTAGAGTCCCGGAACAGGGATTGGACGAAATCGGGAAGTTGTCCCGGAGTTTCAACGGCATGATCGAGGGCCTCAAGCAGCGAGACCTGATGGAAAAGACCTTCGGACGGTACGTTGACAGCAGCTTCGCAGAGGAGTTGATACACCGGCCTGGTGCGCTTCGCATGGGAGGAGGCGAAAAGAGGATCGTTTCCGTCATGTTCGCGGATCTCAGGGACTTCACCGCTGCATCGGAGAAGCTGGAACCGGAGGAAGTCATCAAGCTCCTGAACATCTACTTTGCGCGGGTGATCGGAATAATCCAGCGCTACAGGGGCATTATCATTGATTTCTACGGGGACTCCGTCCTTGTCCTCTTCGATGGAGTGCCCAAGGACGTGGATGTCAGAGCGGCTGACGCAGTGAGGTGCGCGGTCGAGATGCAACGTGAACATCAAGACTTCTTGCAGGAAATCCGTGAGGAGGGATTGCCGGAACTGCACATGGGAATTGGGATTCACACAGGAGAAGTCATAGTGGGCAACATCGGGACGGACGCCAGAGCCAAATATGGAATAGTAGGAGCGAACGTCAATCTGGCCGCTCGTGTACAGTCGACCGCCAGAGGAGGCAAGATCGTGCTCTCCGAGGATACCCTCAGCAGGGTTTCCGAGAGGGTAACGGTTTCCAACAATTTCAAAGCCAGTCTCAAGGGAGTCTCCCGGGATAGAGAGCTATTTGAAGTGGACTGTTTGGACGGCGTTTGCGCGATTCCCCCTGAATATCTTTCATAACCCATTTGGTCGCTCCGGATGTGGATTCGCAGCCCTTCGGTCATGCGGGGGCGCCTGGAACGACCATGTTCGTGCGTCTAACGGGTGGCAAGAGGACGCACACGCAGGTTGCGCCCCTACACTCTGCCCCGACGCGGGTCTAAGCCCAGACGTAGGGGCAGACCTATGTGTCTGCCCTTCCCACTTCAATCCCCCCTGTAACTGAAGGCTTCCGCGCGTCTCGCGATTGATTTTGACAGAACAGCCCTCTGTAGCGTATGATCGGGAATCCGGGGCAAAGGCCGCTTAAAACAAGCGTGGAGTGGTGTGGCCGGACCACCATCCTTGAGTGTTCGTCGCTCCGGAGACGACTTTCGGCCATGCCGGCCCAATGAACGAGACTGCCGAGGCCTAACATGGAAATTACTTTCTGGGGCACCCGAGGCTCTATCGCTTCTCCAGGACCGGATACGGTCATTTTCGGCGGCAACACTACATGTGTGGAGATCACACTTTCTTCCGGGCGAACCGTGGTCATTGACGCAGGTACAGGGATACGAGCGCTGGGGGGGAGCCTTTCAAAGCGAGATGGGCGTGTGGATATCCACCTTCTGATGACGCACGTCCACCTGGATCACGTGGCCGGCTTTCCATTCTTTTCCCCCCTCTTCGACAGAAAGACCAGAATTGTGGTGGACGGCTTCCACAAGGGCATTGAGGGCCTCCGAGGCGTCTTCCGTCGGAATCACCTGGACGGCACGTGGCCCGTAGCGTTCGACGATCTCCAAGCTCACATCGAGGTTGACGACCGGCTGGGGAAAGGTGAGTTGACCATTGACGACACCACGGTGGAATCTCACATCTTGCAGCATCCCCAGGGCGGCCTTGGATACAGGTTCACGGAAGACTCGGGGTCGTTGGTATTCCTTACCGACAACGAACTTCGGGACGACGGCAAGGGAATCGGCTTTCGTGATTTTGTGACCTTCTGCCGCGGGGCAGACATGCTGGTACACGATTGTCAGTACATTCCGGAAGAGATGGAAATCCGTCGCGGCTGGGGGCATTCGGACACGGAGTCAGTGGTCAGACTGGCTGTGGAAGCCGGAGTGAAACATCTGGTCCTGTTCCACCACGATCCTTGGCGCAAGGATCGTCAGATTATGGCCATGGTAGATCGCTGCTCACGGGCAATCGACAAGGCGGGAGTGTCAATCCTGGTGGAAGCGGCTCGTGAAGGGGTCACCTTGCGTATCTGAAGATTGTCCCCGTGAATGCGGGAACGGCAATACCGGGACCGGCTCTCTCAACCCGGACCGAGTAGATGGACGCGGGACAAAAAGACCGGCCTTGTCCCTTTCGGACGTACATTCCAATGGCGCGGCCCAGACCGCGCCTTGAGGAGGAAGCTCATGAGGACAATACTGATTGTCATGGCCATGACCATGTGGTTGACATTGCTTGCCCCGATCGCTCCGTTCAGCACAGGATGTCTTGCTTGGGACTATAGCGGCGACATGTTGGCGGGAGTCACCGTTAACGAACGGGCTCAATGGCGCAGCACTTACCGCGGTGGAGGATGTTATGTCGGCCCACCAGCCATGTCGGGTTGTCCTGTGCGCTTCGGGCCTCCTATGGGAATCCGTAGGGTTCCCGGGTTCCCAGGCCCGCGACTTGGTTCTCCGCCTGTCTTTTTTCGAGGCCAATGCCCTTGAACAGTTCATGGGTTGAAGTTCAGGCATGATCGTTGGGATCAGGTCACGGACCCTCACTTCGGAGCGCCCTGGCCTTTTCCTTATTCAATGCCGGACCGACCCTGCTCTTCTATCACTCTCACCTGCACTGTGTCGGCCTTTTCATCATCCAGTGAGACCTTCTCTCCTGTTTGGCGGACCTGTCGGACTGAGCTGTCATCGTGCAATGTAATCGGCCAGAATGCGGATGCCGATCACAATTAGTACCAGTCCGCCCGCTCTTTCAGCCCATTGTCCCAGGGTGACTCCAATGCTGCGTCCCAGTCTGGTCCCCACAAAGCTCATGAGCAGGGCCGCGAGGCCGATTATCAGGGCAGGAGTCCAGACCGACACCCCGATGAGACTCAATGACACTCCCACGGCCAGGGCATCAACACTGGTGGCTATTGACAAGCCCACGAGACTCCAACCCCTGGTGGGATCGAAGTTCCGGCCTCGAGTTTCCGGATGAAAAGACTCATGGATCATCTTGACTCCCAGAAAAAAGAGAAGGCCGGAAGCTACCCAGTAGTTCATTCCAAACATGAAAGTGGACAAGCCTTCTCCACCGAACCAGCCCACAATGGTCATCAGTGCCTGAAACAAGCCGAAATGCCAAACCAACCTGAATATGTGCCGTCCGGTCAAAGCGGGCAAGCTCGCGGCAACAGCAGCCGACACCGCAAACGCGTCCGCGCCGAGAGCTAGGGCTGTTCCGAAAAGGGTTAGACTGTTCATAATCATTCACCGGTCCGCGGCCCTGGGCTATAGCGATTGACAGAATTTCTGTCCTATTGGAGTGGTTCTTTGCGTTCCTATTGAAATGGATGCGTTGCGAAGTCCGCCGAATGCCGTCGCTGACCGAGCATCCGTAGGGGCGTAACATGCTACGCCCCTACGGCTGTAACCCACCTGATGGCGGGCATTTTTGTGTTTCGCTGTGCCTCGATTTTGCGGCATGAGCGTTCCTATGACAATCCCCCCTGCCCCCCTTTGCCAAAGGGGGGCAGGGGGGATTTCCCTTCTCAAGGTTGGGGAACCAACCGGGGAATATGGGTCATTCAATTCGGCAATCGCCACACATATCGCACTCCGAGTCGCGCGACACATCACCGCAAGGAACCGTTTCCACCGCTGATCATCCGGGATAAGACGCGGGTTCGGCTGTGGATCGGCCCTTCACCCACTCCCGAATCAAGAGCAGCCACACCGGGACAAACTCCAGCCAGACGATCCCCTTGTCAAAGTATGCCACATTATTGTGGGCCTCAAAATAGAATCGCAAGTAGTAAAGAGACAGCAAACCGTTCAATATCAGTAGGGACGGCCGCGGCCGGATCACCAGGAACGGCGCCACCCATAGGTAATACCAGGGAAACTGCGTGGGGCTGAGCAGGAAGAGAGCAGCCACAATCAAGAGGGATCGTTCCCACAATAGGGCAGGATCATCTGTTGGGCGCCTTGAGATCCACACGATCCACGCAATGAGGATCCCCGTGACCAGAAAACGGGTCGCAATCTGTACAAATCCAGGGTCAAGCTGCACGGCCCTAAGAAATAGATCCACCCCCCACGAAAACAGCATGTACAGAGCGTCATTCATTTCCCAGTACCGGCCGTAAGCCGTGAACCCGGAAAACTCGTCCAGACCTGCCGCATGAATTGGAAGAAATATGCCTGCGCACACAAGACAGAAAAGAGCAAGACACGGGATCAACCTCTTCGGGCTTTTCATCACCGGCGACAGGACCACCGGCAGCAGCACCACCGGCCACAGTTTGACGCCCACGGCCAAAGCCAGGGCAAAAGAGGCCCCTAGATACCTTCCCCGTGCCGAGAGGATTACCGCGCCAAGAGCAAACGGAAGCGTGATAACATCCATGTGAACGGAATTGAAGATCTCGTGGACCACGAGGGGGTTCCAGGAGTAGGTCACAATCCACAGCAGCGACAAGCCCAGACTTCGGAGCGCTGTCATCAACAGCAGCAGGGTGGCCACGTCGAATAGAAACAGCACAAGACGAAGGGCTGGAATACTCCAGGGCTTTACAAGATACGCGGCCGCGAAAACAGCCTGAGCGACCGGCGGATAAATGGTCCGGAGATGGGGATGATTCACCCTTGACAGAGTCGGCCTTCCCTCTTCCGCCAACTCACGAAATCGGTCCGGGATTTGATCGGAACCTTCCAGCAACTGATTCGGCGAATACCGAAAAGGGCTCATTCCCTCGGCCGATACCGCGCCGTCCCACATGTAACGATAGTAATCGTCTTCAAACATGGGAGTCGAAAACATCATGGCCGCGCGAAGACCGAGGCCCACCACGATGATCCATATGAGCAAGCCTTTGCCAGGCGCCCGCGATACTCTCGCGACAGCCACCCAAAAGATCCCGAACGCTCCAAGCTCGACAGCCACCAGCGTAAGGGCAAGCTTGTCCGGCGCCGACCCATCAACCCCGTATCCTTTGGAGAGCCAGGCCAATGCCACGTGCAGTCCCAACAGCAGCAGGCCGGCTATGCCCCAGAACCAATACGGCTGATTCGCCTTTCTTTCAGTGACTTGAAGATCATTCCGGGAACGTTCCATAAAGCGCCCTGACTCTAGAAGTGGTTGCAAAACATAGAAGACTTTGAAGAGCATGCTGGGGAGGGCCTTTTTGCAAAAAGGCCCTCCCCAGACCCCTCCCCAAAAACTCCCAACTATTGCACCAACTTATACTCCATTAGGTGCTGCTCCTACCTTCTCACCTCCGCGACTTCGATCAGTGCGGCAAGACGGCCGGGCCAACTCCGGGTAGCCAATGAAACCAGCTTTTCATCAACCAGATCAACGCTGTGAAGCTGAAGCTGTTTGGATCGCCTGCACAACTTCGTCACAACAGGGGGGGGTTGGAACCGCCTCTAGCAATTGGATCTCCGTCTCAGACTGTGAGGCCACTCACTCCCTCTTGACCCGACGCATCTATGATATCACGTGACGGTTCAAGGTCGGTCAGGGTTGTTTGTTAGACAGCAGTTCAATCATTTTATTCGGGTCTGTTGTGGGGAACTCGCAACTGTAGTTGCGGCACACGTAAGCAGTGGCCTTGCCCCTGATCATCTTCTGAAACTTGGTGAAGTCAGCTATTTTGGCAATCTCCGGATCATTCTGATCTTCAGGCCTGAAAAGAACCACCTTGTTCGGGAAGAACCCTCTCCTGAGATGTTTCAGCATCAGGGTTGTGTCCTCGCCGCGGGTTCGTCCTGCAATGACCACTTCGTGGGACGGCCCCAGGCTGAACTCGAAGGCCGACAACAACATGGTGAAAGCTGAGGGTAACCTACCGACATCACCGGAAAACCTGCGGCCGATCTCTTCCGCCTTGCCTTCCGGATCCGTGGCGCCGGTCATTCGACCGAGACGCAGCAAGTTGAGGGTGGCCACGGAGTTCCCGGATGGAGTGGCGCCGTCGTAGATCTCCTTCTTGCGGACCGGAAGATCTCTTCTGTCTTTGGCCGTAAAGTAGAAGCCTCCTGATTTCTCATCCCAAAACCTGGCGACGAAATCGCCATTCAGTTCCAACGCTGTTCTCAGCCAACGAACGTCGAATGTTGCCTCGTAAAGCTCTATCAGCCCCCAAATGAAGAACGCGTAGTCATCCACGTGCGCGGGCAGGCCGGCTGCGCCTTCTCTGAAACGGTGCAGCAATCGACCATCCCTGTCACGCATGTTGGACAAGATAAAGTCGGCCGCGTTTGAGGCCGCGGTCGCGTAATCGGGCTCGTCCAAGGCTTGAGCCGCCTTTGCCAATGCCGCAATCATCAGTCCATTCCAATCCGTAAGGATCTTATCGTCCTTGTGAGGATGAATACGCTGTTCCCGGATATGGAAGAGCTTGCGTCTTGCGGTTTCCAAGTGCTCTCTCAGTTCGCTTTCCTTCATGTTGAGGTCAGCGGCTATTTGCCCCAAAGGCTTTCCGGAGTGCAGAATGTTTGTTCCTGTGATCTTTCCCGTGGCTTCTTCTCTGAAATTGCCATCGGGCCGGACATTGAAGACCCGCATGACAAGCTCTGCTTCGGTCTTGTCGAGCGCCTTTCGGATCTCGTCCTGATTCCACACGTAGAACTTGCCCTCCTCGCCCTCGCTGTCCGCGTCTTCAGCCGAATAGAAGCCTCCCCCTGGATCAGTCATGTCGCGGAGAATGTAGGTCAGTATCTCCCGCACCGTACCCGCGTAATCCTTTTTGCCGGTAGCTTGATAAGCCTCAGAGTAAACCATAGCGAGCATGGCCTGATCGTAGAGCATCTTTTCAAAGTGGGGCACAAGCCACTCAGGGTCGGTTGAATACCTGTGAAAACCAAAGCCTACATGATCGTAGACCCCTCCAAGTCTCATGTCGGCAAGGGTCTTCTCAACCATCGCAAGGGCCGTTGAATCCGTTGTTCTTTTCCAATAACGTAGAAGAAACAGCATGTTATGTGGAGCAGGAAACTTGGGAGCATTGCTGAACCCACCATGATTCTCGTCAAAACGTTGGGATAGCTGCTCAAACGCTGTCTTCATGGTTTCCAGCCCCGGGGCTGCGCCCTGCCCTTCATTGGGAGCTTCCTGCAGAGCCGCCATTATCTTGTTCGAGGACTGGAGCAGATCAGAGCGTCTAGTAGACCACAGTTCTTTTATCCTGGCTGCAAGATCCAGCATTCCGATTCTGCCCAATCTGGTCTCTTTTGGAAAATACGTGCCCGCGAAGAAGGGCTTCTTGTCCGGTGTCATCACAATATTGAGCGGCCACCCGCCGGCCCCTGTGAGCATCTGACACACCGTCATGTACACATGGTCGATGTCCGGCCTCTCCTCCCGGTCAACTTTGATCGATACCCAGGTGTCGTTCATCAGTTTCGCGACTTCCGGATCCTCAAAGGACTCACGTTCCATTACATGACACCAATGGCACGTGGAATAACCAATGGACAGAAAAATGGGCTTGTCTTCCTTGCGGGCCTTCTCAAAAGCCTCTTCTCCCCAGGGATACCAATCAACGGGATTGTGAGCATGCTGGAGCAGATACGGACTCTTCTCGTTGATAAGCCTGTTCGGCCTCCCGGGAGACAGCGGGGCCCGACCACTATGGTCGGAAGTGACAACTGAATCTGTTTCCATCGCATTAACTCCGATCTTTCCTGTAATCACGGCCCAGATCGCAAATCCGAGCAACAGGCTCGCCACTGCACTTACCAAGACCTGTTTGATTGAGATCATTGCCACCTGCTCATTTCTTCCGACCTGCGCTTTGCTGCGCAAGCCAAGCTATCCGCGATCCTAAATACCGTAAAATGACCTTGCCCTCATCTAAAGGGATGCAACTAAGGGGAGTTTGGGTTCATTAGGAGAGTGAGCGTCTGAGAGATTGGCGGGTCCCTTTCCAGGCAATGAAGTCGAGTATCAACTTTTCCCTGCGCGGAAGAAGATCATCTGATACGATTGAAGAACCAGCCGGCAACGATGTGCGTTCGGGCGCCGAGAAAAAGTGACCGGGAGTTGCAGAATGGATGATTTCAAACCCATAGAGATTAATGACAGAGATGTTTTCGCGGAATTTCTCTCCGCGGATCCTCCCGTGACCTCCGAGCTTAGCTTCACGAATCTTTTCATGTGGCGGCACAGGTACCGACCTATGTGGCGAGTACGTGAAGACTGCCTCTTGATAGTTCTTGAGCCGGAAGAAGGTCCTCCCTTTGGATTGCAACCAATCGGTGGAGGAAACAAGGCAGTCGCTTTGGACCTTCTGTGTGCGGATCTCCGAAACATGTCATCAGATTCTAAGGTCTGCCGGGCTGACCGCGGTTTTGTCCGAGAGCACGTTGACAGCGAGAAGTATCTGATTGAGCAAGATCGTGACAACAGCGACTATGTGTATCTGACAGAGAACCTTATCGGGCTGCCCGGAAAGAGGTACCACGGGAAGAAGAATCATGTGAACAGGTTTGTGAAGAATCACGAATTTGAGTATAAGGCGTTCGACGAAGACCTTGTCAAGGGAGTGCTGGATCTGCAGGAGGCCTGGTGCCAACTGAGGGAGTGCACTCTAAACCCCGGGCTGTTTCAGGAAGGCATTGCGATTCATGAAGCGGTCTCCCATTTCCCGAATCTGGGATTCAGAGGGGGCGCAATCTCGATCGACTCCAGGGTGGAGGCTTTTTCCTTTGGGGAAATGCTCAACCCTGAGACAGCGGTCGTACACATAGAGAAGGCGAATCCTGCAATCCCCGGTCTGTACGCGGCAATCAACCAGATTTTTTGCGCAAACACCTGGTCCCACGTCAAGTACATAAACCGGGAACAGGACCTTGGCGTGGAAGGCTTGAGAAAGGCGAAACTCTCGTACCACCCGGACCACCTTTTGGACAAGTTCACGATCATGTCCAAGTAGGGCCGGGCCTGGCAAGAAAGACTGCTCTTGTGTAGCAAGTGTCCAAAAAGTTGTCCGATACTTCAAATCCGGTTCCGATGCTCATAGAGGGGAAATCCCCCCAACCCCCATTTTTCAAAGGAGGGAATGAAAGGATTTCTTCCGCTGACTGATGGCCCTTGTATGAACACGTGTCACACGTTTGAAAGCGAATTCCTATAAAAGTCCCTTCGTCTTGAGCACAGCAATGGGGTCCACGTATGGGGTGGTTTGGAGGGGAGATGAGTCTCCCCTCCAA
>CAZGNL010000162.1:0-6042 GCA_964527475.1 uncultured Syntrophaceae bacterium
GCGCCTTGCTGGGCGGACTCACAGAGAATGCTCAGCACTTAACCGGACAGTCATGTCAAGAACCAAGCCCGGAAGAACTGAAATCTTACGCTAGCTTCATCTCGCTGGAGAGAAGGGCCGAGATGCAGAAGGTGTACCCTGAACTTGTGAAGAGGCTTGAACATATCAGGCAGTTGCAACACAACTGGGACTCGTACGGCAGCCGTGGTTTTCAGGATGACACTGTGGAGTTGGCCTACTCGGTGATACAAGACATGAAGTACGCTGCTGAGCAAATGGGAGTACAGCTTCCTCAGCCTGAGGTATTTCCAGGGCCTGAAGGTGTTATCCAGTTCGAGTGGACGATAAATGGCAAGGCATTTGAACTGAGCTTTGCCCTCAAGGAGGGCACACCAAACTATGAGTACCTGCTCTGTCCTGAAGAGAACCCGGACAGCTGGGAAGAAGGAGAATTTACGGGACCGCTTGCCGAGAGCTCTGCCATCTCGAAATTTCTTTCCTGGATTTAGCACACGATAGTATGGACGAGATCAAGATTCACGACACTGACAATGTGCTTCTGCGGATCAAGAAAGATTGGCCAGACTGAACGTTGGCGCAATTCGCAGAAATGGTCTCGGTGACGTTGTCCACTATCCAGTCGAGGAAGACCCTTCCCATTCACTGATCATCAGAACCAAAGACATGACCGTCGGGAAGAAGACACGGGCAAAGTAGCTGGCCGGGCTTGCAAAACTGATTGAGGCCTGATGGAACTACCGACAGATGCATTCGGGTTTCGTGAATTGTGCCTGCGATCCCTTTTCCAAGCTATGTTTACCGGCAGGCACTGAAAATGGTTGAAAATCAGGCGGAAGCATGTACACTGAGCAACCAATGTGTTATCTCAGAGGCTGCGACGGGGGGCAGGCAGAAAAAACCGGAAACCAACGTTCTTGGACGCATGGCTATTCCGAACGAGGAGGCGCGTGATGTCGAGTGCAGATAGAGGTCTTGTTTTGATAACCGGGGCCGCGGGCTTCGTTGGTCATCATCTGGTGATGGAAGCGGTCAAAGCCGGGTTCACCGTAAGAGCGACGGACGTATCCAGCAGGCATTATGGGGCCTTGTTCGAGGCGCTGGACGTGGAATTCATTGCCGCGGACCTGACGAAAAGACAAGGTTTGGATCAGCTGGTCAGCGGGGTGGAAGGGGTGTTTCACGTAGCGGGCCTGCTCGACTATTCAACGCCGGACAAGCCCATGTTCGCGGTCAATGTGGACGCGGTGGAGAACATCTGTGACGCCGCCGTCAAGGCCGGTGTAAAACGATTGATCCATTGGTCGTCAGTGAATGTGTACGGCTTTGGAATGCACACAAAGGCGCCGGTAAACGAGGACTCGGAGAAATTGACGCCTCCGCTGAACAACTACAACGTCAGCAAGTGGGAGGGCGAAAAGGTAATCCGGAAGTACATCAAGGAAGCCGGGCTGCGCGCTACAATAATCAGACCCGCGGCAGTGTACGGCATCCGAGCCGAGTATGGACTATACGAGGCTTTTGCAAGAGTATACCAGGATCGAAACAAGAAGAAACTGCTGATGCTGGGCAAAGGTGACAAGACCGACGCGTTCATTCACGTGCTGGATCTGTGTCGGGCCGCGATCCATTTATATGGCGATGATTCCACCATTGGCGAGGCTTACACTATCAGCGATGACAGCTCTATTACCACCATAGAGTTTTTCCGGCTGATCTCTCGCGAGGTTATTGGAACGGAGAAGGATTTCCTTTTTCTGCCCCTGAAGGTCCTGGTCCCTGTGGCAGTCATTTCGCAATTCCTGGCGCGGGTTTTCGGAGGCAAACCCTTTCTTGAAAGGCCGGTTTTGGAGTACTTTGCCTGTGAGAAGATTTTCGACAACAGCAAGCTTAAGTCTACGGGATTCGAGTTCACGTATCCTACGGCTGAAAAGGGCCTGAAGGAAACCATTTCATGGTATAAGGAAAACGGCTGGCTCAGAGGCTGAAAGCAGCGACGGCGGCACAGTTCGGTTCAGCCGATTTATTACTAATGTCGGAACTGGAGATTGAACGGATGAAATACTCGGACAGACCTTGGCTCAAGTGGTACGATGAGGGAGTGGAACCTGAAATCGTGATTCCGGAGATGACGCTCGTTGACCGTTACAACGAAGCAGCCTCCGAATTTCCGGATCATGTAGCGTTCCACTTCATGGGCATCGCAACGCGCTTCAGGGAGCTCAGTGAGCAGGCTGACCGTTTCGCGAGTTTTCTCAAAGAAAATGGATTCGGACCAGGGGATGTCGTTGGTATATGCGCCCCCAATATCCCTCAGTACCTGATAGCCTTCCTCGGGATTCTGAAAGCCGGCTGCGCTGCCTCGGGAGTGTCCCCGCTGCTCACGACCAGGGAATTGGCCCATCAGGTGAACGACTGTAACGCTAAGTGCCTCGTCACACTCGACGCAATATTCGAGCATCGTTTGGCAGGGGCCGCGGATCAGTTCCCGCGTCTCAAACTCATTGTGACTACAGGACTGGGCGATTTTATGCCTGCGTTCAAGCGTGTCCTGGGCACGCTGCTCAGAAGAATCCCTACGGGCAAGGTCCATCCATTGCCGGGCAAGCAGGTCGTTCAGTTCAAGGAAATATTGGCCAAGTACCCGGCCGAAGACCCCAAGGTCAGCTTGACTCCTGATGATCATTGTCTGATCCAGTACACCGGCGGAACCACCGGCCTGCCCAAAGGGACGATACTCACCCATCGGAACGTAGTGGCGAATACCTATCAGATGGTGAATTGGACCGGGGTCAAACGCGGTGAAGTGGTCGCGCTCTCCGGCTTTCCATTCTTCCATTTGGCGGGCCTGACCGTAGGTATGCTCGCGCTCACCCTGGGCGGGACTCAGATCCTGGTCCCCAATCCGAGGGATACAAAGCATATGGCGAAGGAGTTCCGCAGGTACCGGCCGAGCTTCCTGGTGAATGTGCCATCCCTGTACATGATGCTGATTGAGGAACCCCTCTTCCGTGACGCGGATTTCTCTAACCTGGAGTTGTGCTTTTCCGGCGCTTCTCCCTACCCCGCGGAATCGATCAAGGAGTTCGAAGCTGTCACTGGTAAGCGGGTGCTGATGGAAGGGTTCGGCATGACCGAGACCATCGCGGTAGTTATCTCGAACCCGAGGCATAATAAGCGAAAAATAGGTTCCGTGGGAGTGCCGATCTCAGGCACAGGGGTGAGGATTGTGGACCTTGAGACCGGAACCAAAGACGTCCCGGTCGGCGAAGAGGGTGAAGTGATAGCCAGAGGTCCCCAGGTAATGAAGGGCTACCTGAACAAGCCTGAGGAGACCGCGATAGCCCTACGCGATCATGACGGTGAGACCTGGTTGCACACGGGAGATGTGGCCAGAATGGATGAGGACGGCTTCTTTTTCATAGTTGACCGGGCCAAGGACATGCTCAGCGTGGGTGGGTTCAAGGTCTTTTCCAGGGAGATCGAGGAGAAGCTCTATGAACTCGATGCCATAGACCTGTGTGCGATAGTAGGGCTCCCCAACCCCGATAGGCCGGGGAGCGAGATCGTCAAGCTTGTGGCCCAGCTGCGTCCCGGTTACAAGGAAAAGGATCATGAGAAGGTCAAGGCCGACATCCTGGCATTCTCAAAGGAGAATCTCGCTCCCTACAAAATTCCAAAAGTGATTGAGTTCGTAGATGAGGTACCCTTGACTCCTGTGGGCAAGGTGGACAAGAAGGCCTTGCGTTAGTCCCGGTAGATTGAAACCTGAACAAGACGTGTACCGTCAATGAAACACTGATTGAGGAAATATCAATGAAATCTCAATATTTGGAATTGGCCGGTCGAATGGGCGTCGGTCAATCGGAAAGAATCCCCCGGCTGTTTAAGATGATCGCCGACGAGAGTGAAGTCGACTTGCTCCTGGCCTTGCCCGCGGATGCCGCGAGCGCAGCCGAAAAACTCGGCAGGACCCTTGATGACGTCACTGCTTCACTGGACACACTATTCATCAAGGGCCTCGTCTTTCCTGTGCCGAAGGCCGATCCGCCTGCATATCGACTGTGTCGTGATCTGATTCAGTTCCACGACGCAACAGTACTGTGGCCGGACGCTCCCAAAGAGTTCCTCGATCTGTGGCAGGAGTTCATGGAAGTCGAGTGGCCCGACGTGGCAAAAATGTTAAGCCAGATGCTTCCTCGGCCCTTCACTCGTGTTATTCCGATCGGCATTACGCTCCCCGCGAAGACCCATGTGCTGGCCTTCGAGGACATCCGTGAGATCGTAGAAACTTCTCGGACCCGGGCTGTGGCCAAGTGTACATGCCGCCTTACCGCGCACAAATGCGACAAGAAGTTGGAGGCGTGCATACAAATCAATCGAGCGGCGGAGTATTCCATTACCAGAGGGACCGGGCGAGAACTCACCAAGCAGGAAACCCTGGACCTGGTCCGGGAGTGCGAAGAGGAAGGCCTGATCCACGTGGTCATGAACAAGCAGAATGCAGACCATTTCATCTGTAACTGTTGCGAGTGTTGCTGCATGACCATGCCTATTCTTATCGAGCAAGGAATCCGAGTGATCGAACCGAGCCGCTTCCTGGCTGAAGTGGACGAGGATGAGTGCGATTCGTGCGAGATTTGTGTGAGTAGGTGCTTCTTCGGCGCCATAACCGTAGACACCGATGAAGCGGCAAAGGTAGATCCCGAGAAATGCCTCGGATGCGGTCTCTGCCTGGTGACCTGCCCCACCGAAGCGATCTCAATGAAGGAGGTCCGTGAGAAGGACTTCGTCCCCGAGAAGCTCTTCGGATAGAACATCCCGGGCCCCGCGGATCACGGGAACCCGCGGCGCGATTCACACTGTGACCCGTCAGACGACACGGCCCTAGATGGCAACGTGTCCCGTGTGAACAGCGGAGAGAATGAAAATGAACCAGGCCGTCTGGACAATGGTTTCAGATACCTTGTGCAAAGAGCTCTTCATTTCAATCCAACACACAACGATCAACACTGTCCATGCGCCGACCAGAAAGATCCATCCGTACGCATGATAGGCCAACAACTGGAAAAGGCCATAAATGACCTGGCGTAGGATTAGAGCGATAATGGGTCTGGGTTCCATTTTCCCCTCCTCTCCGGAGAAGTCTGCGGTTTATGGTTCGCTGACAATGGCTCATTCTACAACAGAAAAAGGCAAAGAGCCGGATTTCTTTTGCGTGATGGAATAACCCTTCAGTTTGGCGGGGCAGATCTTCTCATCGAGCATGTCGTTCCGAGGAGTGAAACGGCTTGTCGGCAGCGTTCTTGCTGCCGACAAGCCGAGCTTATGGTTCTTGACAGCTGCTTAGTCCAATTTTTCGAATTCATCTTTGCCGACACCGCAGATGGGGCACACCCAGTCGTCGGGCAAGTCCTCAAAAGCGACGCCCGGCATTATGTCGCCTTCTGAGTCTCCGTCCGCAGGGTCGTAAATGAAGTCACAAGGGATACACCGCCATTTGTCCATGGTTTTTCCTTACCGGTAGAAGATTTTCTTGCCTATTTTCCGGCCATCATCGCCGCGATATCCTCTTGAACAATGCCAATGGGTTTGATATCGAATTTCTCCACCAACACCTTGGCCACGTTGGGTGACAGGAAGGCCGGCAGCGTCGGCCCCAGCCGAATGCCCTTAACGCCGAGGAACAGCAGGGCCAGGAGCACGGCTACCGCCTTTTGTTCGTACCAGGCAATGTCGTAGGAGATCGGCAGGTCGTTGATGTCATCCAGGGCGAACACCTCTTTGAGTTTCAGGGCGATCACGGCGAGAGAATAAGAGTCGTTGCACTGGCCGGCATCCAGCACGCGGGGAATGCCACCGATGTCGCCCAGGTCCAGTTTGTTGTATCGGTACTTGGCACAGCCGGCGGTAAGGATCACCGTGTCATTTGGCAGGTTTTCGGCAACCTCGGTATAGTAGCTGCGGGCTTTTTGACGGCCGTCGCAGCCGGCCATAACGACGAAACGCTTGATGGCCCCGGAT
>CAZGNL010000162.1:6052-12157 GCA_964527475.1 uncultured Syntrophaceae bacterium
CGACAACTTTGTCTGCGAGAGCTAAAACCTGGTTGTGGGCAAACCCGCCGACGACGGCGCCGGTCTCGATCTCGGTGGGCGGAGGGCAGGTCTTGGCTTTGGCGATCAGGGCGGAGAAGTCTTTGGCGCCGCCCTCGGGCCGGTCGGCAATGCACGTGGCGCCCTCAAAGCCCATGACACCCGTTATAAACAGCCGGTCCAGGTAGGTGTTCTCTCTCTTCAGAGGCACCAGGCAGTTGGTGGTCATCAGGATCGGACCGTTAAAGGATTCAAACTCCTTGTTCTGATGCCACCACGATCCACCGTAGTTGCCCACAAAATGGTCGTACTTCTTGAAGGCCGGATAGGAGTTGGCCGGGAGCATCTCGCCGTGCGAGTAGACATCGACCCCTGTGCCCTCGGTCTGTTTCAGCAGTTCTTCCATGTCTTTCAAATCATGGCCGGAGATCAGAATCCCCGGATTATTGCCCACGCCGATGTTCACTTCCGTGATTTCCGGGTTGCCGTAGGCCGTGGTATTGGCCTGGTCCAGAAGGGCCATAGCGGACACCGCCGTCTCGCCGGCTTTCAGCACCTGCGCGACCATCTCGTCCACCGACAGGTCTTTAGTCGTGGAGGCCAATGCTTCCATCATAGAATCGTTGATCTCATCTTTTTGAAATCCCAGGATGGCGGCGTGGTCGGCATAGGCGGCGATCCCTTTCAGGCCGATGGTCAACAGCTCCCGCAGGGACCGCACATCCTCATTTTCGGTGGCCTGCACGCCTACGGTCTTGGCCTTTTCCGCGAAAACAGATGAGTCGCCAGCGGTCCAGGTGGCTGCCTCGGGCAGCGATCCGTCGAAATCACGGCCGTTTTTCTGCTTGTAAGCGGCCAGGAACTTGGACTTCAGGCGGTCTCGCCGCTGGACCCCATCCTGGATCATCGCCGTGAAGCGCGCGTTGTCCCAATTGGCATTGGTGATAGTGGCAAACAGGCCCTGGGAGATAAATTCGTCGTTGCTGCGGTCCGCGGCGCCTAGTTCCTTGAGCTTTTCACCATAGACCGAAATTCCTTTGAGCACAAAGATCAACAGGTCTTGAAGGTTGGCGGTTTCCTCCGGCTTTCCGCAAACGCCTTTGACGGTGCAGCCGGTGTTTCTGGCGGTTTCTTGGCATTGAAAACAGAACATTATGGGTTTCCTTTCGTTTGAGTGATTATGGTTTCCGTCCTGTTGTCGCCATTGAATCGGCGATGGCTTGTTGTAGTCGATGAAGCAGTTGATCCTGATCGAGCCCGGACTCCCGAGCAACATCCGCCACGGTGTGGAAGGCCTCCGTGGGACAGCCCACACACAGCAGACCCAGATCCATGAACGTTTGCAGGAGCTGCGGGTGCCAATCCAGGAGTTCCTTTACGGTCATGTCCGACGATAAGCGGGGCTCCATAATTGGTCTTTTTCCTTTCCATTGTTCACTGGTCATCGTTGGAGTCAAGGATATCTGTTGTTTCAGCCCACGTCTTTGCGCCGGCGCAAACAACAGGATTTTTTTTGAAAACCGTGATGTAACGAAAAAAAACGGGCGAGATGATCGATTAGGGGCGTGCCGGTCGGACTTTCTCAGCAAACGTTACCAAGGCATGCGGGTCGATAACGGTGATTCGTTCACGTCCCGACTTGATCCAGCCGCCTTTTTCCCAGACACTGAGGGTGCGGCTCACCGTATACAGGGTCGTACCGGTATAGTCAGCCAATTCCTGGCGGCTGAGCCGAAAGTCAATTAGGATACCTTCATTGGTTTTTCGGCCGGCTTGTTTCATGATTCGCAAAAGGGCACGAGCGAGGCGCTGTTCCACCTGTTCGGCGTAGATCTCCAGGTACCGGGTCTGTAATTCGTCTATGCGGTCGATGACGGCTCGGAGCATGTTGACAGCCAATGGAGCATATTCCAGCATGAGTTTCAGCATGGTTTCCTTGTCCCAGCCAACCACCTCCGTAGCGCCGATGGCTTCCGCCGTGACCGGGTAATACTTTCCCTTGAAAACAGCTATGGCGGCTGTGAACTCTCCGGGGTTGATATAACGAAGAATGGCCTCTTTCCCCTGTTCATGGAGCCTTGACAGTTTGAGACGACCATTTAGAACAAAGTAGCATCTCAGGGCTGGATCACCCTCGCGAAAGAGCGGTTCACCCGATTTGAAAAGGATACGATGACCACGATTCAGAATATCGGTATGTTTCTCTATTGCTATGCCGGTGAACAAATCGGATCGAGAAAAGGTGTCCGAATAATGTGTGTTGCCGCTCATAATGTTATCTCAAATGCCATAGGTCGGATCAGTGTCACTTCTAGACGTTCTCTCTGAGGCCCATCCTCGGTAGCCTAATAATAGCTAATTTCGTCTCCAGTAGCGAATTGTTTTTTCCAAGATTCCAGCAACCCACAACCACCACCCGCCCACAGACGTAACTTCCATGCCTCCGGTCGATAACCCCGGCCGCGGGCCTTTCCCGCCACACCGCGCAAATGCAGCGCCCACGCGGGCAAAGAAACGCTAGGACACCGGCGGAATTTCGGGGACACCATACGGAATTCCCCTGTGATGAACATCCCCATTTACCCTGGTCTAGACCAACTTCTCCATCTCTTGTATCAGCTTGGTCATGGTCTCGGACTGACTCTTCAATTCCGCAAGGATTTGTTTTGGGGTCATCGGTTTGG
Source organism: uncultured Syntrophaceae bacterium (assembly GCA_964527475.1). Taxonomy (GTDB): domain Bacteria; phylum Desulfobacterota; class Desulfomonilia; order Desulfomonilales; family Desulfomonilaceae; genus CAZGNL01. Next base: position 8,755 of record CAZGNL010000162.1, read on the forward strand.
CGTTTGCCTCAGTGGCTTGCTTTGGTTGGGTCTGCAATGTGAGGCAGCCGTTTTCTATCAGGTCCACTAAATGATCCGCGATCTCATCCGGGGTCTGACGGCCGGTACCGGGCTTGTACCATCGGTAGAGCCAATTGAGCATCCCAAGGATCGCATAGACCTGCAAACTCGGATCAACCGGCCGGAACAAGCCCTGAGCGATTCCGTCCTCGATGATCTGCTCGAAAACCCGGTTGTACTTCCGCTGTTCCTTGCGAATCTTCCGGAAGTCAGCTTCAGGTAGTTGATTCTCCTCGCTGAAGAAGACTGCGAACATGGCAAGATTGTCCGTGATGATACGCTCTACGTGATCGTGGATGAGCAACCGCAGCTTCTCACGCGGCGTGAGGTCGCGGCCCGCGATTTCAAAAGCGTTCGCAAAGAAGCTGTCAATGGCCTGAATGTAGATAATCGACAGCAATTCCTCTTTTGAGGAGACGTAATGGTACAGAGCGGCCTTGGTCAAGCCCAACACCTTGGCCACGTCTTCCAAAGTGGCGGACCGGTAGCCTTTCTCGTGAAACACCTCTATCGCGGTGTCAATGATTTTCTGTTTCCGTAGACTCTTATCCAAACCTCGGAAATCATTCTGCTGCACATGTGTCATCTGCTGTTCTCGACATAATGTGGGCCCGCGTTAGTCTTCAATTATGGGGACGTTGATGTAGAAAGGGCAGACACATAGGTCTGCCCCTACCGGCAATCATTGCACGCGTCCGTAGGGGCGCACCTGTGTGTGCGCCCTCTTATACCAATGCGCGTTCAAACAAGTGATAAAGAGCACGGCTGGGCAAGCCAGCAGTGGCACCCAAGAAACCGATCTCACTCTCTTGATTGCGCATTGGTATTACCGCCCATTAGAGAGAAGAACATGGGCATTCTTGCCGACCTACCGACAACTGGAGGCTTACGGGCCCACGAAGAAATTCCTTGACTGTGGATGGACCCTGCTGTTATGTTGTTGACCGGCCAGATAGTTTATCTAACTCATTGGTTAGGACAAGCGGGGCGGAAAGTCAAGCAAAAAAACCGAGCGTTCACATTGCGATCATGAGAAAATCAGAGAGGATCAGGCGACCTGAAAGAGTCGGAATTGCCGTTCCAGACCGCGGCAATTCCTGGCGCCCTTTTGCCCGCGTCCCTCAAAGGCAGACATGAGGAGAAAAGAAATGAGCGACGGCCGAGCAGCCAAGGAAGCACAGGACCCAAGTCCCGATGTCAACTGGGACGATTATCTCAAGTCCTACTATGACAAACCTCAGAGCGCCCGAACCTGGTCCGGCTACGAGATCAAGGAGATTTACACGCCTGAGGACAGGGCGGAAGAGGACTACAAGGCGGAAATCGCGGACGCGGGGGAGTATCCGTTCACCAGGGGTATCCACCGCAACATGTTCCGGGGCCGCTATTGGACCAGGCGTGAGGTAGTGGGCATCGGCTCGCCCGCTGATACTCACGAGCGGGCCGCGTTCTGCTTTGAACACGGCGGCACAGGCCTGAACACCATCGCAGATGTGACCTACGAGATGGGCCTGGACGCGGACCACCCCTGGGCGCAAAACGAGGTAGGTCTCACCGGCGTGAACATTACTTCCGTCAAGGACATGGAAACGCTTGTGGGGGATATCCCTCTGGATAAGGTCAGTTGGTCGCTGATCACCGCGTCCACGGCCGCGGCCCCGACTATGGCCCAGTATGTGGCTGTAGCTCAAGAAAAGGGGCACGACATTTCCGCGCTCCGCGGTTCCATCCAGAACGATCCGATCCACTTCCGGTACTGTGGCTTCAGGCCGGCTTGCCCTCTGGATCTGTCCATCAAGCTGGGGTGTGATGTGATGGAGTACTGCACGCGACACATGCCCAAGTGGTACTACACCACGCTCAACATGTACGATCTGCGAGAACAGGGCATCACCGCTCCCCAGGAGGTGGCCTTTGGGTTCGGCATCGCCATGTGCTACCTGGACGAACTCATCCGACGAGGTCTGAACATTGACGAGTTTGCTCCTCGGTTCACCTTCTATGTGTCGTGCCATGTGGACTTCTTTGAGGAGATCGCCAAGATCCGCGCGGCCAGGAGAATGTGGGCTAGGCTGCTCAAGGAGAAGTACGGCGCCAAGGCCCCGCGTTCCATGCAGTTCCGGTTCGCGGTGCATACTGCGGGCTGTTCCCTCATTCCTCAGCAGCCGCTCAACAACATAGTGAGAATTGCTTATGAGGCCCTGGCCGCGGTGCTGGGTGGAGTGCAATCCTTGCACTGTTGCTCTTATGACGAACCCATGTGCCTCCCGACCGAAAAAGGGCACCTCCAGGCGCTCAGGACTCAGCAGATTCTGGCGTATGAGACCGGCGTGACAAACGTGGCCGATCCTCTGGGCGGCTCGTACTTCATAGAGAGCCTCACCGACAAGATAGAGGAAGAAGCGCTGAAGGTTATGAAAGAGGTTGAAGACGTTGGCGGCATGGAGGAGGCGATCAGGACCGAGTGGCTGGATCGTCGATTCGAGGCCGAGGCAATCGAGCGGCAGAAAGAGATTGACGCGGACGAAAAGCTGATTGTCGGGGTAAACATATTCGACTCAGAGCCGGAGACCACAACTCCGCTGGGAGTACAACGCGTAGCGGAGCAATCGGCCCAAGGCCAGATAGAGGATGTCACGGAGCTGAAGCGGACCCGATCCAGGGCTACGCTGGAGGACGCTGTCAAACGCCTCAGAGATGACGCGGCCGATGGGAAGAATACCATCCCGGCAATGATAGAAGCCACCAAGGCGTTTGCCACCACAGCGGAACTGCTGGGCACGGTCCGCGAGACTTTCGGTTATTCTTACGATCCAATGGAGATCATTCAGTCCCCGTTTGATTGATCCCCGGCGCTTTGGAGGCTGCCGACATGGGCAAGGAAAAGATAAAGGTCATTGTGAGCAAGGTCGGTCTGGACGGTCACGATCGGGGCGCCAAGGTTGTGGCGTCTCTGCTGAAGGAGGCGGGCATGGAGGTTGTGTACATGGGGATGTATCAGAGCCCTGAAGGCATCGTCAAAGCGGCAATTGATGAGGACGCGGATGTGATCGGTTTGAGTTACCTGTCAGGCGAGCATCTGGTGTACACCCCAAAGATCGTTGACGAAATGAAGAAAAATGAGATGGATGACGTCCTATTTGTGGTCGGAGGTTCCTTCCCTCCCGAGGATATCCCGGTCATGAAAGAGATGGGAGTTGATGAAGTTTTTCGCGGTGGAACGCTGACTGAAACGATCGTCGATTACATTCAACAGAACGTTCGATCCAAGAGCTGATACGGATTCGCCTTTTGAAGAGTAATCTGGGGGAACCTTTTCTCGGTAGCTGCTCCGCGCAGGGCG
>CAZGNL010000163.1:0-12063 GCA_964527475.1 uncultured Syntrophaceae bacterium
CCCCCTTGCCCCCTCCCTTGACGGGAGGGGGCAAGGGGGAGGGTGGAATATCACATCTATGAAAGCGCATTCCTATGAACACCCATGCCGGGGAAGGGCACAATCAAGCATGAAAATACCCGTGCCGCGTTGGGTCCCGGCCGTAGGGGCGTAGCATGCTACGCCCTCTTGGATAGTCGGCCTGCGGTGGCGCTCATGGAAGCCACGGTATTTGAAAAAATGGAATTCTCATACAAAAGCCTAGTGTAAAAACCACCCCATCGTTGTTCCGATATTTGCGGCAAATTACACAGGCTGGTCATTCCGACAGAAATACCTAGAATCCCTATAGATTACTTCCGTCTCACGTGGCGTTGATTGAAGCGTCCTCCCTCTCTACCAGAGGAGTAATGTTCTTCAGCGCGGCATCTCCGAGTCTATTCTTGGCGGTTTGAAGCTCATACCGCTTCTGCAAGTTAATCCAAAAATCAGGGGTGGTGTTGAAATAGCGGGCGAGTCTCAGCGCGGTATCTCCGGTGATACTCCGTTGCCTGTTGACTATGGCGTTAATGCGACCGGGTTCCACACCGATAGCCTTGGCCAGCGCATTTTGACTGATCCCAAGGGGTTCCATGAGGTCACATAAGAGCACTTCACCGGGGTGTATAGGGTTCAGTTTCGTAGTCATAGGGTTCACCTCATCAGTGGTAGTCACAGATTTCAACGTCGTGAGCATTGCCGTCTTCGCTCCACACGAAGCATATACGCGACTGCTTATTGATCCGGAGACTGTGTTGTCCTTGGCGGTCTCCCTTGAGCGGTTCCAAGTGGTTTCCGGGGAGCGCCGCAAGGTCAGTGAGTGAAGCCGCGGCGTCTACTTGAGCAAGCTTCCTAAGAGCGGTTCTTTGAATGTCCGGCGGAAGCTTTCGTGACGGTGTTTGGTCGTTGAACAGCCTCTCAACTTCTTTCTCTTTGAAAGAGCGGATCATTCGCATATGGTATCGCGGCACACGGCCGGCGTCCGGGCTTGTGTACCGTTGACTTCGACGCGGAGCTCCATTCGGCGAGCAAAAAGAAGGCACGGGAGATACAATGGAGAGTGAAGCGGAACAACTGCCCCTTCGGGGCCGTTATTCTGTATCACTCCCTGTTCTATAGCAGTTCTCGAAGGTTCTCACGGATTGGCAGGCTGGAAAGCCTGCCCCACATAAAGAAGTCTTTCACCGATCGGAAATAACTTCCTGCGTGTGCTATAGTCGTTCTCAAAATTGGACGCGAAATGAGCCGGTGGTCGGCGGTCTTGGGTAGGAGCAAAAAGGTGTCTTCGTGTTCCTTGTTGCGGCGGGTGTTACGGTTTCTCAGCTTTTCATGCGAAAAGCTGAGAAACCGTAACATTCCTCGAAGCCCGAACCCACTCTCGGATTGCCCCGCGCATGTAACGCCCGACACGGCCCAGTGAGCCTGCGAACGAAGGCCGCTTCGATAGGAGTTTTCTGCGGGGGTCCGGGGGCGGTCTTTTGCAAAAGAGAGCCCCCGGTTCATTCCGTGAAAACTTTCGAGAACCGGTATATAGTGCCGGGAACGTTCACACTATTCACAGGAGGTCGGGATCGTGCACGAAAATACGGATGTCTTCAAAGTCCGGGCTGTAAACGGTGATGTGACGATTCAGCGGAACAAGGACGGTGTGCCTGAGGTTACCGCGGATAATCGGGAGGACCTTTGTTTCGGCATCGGGTACGCGCACGGGTACGACCGGTCGGTGCAGATGATGCTCGTCAAAGAAATTGCCTACGGCCGAGCCTCTGAGAAGTTCGAGGGTAGCGACGAACTGATCGAGATAGACAAGTACATGCGCTGGCTGAACCTGGCCGCGGATTTGGAACAGGAGGTGGCCGGACTCCCTTCGGACATTCTTGGGGAGTTGGAGGCCTATGCGGGTGGAATCAACGCCGCGGTGGAGCGGAATCGACGGCCGTTGGAATTCTTGATGGTGGGATACAAGCCTGAGCCGTGGAACATCAAGGATTGTCTGATCACGGTCAAGCTCATGGGATTCGTCGGTCTGGCCCAAGCCCAGGGGGACATGGAAAAATTCTTGATCCAGATGGTCCGAAGCGATGTGGATCAAGCAAGGATAAGGGCGCTCTTTCCGTATCTGACCGAAGAGATCGACTACGACCTGATCCAACAGATCAATTTGATTGTAGAAATGGTCCCGCAGCGGTTCTGGCAGGGTTTGGCCCCTAGCATTCGGGCCAGTAATAACTGGGCTGTGAGTCGCGATCGGACGAAATCCGGGCAAGCCCTCCTGGCCGGAGACCCTCACATGGAGGTCAACCGCTTACCCGCGCTCTGGTACGAGATGGTTTGGAAGCGGGAGGACCGCTTCACCATGGGGATAACCATGCCCGGGGTCCCGTGCATGATCATGGGCCGGCATAACGACCTGGCCTGGGCCGGCACGTACGGCTTCATGGATATGATCGACTGGTTCATCGAAGACTGCCGGGACGAAGAATACCTGTACGATGGGAAGTGGTTGCCCTTTGAGCGCCGTACCGAGACGATTCGGCCCAGGAAGCGGGAGCCCATCACCCTATCATTCTACGAAAACCACCACGGTATCCTGGAAGGCGATCCCAAGGACCCGGGGAAATACCTTGCCATGAACTTCACCGCCCGAACCCGCACGGGCCGTGATGTCCTGGAAGGGATGATGCGCATCGACGAGGTGAAGACCGTGGAGGAAGCTCAGGAAAAACTGCGCGGGATCGCGGCCCCCACATTCAACTGGGTCCTGGCGGACCGGGAAGGATCGATCGGCTACCAGATGAATGGACGGATGCCGAGCAGACCCGACGGGATCAGCGGCCTTCTTCCCATACCGGGATGGGACAAGACCAAGGACTGGCAGGGTTTCGTGGATCCCGCGGAACTACCCATGTGCCTCAACCCGGCAGAAGGCTACTTTGGCACTGCCAACGATGACTTGAACGAATACGGTAAGGCCGATCCTATCAACCTGCCCATGGGCCCGTACCGCGCGCAACGCATCCGGCAGATGCTCGCGGAAAATGACCGGGTGGATCCTGAATACATCAAGAAGATGCACTTTGATCTGTTTTCCAAGCAGGCGGAACGTCTAATGCCCTTGTATGCGCCACTGCTGCCGGACACGGAAAACGGCCGCATCCTCAAGGAATGGGGATTCACGTACACGGCCGACTCCAGGGCCGCAATGCTGTTTGAGTCCGTCTATTTGAACACCATCCTCGTGGTATTCGGGAAATTCGGTCTGGGCGAGGATCTGGTCCGGTACATCTTCGAGGAAACCGGTCTGTTCTCAGATTACTATGGAAACTTCGATGACGTGCTGATGGATGAAAACTCACCCTGGTTTCAAGAGGTCAACCGGGACGCGCAGTTGACGGAGGCCATAGAACGGGGCCTCTCGGTCCCGGCCGAAGAATACGGAAATACCCGGAAATACGACCTCACCAACATCTTCTTCGGCGGCAAACTCCCCGGGTTCTTGGGCTTTGACGAAAAGAATCGAACCCTTGCCGGTAATCGTGCCACTATTCCTCAGGGCCAAATATTCAAGAACGCAGGCCGCGTGACTACTTTCAGCCCCTCTTTTCGCATGATAGCTGAACTGGAAAAGGACGAGATGTGGACCAACATTGCCGGTGGGCCGTCGGGAAAGCGATTTTCCAGGTGGTACAAATCGGGCTTGGACGATTGGGAGAAAGGAGTATATAAGCTGTTGAGGTGAGAGCCCGGAAATCAGAGAAACCGGACGTGTTGACGTGCGCGTTTGTGAACCTTAATACCGATGTGCGATCAAACGAGTACCGAAGAGCAGTGCTGGGCAAGCCGGCAGTGGCGCCCGAGAACAGAACCGTACTCCGTTGATCTCAACTTTACCTGAGAATGAATGGACTGGGAAATCTTCCGAGTTCCGTCTTGGACCCACTATCCAAGAGGGCGTAGCATGCTACGCCCCTACGCATGGGACCGGCGCCTTTCCGGCATTTTCATGCTTTGTTGGCGCCGTTGTTTCTAGGTATGTAAATTAGTGATCACTCCTTGGCTTCCGCCTTCTTCACGAGGGCTTTGGCCTGTTTGTCGAATCCGAGTTTCGGGTATTGTTCCAGGACGCGGTTGGCCGCCTTGCGTGCTGATCTGTACCGCTTGATGTTGTAGTAAGCTTTCGCCTTGTAAAATTCTTTGGCCGCCAGCTTCTTGCGGCACTCTACGTATTTTGTCGCAGCTTCCTTCCCCCATTTGCTATCCTTGTAATCGTCTTTGACCTTTTTGAAGATCTCAGTGGCTCGGCGCACCATAGAGTTGTCCAGATCCACCCTCTTCATCTGTTTGAAATAGCACATGGCGACCTGGTACTTGGCTCTGGGAACATCGTCGTCTTTTGGATAGAGCACCGAGAACCTGGTATATTCGGATGCCGCGTTCTCGTACTTGCCGTTCTTGAAGAAAGAGTCAGCGATCCTCATCTGCACTTGCGGCATCTTCTCGAAGTTGGGATGCGCGGATTTGAGACGTTCATAGATCTCGATAGCTTTTGAGTAACTCTCGTTTTTGAATTTCTTTTCAGCGTCTTCAAAGAGCTGCTCCGGGCTAGGTTCCTCTTTCGCGGTCTTGGATGACCAAATTGAAGGGCACCCGGACAGCAGAACGGCCGCGACGACCGCGACAACGGCCGGGATCCCGTATCTTTTCATCAACGATTGTCCCCGACATGCTGGGTCCGGACTTAAACGGTCGTACTGGAAATTCTTTCTCAAAAGCCCTCCAAGGCCTCCACGAAGTCAGTAGGTTCTGTGGAGTATCTTGTCCGCCAATTTGATCAGGGCCGCCTTTTCTTCCGATTCCGGAAAGACGGCAAGCCGCCCTTTGGCTTTGTGCAAGTAATCGCGACTTTTTTCAAGGGTTTTTTCAATTCCCCCTCGAAGATGGAGGAATTGTCTTGCCCACTGCAAGTCTGAATCGGCTACATGCCTCCGATCAATGATTTGCTGAACTCGGTCGCGCTCCGACGCTTCCGCTGTCTTCAGAGCATAGATAAGGGGCAGGGTGAGTTTGCCCTCTTCCAGATCCTTGCCCGGGTTCTTTCCCATGACATCTTTGTCGGATCGATAATCTATGACATCGTCGGTCATTTGAAACGCGATTCCCAGGTTAAACCCGAACCGCGCCAGCCCCTCTTCCCTGTCACTGTTCAGGCCGCCCAGGACAGCCCCCCCGCGGCAAGCCGCTTCCATCAAAACCGCGGTCTTGTCGGTAATTACCTGTAGATAGTCGTCTTCGGAAAAATCCATGTTCCCTATGTTCGCCATCTGGAAGAGTTCCCCTTCACTGAGCCGTTCCGTGGCCCTGGAAACTATTTCCAGTATGCGCAGGTTCTTCAGGGAAGTGAGAGTGTTGAAGGCCCTTGACAGTAAGAAGTCACCCCCGAGCACACACATCTCGTTGGGCCACACGGTGTTCGCGGCCGGGTGTCCTCGCCGTGTATCGGCTTGATCCACCACATCGTCGTGGAGAAGTGTAGCGGTATGGATCATCTCGATAGCACCGGAGAGCTTCACAGCGCCCATGGCTGTGTATCCGCCCATGCGGGCCGCTATGATGGTCAGCTGTGGACGAATCCTCTTTCCACCGCTGCTCATGAGATGCGCGCCTATTTCATATGCAGCAGGCACCCGGCTCTGCAACTGCTGAATCAGTTCCTGCTCCAGGCGCTCCATCACGGATTGGACAGATTCGAGAAGATCCAACGGATACCCCTGAAAGTTTTGTATTTTTTACTCTATCACGCATTGGGACTCAGAGCAAGTTGCGTCTCTCAGGAGTAAGCCTTCAGTTTCGCGGGGCAGATCATCTCATCGTGTGTGTCATTGCGAGGAGTGAATCGACGAGGCAATCCCCATATTTAGCACGCAGGAGATTGCTTCGCTCCGCTCGCAATGACATCCTGCCGGCGCCCGCGGATGACTGAATGCTTACAACTCCAGGTGGGAATCTTTTGATTTGAGAGAATCTTGTGATATTTGTATCTGCTCGGCCTATCGTTGAGGTTTTTCAAGGATGCTAACCGTGTCATCAAGAAAGTGGATCTACTGCTTGGCAGGTCTAGCCGTTTTGGGCGGGTACGGGGACTCCATAGCGGATCGTTCCCAATTGGAAAAGGGCGAAGCGCTTAGGATCGCAGGTAAAGGACGTGAGGCGGTCGAAGCTTTCCGCGAATATCTGATTGGGTCCCCGAAGAATGTGCGAGCGCTGGTTCAGATGGGAGCGGCCTTGGAAGATCAAGGAAAGTGGAAAGAAGCTGCAACGGTGTACCGTCGCGTTCTGGATATCAGCCCTCAAGATCGCTCCGCGGAAAGAAATCTGGATCATTTGATATCATCCCGCATAATCAACACTCCTTTGAAGGATGCCGATCCCCTGAGGGTGTTTCTGGTTCAGAGGGCGCTCCTGGCCGCCAAGCAAGAGCAATTCGACAAGGCACTCAACGCCCTTCGATTGCTGCGCGGGCTGTTTCCGCGTCAACCCGCCTGGTTGTTTTATTCGGCACTGGTCCTGGAACAACAGGGCGAATATGCCCAGGCCGCGGTCGTCTATGATAAGGTCCTGGAATCAGTCCCCGATTATGCCCCTGCATGGGTAAACTCGATCATATCGCTCATTAGGTCCGGCGACCGCGACGCGGCTCTAAAACAGACCCGGAAAGCTCTGAAGGTGTTAAAGAACCACCGTCGCCTGAAATATCTGGCACGCATGCTGCAAAAGTGACCACGGGGCGATTCCCGATCAGTCACGGTGTCAATCCCCTTGCCAAGAGACAAGGAGCTATGAAACGATTCTTGTATTCCATGACCCCCGCTTTTGTCCTGCCGGTTTTCTTCTTCGTGATGTCGGCGTATCCGGCGCTGGAGCGCGATATCGAGGCGAGACGCCCACTTCTGTCCGCATTCTACATTTCCGAGCAGCTTGCCCACGCAATCTCGCCGGCAGATTCAGCGGATGATGGATTGCCCCCGCGGTACTCTTGGATCCTCAATGACTATGGGGACCTTGCGGTCAACAAGAGCTTGTTGGCACTGAAAGATATCTCCTCACAAGCGCGGTCCCGAAGTTTCTCGCAGAGGAAACTCACCGAGCTTCTCCTCCGGATAAAGAACCTCCCACCTGAGCTTCTGGAGGCCGATCCTGTCGACGATATTCTCCGCAACCTCCAGACTGTTCGCGAAAAGGAAAAGCGAATGGTCGTCAGAAGGAAGGCGCTGCTGTCCAAGCACTACCTGGACTGCCTGAGTTACGGTTTGCCCGATATTGGCAGGATTCTTCCGGGAAGACGAGGACTTCCCCCGAACATGCTCAAGAATGGACTGATCTTTTGCGGAGAGCGAATTCCCCTGGAACGACAAGATGTTCGGATGCGTATCGAATATCAAATCGACTATCTTCTCACGGATTTTCGTGACACGACAGGAGTTTGGTTCAAACGTAAGGATCGGTACGGAAAGATCGTTGCGGACATACTGAGAAAGGAAGCGGTCCCCAGGGAATTCAGTGTGCTCCCCGCTCTTGAATCCGGGTACAGCGGCAAAATAACATCTCCCGCCAAGGCCCGAGGATGGTGGCAATTCGTAAAACCGACTGCCACCCAATCCCTTGCCAAGGATCCGAAACTGGACTGGACACTGCGCGTTGACAAATGGAGAGATGAACGCTGTGATCTGGTGCTCTCAACACGATCCGCGGCCCGGTACCTCAAGTGGATGCGCAATAGACTGAGGAACTCCTCCGGAAACGGCGGCTGGCTCACCACGGCCGCGGCGTACAATTCCGGGCTGAGCAAGACAAAAGACAGGGTGGCCGCCTACAAGACCCTATCGTACTGGGACATGAAGCTTCCCCTGGAGACCGAGACCTACGTTCCACGATGGATAGCACTGTTCATACTCGACTCAAATCGCCGGTACTACGGTCTGGAAGTGCCGTACATCCGCCCACTCGGCTTCGAAACACTCCACCGGGTGCGACTCGCCCGGGATTTGCCCCTCACGGTTCTCGCTTCTCTGACCCGGTCATCCGTGAGCTTCATAAGGCGACTCAACGGGGCACTGAGAAAAGGCGAGGACGCGCTAAAGGCGTCCACAGGAGCCCGAGATTCCGGACACACAATACATGTTCCACCGGGATGCAAAGATTCGGTGTACCGGGCTTTGCTGGCAAGATCCTACGTCAAGCCCCCCGCGTCAACGCGACTCGGCGCTACAAAGCCATAGGCCATGCCGGAACATGTGGATTGAAAGCCCACGGAGCGCTTTACAATGATTTGCGCGGCTCTCGTAACAGCAGGGGGGATCGGCAAGAGGATGGGCAGTGATGTGCCCAAGCAATATCTGGACCTCAACGGCATACCCGTGCTGGCCCGAACATTGCTGACCTTTGAGCGCCACCCTTTGATTGATCTGATTGTGGTGACAGTTCCGCCCGGAGATGAGGACCTGTGCCGCTCGAAGATAGTCGCGCCATTCCGGATCGAAAAGGTCAGAGAGATAGTCCCCGGAGGCGCCCGCCGTCAGGATTCCGTGTACAACGGTCTTCATCGGCTGTCGGACACGGATCTGGTAGCAATCCACGACGGAGTCCGGCCCCTGGTGGAGCGGTCCGTCATTGCCGCAACGATCGGGGCCGCGATGAATTCAGGCGCCGCGCTCGCCGGGGTACCGGTTCGGGAAACCGTGAAGCGAAAGACCGATTCCCATGTGGAAACAGTTCCACGCTCCGAGCTCTGGCTCGCGCACACCCCCCAAACTTTTCAGACTCAACTGATTATGGACGCTCACAGATCCGCGGAAAAGGATGGATTCACAGGAACCGATGACGCTGCACTGATAGAACGTCTGGGCCTACCCGTGACCATGGTGGAGGATTCTGAAGAGAACATAAAGATTACTACTCGGGAAGATCTCAAGCTTGCACGGCTCTTGCTCAATGCGCAGGAACAAGACATTGAGCCCAACAGGCACGGCTGACACCAACTACCATCGCAAGAGAACGACAACGAGGCATGTAACGGTGTGTCACAAAACAAACCTTGCAACAGGTTGCTGACGCAATTGTAGGGGCAGACCCCGGATCGGAGTCCGGGGCAGGCTCTGCGTGTCTGCCCCAATGTAGGGGTGCGCACGCGGGAAAGGGCGGACACATAGAGCCTGCCCCTGGCTTGAACAGGGGTCCGCCCCTACAGGAGAATGCCAACGTTATTTCGTGGCAGGCCCTAAGGGTCCGTCACAAGATTAGCCTGCCGCCTGCGGAAAGCGCCTCGGGGCGCCGATGGCCGCCGGAGACCGGGCCAACAGCCGCGGGCCAAGGAGGTAGGGGCTACGCATGCGTCGCCCTCTTGATCGCAAGGATGAAGTACCTGTCAGTTGCAAGGGTTATTCCGTGACGGACCCTAATACCAATGCGCTTTCAAAGCTGTGAGATTGAGACACTCACCCCGACCCTCTGGGAGAGGGAGAAGTGAGAATCCCCTCTCCCCCAATGGGGGAGAGGGTTAGGGTGAGGGGGATCCAATGTTCCTCTTCTGATCGCGCATTGGTATAAGTAGGTATGAGTCGGCATCAGGCGGATAGAGACCGGTCTGTCATTTTGGAAAGGCGTTCCAATGAAAGGGTGAAGTATCCTGTGTCGATTTCGTAACCAACGTAGCGCCTGCCGGATTTGGCCGCGGCCACGGCAGTGGTGCCGCTGCCCATGAACGGGTCGAGCACTACATCGTCTTTAAAGGTGTACAAATGGATCAGACGTTCAACAAGCTCCAGGGGGAACGGCGCAGGATGTCCCACCCGCCGGGCCGATTCCGGGGGAATGTTCCAAACGCTGGTCGTAGCGGCCATGAATTCCTCTCGAGTAATGGTCGACTCTCCTTTTCTGGGGCGGTCAAATCGCTGCTTGGAAAAGATCAGAACATATTCGTGCAGGTCCCTCAAAGTGGGGTTACCCGCGGACATCCATGATCCCCAGGCGCATGACCCCGATGCCCCTTTCCCCTTTACCCAGATTATCTCTCCCCGCATGAGCAGCCCGATCTCCCCGGCAATGGCGGAAACGTGGGCGTTCATGGGCATGTACGGTTTTCGACCCAAATTCGCCACGTTGAAAGCAATGCGCCCACCCGGAACCAATACCCGGTGAGTTTCGGCCAGCACGCTCCGGAGAAAGTCCAGGTACTCGTCGAGGCTAAGGTCAAGATCATAATCCTTCCCCACATTGTACGGAGGTGATGTGACCATTAGGGCCACAGAGTTGTCCGGGAGTTCAGTCATCCGCTCGCAGGAATGAGGAAAAATCGTATCCACGAATTGTGAGGGAATATCATTGAAACCATCGGCCGCCCGGTCACACGTGGGAGCTGTGTAGAGTTTTCTTCCGTAGAACGCTGAGGAATCATGCCCTTCACGTTTTCCGGTACCGAATGATTTGGTCGAGGTGGCTGTTTTCAACTTGGTGCTCTCCCAGTGTGGATGGTTTTTCGGCCTGTCCGGCAGGCAGTCGATGGTTAGCATCCCAGAACATTACTGTCAAGAAAAAAGATCATATAATCAAGAGTTAATGCACAAAATATAATGCACCACGTTATATATCCGATAGGGCCGTCCCGCGCCTCGTTATCGTCCCGAAGACCTTGAAATGGCAGGACCGCCGCGCAATTCCGGTTCCGGACTCGACCATGTACCCTTCAAGATCACTCACGTTTCTTGAGTCAAGAAAAGGCGCTGACATTCCCATGAGTTAGGGCTGGTTCGGCATCAGCGAAATCTCACGGAGTTCTATCTTGCCCCTAACAATTCTCTAACAAAGGACCGGCATTCTCAGCTCAAGACTCAAGAATGAGTCAAGGAATCGCAAGATCGAAACCAAGAGGAGGATTGAATGATGTTCAGGACAATGCTCATAGCCGTGGTGGCCTGCATTTTGCCGGCAACCACTACATTAGCCCTGGAAGTCGATCCTAACTTGCCGGCTTACAAAAGGGTCAGCGGGGTATCGGGCAGTATCAAATCCGTTGGATCGGACACTCTGAATAACCTTATGACTCTGTGGTCGGAGGGATTCAGGTCCCTTTATCCGAGCGTGAAAAACTCAATTGAGGGGAAAGGGTCGTCTACCGCGCCTCCCGCGTTGATAGAAGGAACAGCTCAATTGGGTCCCATGTCTCGGGCTATGAAATCCATGGAAAAGGACGCGTTTGAAAAGAAGTTCGGGTACAAGCCTTCGAGAATCCGCGTTGCAGTGGATTCACTGGCGGTTTTTGTGCACAAAGACAACCCCATCAAGTGTCTGACTCTGAAGCAGGTGGACGCGGTCTTCTCCAAGACCCGCAAAGGCGGTGTTGCCAAGGACATTAAAACCTGGGGCGATCTGGGTCTTAAGGGTGCATGGGCGGGCCGGCCTATCTCCCTGTACGGCCGCAACTCGGCTTCAGGAACCTATGGTTATTTCAAGAAAGTCGCGCTCTTCAAGGGTGATTACAAGGACAATGTCAAGGAACAGCCCGGGTCTTCCGCGGTCGTCCAGGGAGTGGCTTCCGACAAGTACGCCATCGGCTATTCAGGCGTGGGATACAAGACCGCTGATGTCAGGATTGTGCCGATCGGGCTCAAGAAAGGCAAATGCTTTGACGCGAACGCTGAGAACGCGTACAGCGGTGATTATCCTCTGGCAAGATTTCTATTCGTTTATGTAAACAAGAAACCCAATGAGGCGCTCGATCCTCTCAGGACGGAGTTCATCAAGTTCGTCTTGTCCAAACAGGGCCAGACTGCTGTTATGAAGGACGGATTCTATCCGGTCTCAGACGCGTTGGTTAAAGAGGACCTGAAAGACCTGGGAATCAAGTGACAACCGCACATGATTTCAGGTCAACTTACATGCCTAGAAGCAAAGGCACAACGAAGTATGAAAGTCTTTTCCGTTGTTCACTTGTCCGTGGCTTCGCCTCGGACAGGGGCTCCAAGAGCGCGCACGCTGCGCATGGACTTGGAG
>CAZGNL010000164.1:0-12045 GCA_964527475.1 uncultured Syntrophaceae bacterium
CACTGCGCGTGGGGCGATTGAGCGGGCCCCGGACAGCTTACGTGACATGACAGCTATCGGTAGCATGACGTTGAAATGCCTGCCCGGCTAGGGCCTCCCCTCCGAGGCCATGCGCAGCGTGCGCGCTCTTCGAGAACCCTTGTCCGAGGCGAAGCCCCGGACAAGTGAACAACGGAACAGACTTTCATGTTTCGTAGCGCCTTCCAAGGCATGTAAGTTCCTACGAAGCATGGATCACTTGGAGACCCGGAAGTATACCCTCCGGTTTTGCGCCCAGGCCGCCTCGTCGTGACCTGAAGCCACAGGCAACTCGGACCCGTATGAGACTGTGGACAAACGCCGGGGCATGGTTCCCAGGCTCACCAAATAGTCCCGTGCCGACTGCGCGCGACGCTCTCCCAGCGCAAGGTTGTACTCGGTGGTACCCCGCTCGTCACAATGTCCTTCCACCAGGACACGAACGTTTTGAGCGCGCTTAAGGATATCCGCGTTGTACTGAAGAGCCTCTTGCGCGGTCTGAGTCAATGAATATTGATCGTAATCAAAAGGTATGGTCCTAAGACTCGCTTGAACAGCCTGAAGATCCTTTTCCACAATCGGATCCGACTGCGACCGTCCCGTAAGTCCGGGCAGGGGAGGGGCCGGCGCAAGATCAGGCTTCACAACCTTCTTTGAACAGCCTGAGACCACAGCGAGGAGAACAAAAAGAAATACTATCCCCATTATCGGCGAGCGAGGTGACATGAGTCTCTTCTCCTTTCCCCGGGAGGTCTCCGAATCTTTCACCTGAGCGAGCGGGACCAGGCAGGCGACTGCCCGAGTATCGGTGACACAGGCGTCTGGATCTGGCCACGCAGATCCATAAGGTATATGCGGCGACCGTGACGTCGGTCCGAACTGAACGCGATCATCCTGCCGTCCGGTGACCAGGCCGGTGATCGGTTGGAACCCTCGCTGGTGAGGACTCGGAAATCCGTTCCATCCGGCCTGATGGTGCATATCTGGAACCGACCGTCGATCCGGGCTGTAAATGCCAGGAGATCTCCTCGGGGAGACCAGTCCGGATCCGTGTTGTAGGCGCTCTGAGATGTCAGTTTCTTCGCCCGGCCGCCTCCCACAGGCGCCAAGTATACGTGAGGCGATCCCGCCTGGTCGGAAACATAGGCGATGGTGGACCTGTCGGGCGACCATGTGGGAGAGATATCATTTCCGCGCCCGAAGGTCAACTGTTTTATGATGTTTCCTTGCGGTGTTACGAGGAAAATCTTAGGTATTCCTTTAGGACTTAGAGAGAGCGCTATCATTTTTCCATCAGGAGAATACCGAGCGGCCGCATTGATACCACGGCGAGTTGACACCGCGTGGGGCCGGAGGGTGTGCAGATCAAGGGACCAGAGGTCCGGGTTGCGGTTCAAATAGGAAGTGAACAAGAGACTGCGTCCGTTGGGCGCCCACTCGGGGGAGAGGTTGATGCATCCGGTTCGTGTAACTTGACGCAGATTGTGACCGTCGAAGTCCATGGTGAACAGCTCTTTCGGTCGGGAAGCGCGCACAAAGGCGATGCCGGTTGAAAAACACCCCGGGACTCCCGTAAGCTGTCCCATGACCCGATCTCCGAGCTTGTGGACCATTTGTCGAAGATTCCCTATGGTTCCGATCAACCGTTTCCCCATCTCCAGTTTTCTGAGCGCGGTATCGTACAGCCTTGCTTCAAGGATCAATTCGTTTCCTCTGACTGTCAGATTGCCCATAACAAGCGCCTGAGCGCCGGATCGAGACCATGCTTGAAAGTCCGGTGCCCCGTTTGGGGTCCGTCCCACCGAAGGCGCTGTTTCCACAATATGAAAGAGCCCGGTGAGATAAAGATCGTTTCTAAGTATCATTGCCACGTCGCGGCCGTTAACGCTTGTCCGCGAGTCGGAAATAAAATCAGGTATGGCGATGGGCATACGTGCGAGATTGGGATCGCTGAGGTCTATGATCAGCTTGGACTGGGCGGTGCATATGGTTACGAGGACCAGGATCATAGAACAGAGCGGAACCAAGGCAGGAGATCGAACGTGCCATCTGGTGTGGGTCTGTTTGGTAGATCCGGATGTGCTGGTTTGACCGGGCATAATCATTTAGAGTTCAGGATTCGGGCGCATCAGTCTTAACTTCTATGCGCCTGCTATCGGGTCATGGGTTGAAACCTGCAAGGGGGCTCAGATCCCGGCCGCATATGGAGCGCCGCGGCCCATGAATCGCGTTTTCTCGATGGACACATCTGATTGCAATGCTATTGGACCCCCGCAGGAGTGAATCTCAGTGCCAGTCCGCCCGCGTTCCGTATCTTATCCTTCAATGTCGGCGGTATTGCCGGAAACGGCGCGGCCTGATGAACCGCCCTCATTGCACTGAGATCAAAGACTCGGTCACTGGAGCTTTTGTATATGGACGCGTTCAAGAGGCCGCCGTCATCTCCAACTCTGACCGCTATGACGGTGATTCTTTCCCCGCGTTCGTGCCGACCGAACACGGACCAGTTGGAGTTTACTCGGCTCCTCACCGCGTGGAACCATTTCAAGGCTTCCTCGTCCATGAGGACCCCGTCTGATCTTGTGCCTTGTGCTTCCGGGAGCTTGTTCGCATCTGCCACCCCTGACCCGTCGGACAAAGCGCGTTTGACGTTTTTGCTCTCCACTTGCTTGCGAATTGCCGCAACCCTATTCCGGATAAAGGCTTCGGGATCGTGTTCTTTTTTCGTTAGTCGTTTCACAGGAGGCTTATTGACCGCCGCGGGAGGGTCAACCCTTTGTAGAGGCCGTTTGCGCTCTTTTAGGCGAATTGTTGACTTGGCCGGCAGGACACGGGCCCTTTTGCTTTTGACAGTTCTCCTTCGCGTTTTGGAAGCTATGGGCACTTTCTTCGAGTCGGCCGGAACCTCCTGAGGTATTAGTCCAGCGTGTCTTTTGGGATCGAGAGTGATCTTGTCAACGGGCGCCGGCCCTTGTCGGAGTTCCACCAGCTTCACCCTGGTGACCGATGCGTCATTGAACCTGGGATTGCTCGCTATTGAATAGGACAACACCACGGCGCCCACAAGAAAGAGGCCGTGCAGCAGAAGAGAGAGCAGCACCATCCGCGGCGAAGCGGCGGCCGAAGGTATGATGAAGGCCGGCGTCATCTTTCCGATTCAGGCTCCTCTTTCGGAGTGGTGATCATTCCCAGGCTTGTAATACCAGAGGCTCTTAGTTCGGCCATTATTTGGACCACAGTCCCGTACGGTACGTTCGTGTCCGCACGAAGGAACACCTCACGGCCGGGGCGTTCTTTAGTGGCGGCCGCGATCTTCGCGGGCAACTCGCTGAGAGGAACGGGCTTTTCGTTCATGTAAACCTCGCCGCCCTGAGAGACCGATATGATGACATGCTCTACGGTCTGCTTCTTGGCCAGGGGCCCGCCCTTTGCCCGGGGGAGTTCCACGGACACGCCTTCCTGGAGCATCGGGGCTGTGACCATAAATATGATGAGCAGAACCAGCATTACGTCAACAAAGGGAGTGACATTGATCTCAGACATTGCCGCTCGGTGTCTTCCGTTGGTGGTGAAGGCCATGATTTCTCCTGAAACTCGTCTACGGGTCGTGCCGTTGTGTTCTTAGGGGCTGTCGCAAAACAAGCATCTCAATTTCGGCAGTGTCTTCACCCCGGGGAATCCCGGATCGGGGCCTGACCCGGACTACGATCCGGGATCCGGGGCAGGCGCCTTCGCGAACCAGGAGGACTCTTATACCTCGTTGCGTCTCGATTATGCGGCATGAGCGTTCCTATTTTCGTTTCCAGTAGATTCGTTCAATGATATTGATCAGCTCGGCGGAGAAGTTGTCCATGTCGGTGACGATGGTGTTGATGCGGGTCAGAAAGTAATTGTAGAATATGACTGCCGGAATCGCCGCAGCCAGGCCGGCCGCGGTTGCCACGAGGGCCTCGGCAATCCCCGGGGCCACTACCGCAAGTGAAGCGCTCTTCATGATGCCGATCTGACGGAACGACTCCATGATGCCCCAAACGGTCCCGAACAGGCCTATGAACGGCGCTGAGGACCCTGTGGTGGCAAGAAAATTCACTCCTCGCTCCAGCCGTGTTTGTTCGGCTGTCACCGCCTGCTGCAGCGAACGAGTGATGTTGTCCATCGCGGTCCGCTCGTACTCGGGTTCTTGCGAAGCATCTGCTGAGGCCTTCTGATGTTCCGACTGCAGCCTGGACATCCGGTTCAGTTCTGAATATCCCGACTTGAAAACCTGAGCCAGAGGACTGGCGTCGAGTTGCCTTGCTTCCGCATACAAGATCGAAAACTTTCGCGACTCACGGAACGCGTCGAAAAACAGCTGTGTGTCCTTGCGTGCCCTGGACAAGGTGATGCTCTTGGTTAGTATGATTCCCCAACAGATGATCGAGAACAACAGGAGTATTAACAGGACTCCCTTGACCACCCACCCGGCTTCCAAAACAATTGCCCACAAGCTGTGGTCACTCAACGGTTGCGACGATAATGCAGCGGCAAGAGCCTCGTTCATGTAGAAACTCTCCTTTCTCTGAATCCTTAGAAATTCTTAATCCATAACAGCGCGATAGTCAAGCAATTCATCATATTGTCCAGCCTTTATGGAGCTTAGTTAATGTCAGTTATGGTATTTGCCGAAAGTTCCGTCTCATGGAAGGGTGATTCCCGCAAATGGGCAAAATCCCCCCAAGTCCCCTTTGGCAAACGGGGCTTGGGGGGATTTCCCCTCAGTGAGCGTCTGAACCGGATTCGAAATATCGGTCAACTTCTTTGACACTTGCCATATACGCGTGAGCGCGGTTTCTTTCGCGCTGGCGTTCCGGCAATTCAGACGCGAGCGCTGGCTATATTCATCGCGGCTGATTGAGTCAAAGTCAAAACAGTGCGGATTCCGACGAGCACGCTCGGTTGCGTGTGCCCGGGAGCCAATTGACGGCCCTTGTGTCCGGAAGTCAGACCGGATTGGCTTGATCCCTCGGCCCTCGGGATTTCGACGGTCAGACGTTTGGTTTTGGCTTCAGCATATTAGCTGGATCTTAAAACCTTATAATCAAGATTGGAGACATTTGATCAAGTACTTTGTTCCGTTCCTGAGCTTCAATGTTATAAAATGCCGGAGCCTAGCCTGCAAAATTCTTGACATTTCAACAGATTTCTTGTATTTTTTATAAAAATACCATGAGGTTCTCATGCCCTATCGGATCATTGTTGCAGACAAAGATCCCGGAACCCGCAATACGGTGTCCGACGTTCTCCAGGCTGGCGATAACGCATTCACCGAGGTCTCCGGTTCGGGTGAGCTGAAGCGCGCCATCAAGGATCAGAGACCCGATCTGATCATCATGAATGCGCTTCTCTCCGATGCCCCGGGGTGGAAAATCGTACCGCGCATAAAAGATTCACAGGATTACGCGAACATTCCCATATTGCTTCTGACCGGTGATCCGGGCAGTCCTCCTCCTTCGGAATTGCACAGTTCCGGGGCTGATGCATATTTGCCTAAGCCGATCGACGGAGCCGCGCTCAAAAGAAAAGTGGAATCGCTGCTGGGGATAGCCGGCGGAGATCTTGCGGCAGAAGAAGATAGCGATATTGTAATTGAATTCTCCGACGACGACTCAGGTGACATGACCGAGGAACTGCTGGCAATGTCCAGCGTGGCGCTCACCGAAGAAGAGCTCTCCCCTGATGCCCTGGGTGTCGGCGACACCGTGGAGATTGACACCGCGGCCCCGGCGGAGGAACTTGATGAGCCCACCGGCGTGCCCGGAGGCGACGTGTACGAAGACACCGTGAGGCTCAATCTGGACGACATGAGCACCGACATGTTGGATGTGGAAGACGAGGGATTTGAGCCGACCATAGAACTTGTGACCGATTCCGGCGTGGGACTGGACTTGGATCCTTCGATGGATGATATGGGCATTGAAATTGATGAGCCCGATATCACGGAACCGCTGCCGGATTTTTCCTCCGCCATTTCGGAAGTGACGGACACAGGGACTTCTCTCAAAGATTCGGTCACAGTAGACATGGACGTGGACGATTTGGGCCTGGAACTGGACACGGAAGGCATCACCGAAACATCCGTCACCGTATCGGAGACCAGGGGCATTGACCCGGATGACCCGGAGATCGGGCAACTCCTGGAGGTGCAGGATCCGTCCATGATACTAACCTCCAAGGATCTGGATCTATCCGACGAATACCTTGAAGGTGATCCCACGTCACGAATAGACACCGGGCCTACCGCGATTGATGAAATTGATGTGATAGATCTGGAAGACGACACTGAGATTAGAGAAGTTGAGATCGAAGATCTGGAATCCATCCATACCCCCGGAGTAGACTCCGTGGGAATCGACCTGGATTCGGCCCTGGAGACCGATGGGCTTGAACTGGAGATGGACGACGTGCATCCGGCTGCGGTCGATGAGATAGCGGGACCCAGGGCCGGCGCGGTTCCACCGATAGTCTCGGACGACCTCACCGTAGACGTGGAACCGACAATCGAGATAGCCGCTCCCCTGGAAGCCGGACCGGACGAGTTGTCACTGGACGATGTAACCGCGGAAGAGATGACAACTGAGGAATTCTTCGGGGAGGAACTCCCCACGGAAGAATTCCCCACAGCAAAATATCCGGACGATTCCACCTCGGAAATAGAAATTGAAGATGAAATCACGCTGGAAGGGATTGATCTGAAGGAAGATCTGTCACTTCAGGTCGAGGCGCCCATTGTCGAACCCCCTCCAACAAGAGACCTTGTGGAACCCAGTGAAGAATTCCTGGTAGATGAAGCCCTTCAAGAAGATGAGCCCATGTTGGAGGTGACCGAGGACATCTCGTTCCAGGAAATGGGACTGGAACCGGCCGCAGAAGCTGCGCCTTCCGCGAGACCCCGAGTGCCGGAACCCGTTCCTGCAGCGGCGGCGGTCTCGGTGGCAGCCATAGAGCAGGCGCTCCCCTCGCTGGAGGAGATGAGAGCAATCTTTCAGTCAGTCTTGGCGGACAGGATGAAAGAGGCGGTTCCGGGACGGCAAACTTTCACCGACTCCCTTGGAACAGCGTTCATCGATAGATTGCCGCAAAAGACGGAGTTTTCCGAGACCTTCAGCAAGAGCGTGGCCGCGGCCGTGCCTGACGCGGATCATCTGGTGACCGCGATCATGGATCAGATTGCCCCCTCGGTACCGAGTCGCGAGGAAATCTTTGCAAGAGTTGACAAGCTCGTGGCTGAAGCACTACCCAGCGGAGAAGCGATCTTTGAGCGGTTGGATGAGACGATGAAAGGGGTCCTGCCCCACTCGGATGTCATCGAGAAGCGTGTGGAGGAGGCGCTCACAACCGTTAGGTTGGGGGATCTTCTTCAGGCTAGTGTGGACAAGGCTTTGGCAGCCGTACCCTCCATAGAGTCCTTGAACCGGCGGCTTGACGAGGCCCTGAGCGCAGTTCCTTCGCGAGATGAGGTTGCACAGCGTCTTGACTCTGCCCTGGAATCCATCCCCTCCCGTGAGGCGGTTGAAAATCGACTGGAAAAAGCGCTTGCCGCAATCCCATCGAAAAACGAAATCTCCGAAAGAGTCGCAGAAGCTCTTGGAGCAATGCCTTCGACCGAGGAAGTCTCCCAAAAATTGGACAAAGCCCTGGAGGCCATTCCCACAAGCGAGGAAGTCTCCGAGAGATTGGGCAAAGCTCTCGGAGCAATACCGACCCGAGAGGAAGTCTCCGACAGACTGGCAAAAGCTCTGGCCGCGGTTCCAACCGCAGACGCGATCCAGGAAAGGTTGCAGGAATCTCTTGATGCTCTCCCATCCGAAGACGTACTGCTACGCCGGCTGGACAGCGCCATCCTCGACATTCTTCCCACAGTCGATACCGTCGAAGACAGAATGGGTAAGGCATTCGAAGCCTTTCCCTCGAAGGCCCAGATCAATCAGCGCCTTGATGATGTACTGGATGCGGTTCCAAATCGGCCGGAGATCATGGGACGGATCGACGAGGCCCTGGAAACTATCCCAACGCAGGATGTGGTCCTTGCACGCTTGGATGAACGATTCGGCTCCGTGATGCCTGTGAAAAATGAGTTCGCCTTCATGCTTGAGAGCATCCTGCAAAAGAGCGTTGACCAGGCCATGGCCGAACTGGACCCGGTGGTTACCTTCAAGGAAAAGCTGCCCACAACCGAACAGATAGTGGCTGCAATGAAGGCCGCGTTGCCGGATCGGGAGAGATTCAGAGAAACCCTCATCCAGAGTATCACCCAGAGCATCCAGAATTCGTTGCCCGAGCGCATGTGGCTTGAAAGCGTTTCCAGGGGGCTTTTTGACGAGCGGACCAAGGGTCTGCTCCCGGACAGGGATGAAGTGGTCAATCTGCTGAGGGAGGAGATCCGAATAAGGCTGCTGGACACCGTGGAGAGGATACTGAAGGACCAAATCCAAAAAATCACATCGGAAATCTATTCCTGATCAAAGGGGCTCAAGCTCAACTGCGCCCCATCACCCAACCCGCCGAATATCAATCTGTGGGCATGCACGAGCCTCAACGACAATATGTAGTATGTGGTTGAGGCTTGTGCATACCCCCATTCCGGATTTTGAAGTCCGGACCCCGAGATTCTCAATAGGGCCTGGTACCAAGTTGAGATCACAGGAGTACGGTTCTGTTCTAGGGTGCCACTGCCGGCTTGCCCTGCAGTGCTCTTCAGTACTCGTTTGATCGCACATCGGTATGACTTGGCCGGGTCAGGAAAAGACGCTCTTCCGGCCGGCCGTCTGACCCGGCTGCCATTTATCGCTGATTATCTTGACAATACCGCTGACAGTACGTGTCACTATTTTCTTGAGAAAAATGGTTGACAAGGGGAATTCATGGTGGCATATTGATATTGGTATATATGCATCCATGCATAGATCCCGCTGTTGAGGCTCACTACATGCTCGGAAGCGTGCGATTGGGGCCTTGATACCAGGAAGAAATGTCGGGTGTTGTCAGGGAAATGACTTCACCCGATTGATTTGACGAAATAAAACCGCAATTGAGCGGTGTGAACATGGAGGAGACAGATGAGTGCAGACGTGGCAGCCCAGATTTTGAATCTGGAAAAGAAGATCGGAGAAATGGAGCCGGGTCCTGAGAACAAGATGTCAATGGTCGTGTTTTCCGGTGATCTGGACAAACTGCTCGCGGCAATGATCATTGGGACGGGTGCGGCGGCAATGGGCATGAAGGTGGTGATGTTCTTCACGTTCTGGGGCACCGCGGCCTTGCGCAAGCCGGACTTCGCAGCTAAGGGCAAGGACATTATGTCCAAGATGTTCGGCTGGATGCTTCCGAAAGGCCGCAACAAGGTTTCTCTGTCCAACATGCACATGGGCGGCATGGGCACGGCCATGATGAAAAGCCTGATGAAGAAGAAAAACGCCCCGAGTTTGGACCAGCTGTTCGAGATGGCGGCCCAACTGGGAGTTGAGATTAAGGTCTGCGAGATGTCCATGGACCTGATGGGCTTCAAGCATGAAGAGATTATCGACTATCCCAACATGGAGTTTGTGGGAGTGGCCACTTTTCTGGCACACGCCAAGAGCTCCGCAAACCAACTTTTCATATAAGGAGTACTAAGATGGCTGATCACAACGTTGCCAAACTGTTGGATGTTAAAGGACTGCCGTGCCCCATGCCCGTGGTCAAAATAAGCCAGGAGATCGGCACAATCGATGTGGGACAAATCATGGAGATTCATGCTACCGATCCTGGTTCCCTGTCCGATTTTCCGGCCTGGGCTACAACGAGCGGGAACGAGATTCTGGAGACAAACCAGACCGACGGTATGATCCAATTCTTTATCAAACGCGTAAAGTGACAGGCGCGGAGGATTTCAAATGGTAGATAGGCTCTGGTACTTTGTCATGGTTCCGATGGTGTATCTGTGTGTTACCTGGTGCGCCGTCTGGATCGTCTTGAAGATCATCCAGGCGCTCAGGGCACCGAAACTCCCGCCCACACTGAGGATCTTCCCGGAAGGGAAGGACCCGGAGGACTGGAACACAGGTGGTCTGCCAGGCGCAGCCTGGGACGCGCTGACCATGCCCTCCGTCAGGCGGTACCATCCCTTTATGTGGGTTTTTCTTGCGGTGTTTCACATCGCGCTGGCGATTCTCGTCCTTTCGCACCTGGATCTGCTTCCGGAAATCAACATAATGTCGGCCGATTCACCTCACATGATAGGGAACGGCGCACTGGGTGTGGTCCTCATTGTATGTGTGCTGTACCTTTTGTTCAGGAGATTTCTTAGTCCCGTGCGGGAGCTTTCGGTTCCTTCCGACTATCTGCTCCTGTTCCTGCTCTTCTTGATAATCGCTTCCGGAGCCATAATCAGCTGGGGCAACTCCTGGAGCGAAGACGGGTTCGTGATCACGAAACAGGATCTCGGCCTCTATCTGCAAAGCCTTTTCGCTTTCACGTTCGCGGATCCCCGTGAGGTCCTCAGTGGAGCTCATTACGCGGTGGTCGGAGCACATGTGCTTCTTGCCAACCTGTTCCTGCTGATTCTACCTTTCAGCAAGATAGCGCATGTCTTTTTTGCAGTGCCCCTCAACGCTCTGAGGAGGGGGTAATCATGGAAGCAAAACTCAAGAAAGAACTGCTCGACGTGTTCGCCGGCAAGCTCAACCGATCTATGCGAATGTACATGGAGAACTGCGCTCGTTGTGGGGCATGCGTTGAAGCATGCCACGTGTACGCGTCATCACCGGAAATTCGGTATACGCCTGTAGGCCGCGCTCAGAATATGCGAAAGCTCTTCGAGAAGTACCACAAGCTCTCCGGGAAAATCGCACCTTGGCTCAACGAAGCCGTGGAACTGGACGACGAGTGGATGAATAAGGTCTATGAGACCGCGTTCACGTGTACCGGTTGCCGAAGGTGTATGACCTATTGCCCGTTCGGCATAGATACCCAACAATTTCAGGCCATGGCGAAGGCAATGCTCATCGCGGCAGACATGGAGCCCAAAGTGCTCAGCATGCTCGCCGACGTATCCGTGGCTAAGGGCAAGAGCATCGACGACACAAAGGCGGGCTTCGCCCAAGCCGTAGAGACGCTTCAGGCCGAAGTCATCGAGAAGTGGCACCAGGAGGCGGGTAAAGACGCCATCCCGCTCGACGCGGAGGGCGCAAACGTGCTCTACGTCGCCTTGGCCGGCAAGCATTCCATCATCCCCACAGCGGCCGTTCTGAACGCGGCGGGTGAAAGTTGGTCCCTGAGCTATTTTGAGGCGGTCAACTTCGGCGCTTTCGTGGGCAACCCTGCGGTCACAAAGCAGATAGCCCAGAGGATCATGGACGAGGCGGAACGACTCGGGGTCAAGGAAGTGGTCATATGCGAATGCGGCACTGCCTACCGCGTCATGAGGCATATGACCGGTCAGCACCCGTTCACGGTTACGACGGTTATCCAACTCATGGAACGTTACCTGCGCGATGGTCGGATCAAAGTGGACAAGTCCAAGACTCAAGGCAGGATAACGTACCACGATCCGTGTCAGATCGCTCGCAACGGCGGAGTGTACGACGCTCCTCGGTATGTCCTGAACCAGCTTACCGACAATTTCGTGGAGACCTATCCCACCAAGCAGGAAAATTGGTGCTGCGGAGGTGGAGGTGGTCTTGTAGTGATCGGTGAAAAGGACTTCCGGATGATGTCCGCCAAAGTGAAGGCTGACCAGCTGCGAGCTACAGGAGCGGACACCCTCGCAACCGCGTGTGAGAACTGCCACGCCCAGCTTTCGGACGTAACCGAGCACTACGAGCTCGGAATGGACGTGAAATTCCTCACGAGCATGGTGGCCGACGCGCTCACCCAAGAATAGGCGTTTCATACCAACTTACATGCCTGGAAGCACAGGCACAACGAAACATGAAAGTCCCTTCCGTTGTTCAGTTGTCCGTGGCTTCGCCTCGGACAGGCGTGTGAAGAGCGCGCACGCTGCGCATGGAC
>CAZGNL010000165.1:0-12006 GCA_964527475.1 uncultured Syntrophaceae bacterium
ATACGTTGACCCGGAAAGGCGTGGTTCTTTCACGGGACTTTCATAGGAATGCGCGATCAGAAGAGGAACATTGGATCCCCCTCACCCTAACCCTCACCCCGATCCTCTCCCAGAGGGAGAGGATCGGGGTGAGGGTCTCAATCTCACATCTTTGAAAGCGCATTGGTATGAGTCGGTATAGCGACTTAGGTGATTGATGGCTCTCAGGATCAACTTCCACATCTGGAGGAGCACACTTGATTGGAGCAGGCTCCCGAACTGCAGTAGGTGACCGCGGCGCCGGTACAGTTGACACACCCAACGAGGCGCTTCGCCAGGAATGCTTGAAGTAATCAACGTGTTACAACAGTTTCTTCCCGAGAAGAAGATGGAGGTGAAGGCAATGAACAGATCATCATCTGTTGTCCAATCACCAGGTGGGAACCTAAAGACTCTCTTGTCGGTGCTCGTTGCTCTAGTGTTTGCCTTGTTGTGGGTTTAC
Organism: uncultured Syntrophaceae bacterium; assembly: GCA_964527475.1. Taxonomy (GTDB): domain Bacteria; phylum Desulfobacterota; class Desulfomonilia; order Desulfomonilales; family Desulfomonilaceae; genus CAZGNL01. The sequence continues at coordinate 482 of CAZGNL010000165.1, forward strand.
GCGCCGGACACAGTGAGTGCGACCGAGCCCGGATACCGGCCGCCCGGCCGACCGAGCGGGCCCGGCCGACCGAGCGGTGGATTGAGTATTGGAATAAGGTTCACGATTCCGGTCGGCAAACCCGCCCCTAAACCAAAAGATCCATTTGATGACGACTTCTTCAAAGACAAGCCCGCCCCGCCCAAGAAATCCGTTGCCCGGCCGAGATACCAGCCGGTTCGCAAGGATCATCCCGAAACCGTCGGATCTATTGCAGCAAAGGCCTTTCTGATGGAGTCTTACCTGGGATTCGATCATTCCTTTGCGTCAAAGGTTTGGTCTGATCCCAAGGGCGCGCTCACAAAATACACGCGGGCCGCTCGCAAGCTGAGGCAGAGCAAGGATATCGGCCGGAGAGCAGAAGCGACCACAAATCTTGGTCATGCCTATTACTTGACCGGACTCTTCGACAAGGCCGAGGAAAGCTACGCCAAGGCATTGGATATGGCCGACCAGGGCGAGGGAAGAGTCTCCGAAGGGTTGCTCACGAACAATATTGGGGCGGTCAACGCCGCGTCGGGGAATTATGAAAAGGCCACGCAATTCTACGAAAAGGCCAAATCGAGGTTCATAGCGAAGAACGATTCCAGAGGGCAGGCGTTGACTGACATGAACATCGGTGTACTTGCCAAGAATCGCGGCCGATTCAAGGACGCGGTAATTCATCTACAGGAGTCCTTAAAGGCTGATGAGGAACCCAGTGATCTGAAAATATCGAGACTTGAGAACTTGGGGAAAACCTACAGAACCTGGGGGCAATTCAAGGAAGCCGCGCAGGTCTACTCTGAGGCATTGGATATGCTGCGTAATGGACGCGATCCTGAGAGAGAGGCCGCAATCCTCCTGGGACTGGGGGAGGTCTACAAAGCTTGGGGAAAGAACACCAGTGCCATTGAAAGCTTTGAAAAGGCGCTGAAAGTAGCCGGTAAGAATAAGGCGCTGCAATATCGGACCTTCAATCTAATGGGCTCGCTTTACCTGGACCTCGGTGAGGTTCAAAAGGCTGAGCCGTTGATCAAGAAGGGCAAATACAATTCGACGCTCGGAAGATTGAGCCTGATGAAAGGGGACTACAAGGCATCTAAACAATACTACGAGGATCTTCGCAAGTCTGCGATCAAATATGATCGGAGGAAGGATCTGTTCACAGCCCACACCGGCCTCGGAAAGACGTCCGAGACAGGGAACAAACTCCAAAATGCGGGGCGCCACTACGTCAAAGCCCTGGAGAAAAGTGAAGAAATACGGTCGTCTTTGCTGCCCGCGGAAAGGACGCGATTCTTTTGCGTTCCCATCGGCGGTTTCCTTCCGTCGGAACCGGCCAAGGGGTTGGTGAGGATCAGGATGAAAATGAACCGGGCCGACCAGAGCATATTCCCAAGCGAGGTGACCAGGGCCAGAGAATTTGCCGACCGAATCGCCCAAAGATCCGATGTCAGCCGGTTCAACCTTCCCGAGGATATCCGGATCAAAGAAGAGGAGATCTTCGGCAGACTCGCTTCCCTGGCAAAGGCGAGGGATACGATTCCCAGAGCAAAGGATCCACGGAGGTTCGATCAGATCAGCACAGAGATGAAAGCGACTGAAAAGGAGATCAAGGCCTTCATCAGAATGCTGTGGGACAAATACCAAAGGTATGCCTCGGTGCGGTCCCCCCGTCCTGTGGACCTCAAGAACGCGGCGCTTCTTGATGACGAGTACGTAGTTCTGTTTGATCTCGTGGGAGAGGCTGTCGCGGTGCGGTTGATAAAGGGCAGGAGGGTTGTGCACAGTTCGTATGAGAAGTGGAGCCCGGACAAACTGAGCCGTGACATCGAAAGGTTTCGTGAATCATTCGAATCGGTCAGGCTCAGAGATTTCAACGATGAACTGGGCAGAAGCCTGTACCGGAGACTTCTGTCGGCCGTGCTCTCAAAAGTCCCGCGGGGCAGGTCCATTGTGATCATTCCCGACGGCATGTTGGCGCTCGTTCCTTTTGAGGCGCTTGTGGTGGATGGAGTGGCGCAGTGGAAAGAGTCCCCCATGGGGCCTTACCCGGACGGCCTCACCTACCTGGGGGACATCCATCCCGTAAGTTATGCCCAATCCCTCACAGCGTTGACCCTGGGACGCACTACCGCACCCGGAACCAAACCGGGAGCACGCCTCCTGGTAGTGGCCGACCCTGTGTTTCAAGAGAATGACCGGCGGGCCCGCACAGCAAAGCGCGGAGCGATCAACAAACCCGGTGAGCAATTCAACACCGAGTTGATGAAAGCCCTCAGAGACAGCAATCCCTCGGGTTTCAAGCTGTCGAGGCTCCCTGCCACGGAAAAGCTGGCCAAGGACTTGTCCGTGTTGTACGGCGGCAAGAGCGATGTCTATCTGGGAATGGACGCGAGCAAACGGCGCTTTTTGGGTTCAGTGGCCCCGAATCTCGATCGGTACGGGTGGGTGGTGTTTGCCACACACGCTTTTGCGGGCAATCGAGCCCCAGGGATCATGCAGCCTTTCCTTGTGCTGACCTCGGTACCTGAAGGTACGGACGGCCTTCTGAGTATGTCGGAAGTCCTGGGCCTCAACATGAACGCTGATCTGGTGGCCCTCACCGCGTGCGTCACAGGGTACGGACAATATCTGGCCGGTGAGGGGATCTTGAGCCTGGGACGGGCCTTTCAATGCGCAGGGGCCCGATCCAGCCTTGTGAGCCTGTGGTCGGTAGCCGAAGAATCCTCGGTCAAGCTCGTCTGGAGCTTCTTTCGGCACTTGAAGGAAGGCAAGGCCAAACTGGAGGCCTGGCAAATGGCTCGCGCGGACATCCGAAAGGCAGGTTACCAACACCCGTTTTTCTGGGCGCCGTTCATACTGGTTGGAGAGACACTTCCTGCTGATCTCGCGCAGACCGCTTCCAAGGCCTCGGAGCCCATCCCTGGTGGAAAGGGGAATCTGATTCAGACAATGGGCTTTCAGGGGCCCAAAGATGCCTCACAAACGGCTGGTGGAAGCGACTACGCCTTTGCCGTAGTCCGTGGGGTGGACCAGCCTGATGGGTGCCTCCGTGTCAGATCGGGCGCGTCCAGCTCGTCCAAGGTTGTCGCATGCCCCGAAATGAACAACAAGCTCAGACTGACAGGGGTCAAGAAGGGTCAATGGCTTGAAATCGACCGTCCTGTGGATGGATGGGTCTATGCGGGCCAGGTCGCCACAAAGGAATCCACGAAGCAAGGACGGGGCACCTTGTCTGATAGGAGTGTGGCGCGCGACAGACGAACAAAGCCTGTAGAGAAAAAGGATACGAGACTCACTGGAAAGCAAAAGGGTGGGGAGGATGAAATCGATCCGGAGCATGATGCAGAGGTTGAGCAGGAATACGACAACTGTGTTTCTGAGTGCCGGATGGATTTCGCCAGGGAACCGTCAATGCTGCGAGACTGCGTGATGGACTGCGAACGCAAGCGCTCAAAGCGGTTTAAGTGGTGACATGGCAGCGAAGTCGGCTGCATTGGAAGAGGAGGTCGGCCTTGAAATACAAATTGGATGACATTGCTGAGATAGCGGCAAAACTTGCTGATGTCGGCCAAGCAACGCAGAGAAATCTCGTGCTCATTGCGGGTCTGCCGGGGGTTGGTAAAACGACTCTCGCCAGGGAGTTCGTAGACCAAACGGACGCGGTGCACTTTGAGATTGACGAGGTTAAAAGAAAGGTAGTCCCAAAAGAGTTGGTCGCGGACGCCATAGATCCGCCGGAATACCGCTACCAGTACTATTGCGAGACAATACGAAAGCTTCCTGAATTATTTGCTGGGAGCCATTCCAACACGGTTGTCATCGACGAGACGTTTCCTCTCCGGGAGTTCCGCGACATGTGGCGCCAGGCTGCCGACCATTTGAATATCAGACTCCATTGGATTGAAATAGTGTGCGCCGAGGAAACCGTCAAGGACCGGCTTTCTGTAGGGAAGGATCGTGAAAGTCACGTGCTGGGGGATAAAGCCTATCCAATGTATTGCATGTTCAAGGAGATGTTCGAGCCTTTTGAGGGCGCCCGCGAGGTGGTGGACACCGGCAAAGACATAACTCCTCAGGTCGAGAGAATCGTCCGGAAGCGGTCTTTGGCGTAAAGCCCCACCTCAGATGCCCGGGGCCGGCGCCACTATAGCTGTGGGCGATTCCTTCGATGGATCGCCTTGGGAACGGCCATGCCTGAAAGAAAGGCACAACGAAACATGAAAAATGTCCGCAAAGTCTCCGGGTCCGGAGCGTAGGGGCGTAGCATGCTACGCCCTCTTGGATAGTGGGTCCAAGCCGGAACTCGGAAGATCTCCCAGTCGATCCAGTCTCAGGTAAACTGTCGAGCACCCGCATTGTTAGGTTTTCCAACGAGACCTTGACACACCTAACTACTCTTAGTAGTATATATTCATAGCAACAAGATATTAGAAGACTCGCTCTCGTTTGATACCATTGCCGAGTCTACTTATTTCGTGGGGGCACGGACTTCTGCTGCTCAAGTATTCCTGCCGAACATGGATCTTTGGGCCGGTCCCCCGGGCGTGCGCTCATACCAATGCGCAATCAAGAGAGTGAGATCGGTTTCTTGGGTGCCACTGCTGGCTTGCCCAGCAGTGCCCTTTATCACTTGTTTGAACGCGCATTGGTATCAGTCCCGCATCCGGCAGACTCCCTCGGTGAACTGTTGCCTTCTGAGAATCGCCATAACCAGGACAATCAACAATGTCAGTTCCACATGAGGGGCCACCATACTTGGCGCCGACCGAAGTTCGTCTACAAGAAGGATTGTATCATGATGGTTGATGATCAAAGTACGCAGCTTCCTACTGAAAGTGATCCACACCTGTCGCGCCTGATCCATCAGGAGATGGAATCAATGGCCATGAGCAAGGAAAGGTACGACCTGAGCTTTCCCGACAACATGAAGGATATAGCATCGTCTGAAATGTGGCGCATGGCCCGCCGAAAATTACTGGCTGATCTGTCGGAACCACTCAGCGGCGGAGGAGATCAAATTCATAGAAAATGGGATATCCGAATGCATGACAGTTTCGATTTTGCAATTTTCAAGTTGTTGTGAAACTCCCGGCATCCACATTTTCAGGAGAAGCCTCATAGACAAGAAAGGGGCAACAAAACATGGAAATGCCCGCCATCAGCTCGGTTGCAGCCGTACGGCGCGCCGCATGCGTGGCCCTCTTGGATAGTCGGTCCGAATGGGAACTCGCAGGATTTCCCTGCGCATTCATTTTCATAGGAGTAGTCATGCACCCACATCCAAGAATCTTTGTGGAAAATCACACTGCGGCTGAGTTTTCCCTCAACCCTTCTGATTTTCTATGGAAAGGAAACAACAATGAGACAAAGGTCAAATAGCGAACAAAAAGCTATGTTCGCGGCCATGGCCGAAGAACGAATCGGTCGGTACGGTCCTCGGAAAGCACGCGAGGCCCTGATCGGCGCTGCTGATAGGGTTGATGAGGCCCTATACCGGGTTGCGGTTGAATTTGATAACCAGCCTGTGGACGAGGAATCTGCCAATGCGCGGGCACGTGCGCTCAAAGGAGCGTTGAGTGAGCTTGAAAATGCTGAAATGCACTTTGAACGGACCGTGCAGGAAACCGGCCATCTGTGGAAGGAGGAGGATCCGGGGCAAGATGTGGGGGATGAGTTTGATGACGAGTACGAGGAAGAACCGCCCGTGAACGACCTGGAGCGCATTCGGCGCCAGAACAGAAACGCGGAGAGAGCTTCGGCCGAAGTCTCTACTGAAGAGTGGGGTCCACAGCCTGATCGTCCCAGCTGGGTCCCTGACAACATTGACGAGATCCTGGCCGAGGAGGGGCCGGTTGACGATGAGTGGGGTGAGACCCCGCTCAACGACATCCAGCGAATCCTCCGGCAGAATAGGATTGCGGAAAGGATTTCCGAGGAGATGGCCGAGGAACTGAATTCAAAGGAGGATTACCCGTACTGGGTCCCTGACAATATTGAGGAGATCCTGACCGGCGGTTCTGAAGACCCGAAGAAGGATCGGCCCAAGGCGTCGGCACGCGCGGGCGGAAAAGGCTCACGCGACAAGAAAAGCGCCAAACGTGAGCCGACCGACCTTGAAATGACCTTTGTGAAGGAGGCGCCACCGAGGCTGCTGGAAGAATTTGTGAAGAAACTGCTGTCCGATCCGTACCCTGTTAAATTGGATCCTCCGCTGGATCTACCTGAAAAGCTCACCGATCACAAGCCGGATTTAGATTTTGTCAGGGACCGGTCTCCAGGTGGGAAGAAATACGAGGAGATGTCAAGGAAACAGGGTGAGGAGACAAATCGGGCGAAACGAGGTTCAGAAATGCCGCCCGCGCATGTGGTGAACGAAGTGATACGGAAGGCAATTCGTACTACGGAAGAAGAGGCCACAAACCAGATGCGTTTAGGTCCTGACCCTATGCGTTGGTCCGAGGATGACCCGCCCGCGCGACTCAACCCCAAGGATATTCCGGAAACACCGGAAGGCCTGGAGCGGTTTGCAGGAGAAGCCGCATCCAAACTCGGCTTCAATTTGAACGATGAACAGCGAAAATGGGTGGCCGAAAAGGGGAAGAGCGGCGGCAAAGAACTCATAAAGGAGGTGCTGACAGCGATCAAGAAAGCGATCAACAAACGCAAGGCCGCAACCAAGGCGCCGCCAAATAAAGGCCGGGGACCGAGACCGGCGCCTCAAGACCGGCATGGTCCGCTTGCCATTACCGTGAGAGGCAAGAAAATCACCGTGCCCGACTTCATGATAAAGTTCGAAGTGCCGTTTTCAACTAAGGACGTTGAGGACTTTATCCTGGATAGGCTCTCGCCTTCAAACGAGTAGAGCAAAGATTACGCTGACAGTGTTGTGACTCTGTTCAATCGCATGCACACGATATGGGGCCGATGCACAGATTCGGCCCCAAAGCTGTGCGGAACAAACCAAGACTAGGGATCAGGGAGTACAAGACCGCGGCCTTCCCAAAGAATCAGCGCCCGTTCAGATCCTTGACCAACGCCATTGGAACCACTATTCTTGTCCCGGTGAACGAGAATTGCGCGGAATCGGCCCGGGTACCGTCAAGGAGACATCATGAAGCGCACGTGGCCTTCTTCGGTGTGCTCCAAGGAGTTGTCAGCTGATGTGGAAATCCCATACATTCGAGTTAATGACCGCAACGCTTGTTGTGTCGTTGGTTGTCGCATTGGGTTGCGCCACGGCCGCCGGCACAGACGAAGAGAAATGGCGCAAGGTCAACATTGAGTATGACCAGCTGGTAGAGATGGGTAAATACGTTGAGGCGCTGGACGCTGGAAAACGGTCATTGGAGCTGGCAAAGAAAGCTTTTCCGAGAGTAGGTCCGGAAACCGCCCAATCACTGCACAATCTTGCACTTGTCTATCACCACATGGGCAAAAACTACGAAGCGAAAACGCTTTTTCAGACAGCTCTTTCGGTGCGCGAGAAGATCGCCGGCACCAGACATGAAGACTACTTGGAATCTCTTCGTGGCCTAGCCATGACTTGTCCGGCGCTTAACGAATGCTCGAAAGGCAAAACGCTGTTGAGAGAGGTTCTTGCTGTCAAGGAATCGACTCTGGGTAAGGAACATCCCGGATTGGTTCACGTCCTGACTAATTTGGGAAGCATGAATTTGCGATTCCATAAATACGACGCAGCGGAAGCATACTTCCGGCGTGCGCTTCGGATTCTGAAGAAGAGGCCCAAGCAAAAGGAACGGGCCTATGTTTCGTCACTGCAAGGCCTTGGCCGTGTGAACATGGCAAGAGGGAACTACGAAAGAGCGCGGAGTCTATTTAATCAGGCCTTGTCCATGGCGAAAAAAGGACCCGGAGTTCACAAGGTAGGTGTCGCTAACGCATTGGCGATCTTGGGCAGACTGGAGTGGCTGGAGGGCAAATTAGACCGGGCACGGGTCCTGTTCGAGCGCGACCTGGAAATAATGGAAAAGGCCTTCGGGCCCGACAGCCCCCGTGTTGCCGCGTGCCGCTATCTCCTGGGGGTTGTGTGCTATACGCAGGCCGATTTCAAACAGGCCGAAGTCTATTTCAAGAAGTCGCGGGCAATTCTCGACAAGTTGCCGATAAACAAAACGTCTAGGCGTTCCTACGGGTTCTATTCACTGGGAATAACTCATCATGCCCAGCACAGGTTTGCCGAGGCCGAACCCCTCCTATTGCGTGCCCTGGAACTGGCGTCCACGGTCCCCGACAATGACCGATATGTTGCAGATGTATTGTTCCTTCTCGTAAGGCTCTACAATGACACCCTGCAAACCGCCAAGGCAAAACAATTTCAACAGCGGCTGGATACAATTCGAGCCAACCTGAAGAAGCAGCCGAAGCGCAGCGAACGACAGCGCAAGGTTCCCGTGGCAAGAAACCAACCCGCTATGTAGCGTCGCCTCAAATCCGATGGGTCAAGCGTTGGCAAATCATCGGCGGCCATGAATACGGCAGCCAAGTTAAACCCAAGCAGTCTTGGATGGACAAGGGGCTAGAGGCCGGAGAGGACTGGCTGGGGGGCAAGGTTTTGGACTCTATGAAGGATTTCTTCAAAGAACTTAATGAATCCAAGGACACCGGCCCGGTTTTCCATTGAGCGCTTGACATAAGGGGCTTTTCGGTGTACTCTAAACTTAGATATACCTACCAAAAGTAGTCATACGTTCCTGGGGAACTCCGCATCTCCATCCGGAAAATCTCATTATTCTCTCTGTGCTCACGCTGAGACAAACGGCTCTGGGCCCAACCAATATCAGACCGCCCTCAGCAGGCCCGAGATGACCGGTCGACGAATGTGCGGGAACCCTCAGCCCCCGGGGAAAGGCCCGCCACGCTTCGTTCATTCCCGCCAAAGAACCTGCCGTCCGGGAACCCGCCAATTCCCCGCAACCCCCGGCTCAGTTTGCCCTTCCCACAATCCGAAACAATCTGTAAAGGAACGAAGTTCTCTGAATGAAACTGACTTCAATTTCATGAACATTTGGACTCAGTGCGGCCCAGACCTCGAATTAAGGATGAGGAAAGTAATGCTGGACGGCCTCGATGCTGTAGTGCAAGCCGGGACCGGTCTGCTTACCAAATTGGAAGTATGTCGGCATACTGCCGGACCGACACCGTGGCCGGCTCATCTCCTTCCAGGCCTACCGAGTGGTGGCGCGCCACCCCAGATCTAATATCGGCATGATCTACGGCCTACCGGGGCATTGATCTCAGAGCGGACACAAAGGCTTCTTACCTGGAGACCAACTTCAGATTTGGTCCACATCCGTTGCCCGAGGCCGGCAGTGAACCGCGGCTGAGCTTTGGCGCGACGGCCTTTTCTCTATTCAACGAAAGGAAAACATCATGATCGAGACGGAGGAACAGCGGCGCTGGTGGTTTGCCACTCATCCGGAGTATAGCTCCAGTCGCAAGGGAAAAAAGAACCGTAAACGTACAAGGGAAAAGACGGCCGCGGAAAAGAACATACCTCCTGAACAAGTTGATGCGTACGTGGACGACGCGCTCCAGTATCTGGACGGACCTGTGGCCGAACTGCTGAAATCGACAAAACGGCATTTTGGAACGGAGGGTCATAAAGGGAAACTAGTAGACCGTTTTTCAGATGCCCCAACTCCAAGCCTCTTCCGGAGCGAGAGGGAACAAGCTAATTTGCCGCCGGCCCCATTTGAAGTGGATTTTCGAAACGATGTGCTAGGCCAAAGATTCGCATTAGCGGACGTACTGCAGTCTCCACCGAGAGACGAGTTGGCCGAAAACGGGGAATCCGGCACGAGAGAAGCTACTTTCGGGGATGCGGTCCGCAAGGGATTCAACGAATCGGTTCGTTTTTTGATTGAGTCGCTTGGTTTGGGTGGCTCACTCGCCCGGCCATCTCGGACGCTTGCGCGGAATCTTGAAAGAGTTGGAAGGCCGCGGCCCCCTGATCACGATCCGCACCACATAGTCTCAGCCCGTGATAACCGATTCGAGGAGGCGACAAAAGCTAGGAAGTTTCTCTCAAAATTCAAAATTGATATTAACGACCCCGCCAATGGTGTATGGTTACCCAATAAACCGGACATCGGGTCGGGCGCATATCATCGTGCGCTCCATAGCCGCGAGAATTCCAAAAAAATTTACAAACTATTGCGCGGAGCCAAGAACAGAGACCATGCGATCAAAATCCTAAAGCAAATAGGCCGTCAACTGTCCAACAACACATTTCATTGATAGGAGGTATTCGATGAATGTCTATGTCCTTAATTCAGATGCGGATTCATTTCGGTCGATCTATTTGGCCGGGGACGCTGATTGGTTCGAGTTCACCAGCCGATTCAACGGCACGCCGATGAAGGACTCCTGGTCCGGCAAGGTACTACAGTTCAAGTATACTCGCGGATTACTGCCGAAAGGCGATACACCGAGCTTTGACGCTACTATTCTCGTATTCAACGCGAAGGCCGTCGAAGCCCTGGCCGATTTGCTGGAACCAAACGGTGAGATCTTGCCAATAACGTGTGAAGGGGAGCCCTTATTCTTGTACAATGTGACGCGGTTAGTTGATGCGCTGGATGAGGAAAACAGTGAGCTAGAGCGATTCGATGACGGGAGGATCATGGATATCGATCGGCATTCCTTCTATTCGGAAAAGGTGGCGAACGAAGTCGTTTTTAAGGTACCTCAGATTGCCTTGCACGACATATTCACAACCGATCCCTTTATAGCAAGGGTGGCAGCGGCCGGTTTGCGAGGTTTCACGTTTCCGCTGGTGTGGACCGATGAGTAATGCCGCTTGGCTTTCAAACAAGCGAGAATCCCTTTGGAAGACGGCCTTTAAGTGGACGACCCGTCCAGGTCGTATCATGACCTAATAGGATCCTTTGCAGCGTTTTCCATTGTGCGCTTGACACCGCGCTCTTTTCGGCATGCACGTAAGGTAGATAAGCCCAATGCACTTGGTCTTACATTGGCCAATAACTCAACATCTCCATCCGGAACATTTTTCATCTTTCTCACTGTGCTCATGATGAGATAAGCGGCTCTGGGGTCCAGCAATGTCGGACCTCCCAGGGCAGCCGCGAGAGGACCTGTCGCAGAATATGAGGGAACGATCAGTTCCCCCGAGGTCGGCCTCGGGCGCCTCGTTCATTTCCGATCAAAAACCTGCCTTCTGAGTGTCCACCAAGTTCTTCCGTCACCCCCTGCATTGTTTGCCCTTCCCACAATCCGAAACAATCTGTAAAGGAGCGAAGCTCTATGTATGATACTGCCTTCGATTTCATGAACATTTGGACTCAAAGTGATCCGGAGTCCGAATTCAAGATGACCAAAGTGCTGCTGGACAGCCTCGATGCTGTGGTGCAAGCCGACAGCGATCTGCTCTCCAAAATGGAAGTGGATCGGCCTATAGCCGGGCCGTAATCGTTCACCACGAAGCTTAAACCAAAGGGGGTGCTGGGAGTCCGGTTCGG
>CAZGNL010000166.1:0-11896 GCA_964527475.1 uncultured Syntrophaceae bacterium
GACACGCAGAGCCTGCCCCGGACTCCGATCCGGGGTCTGCCCCTACAATTGGGTCAGCAACCTGATGCAAGGTTTATTCTGTGACACACCCTAAGAGTTTGCCGATTTCCATCCCACGTAACATCGCCTTACCACGAAGATTAATACGGCCGGCGCCGCCAATGCGGCGAACGCAGGCAGTTCCGCGTAAAAAGGAGCGTACACGAAAAGAGCGAACAGCGCGGTAACGATTTCCAGCCCGACCGCGGCCCGGAAGCGTGCCGACGCATAGTTCGGCAGCCGAGGAACCTTGGCTTCCCACCTGGGCCATGCGACAACCGCGACAAGATAAAAGATCGCCACCGAGCAAATGATTCCGCCCAGAACATCTTTGGGAAAGTGCGCTCCCACGAAGATCCTCGACAAGGACATGAGCACAGCGAGAATCAGAGCCCCCGCGGCAGCAGCCCTTGATGAGAGGAAAGAGGCTATGGACAGGCCGACCGCCATGCTCGCGGCGGTATGACCCGATGGAAAGGAACCGGACCTGAGCAGCGGGCCGATCACGTGAACCGATTCCATCAGCTCCGCGGGCCGCAAAGAAGGGAACAGGGCCTTAATCGTGTTGGCAACTACTGACGCGGCCAACAACATCACCAGTCCGAGCACTGTCACGCGGGGGTTCACGGTCAGAAACGCGCCCAGGATTATGGCCAGAATCAGCCCGTCTCCCAGTGTGGTAAGAGCCAACCAGAACGGATCGGCGAACGGTGAGTGTAATCCATTGAGGAACGAGAACAGAGCGCGATCAAAGCTCTGAACAGGCACAAACGCGATGCCCAGAATCACCAGAGTCAAAGGAAAGACCGCTCCGGAAAAACGCTTCATCCGCGGCATTACATAATTTCGCTTGATTTGCGGCATGAGAGTTCGAATAGAAGTCCTTCTTGTTCGCTATCGCGCCCGCCCCAGGTAGGGGAGGCGGAGTCTCCCGGCATGCTTCCCGGGCAGAGCCCGGGAACGAGAGGAAGAGGGCGACGCATGCGTCGCCCCTACGCCCGGGGCCGGCGCTTTGTGACATTTCCATGTTTCGCTGTGCCTTGCGTGGGCATGGTATTCGGTATCAGTAATGGTTCACCGGGCTTGAAGCGGTTCTGCGCCCGGTGAGAATGGAGGGGGAGACTCATCTCCCCCTCCAAACCTCCCCCATACGTAATTCCGGGAGCTTGTACGGTTCACGGTGAACGGTTACCTGTATCAAATATCGAACACTATTCTGACCGAGTATCCGCGGTCGTCCATTTGGACTGACAACCCGTGGTATGTGACCGCCTTGATCTCTGCTAGAGGTTCTTCATCAGGGCCTCTGATGCGGCCCAGGACACGGGCTTTCAACACTGTTCGGGACACCTCCGCCATTTTGAGCCGTATGAGTATGAATCCCCTGGTCTGGTTCACGAATAATAGCTCTCGGAGCCAATCCACCAGCAGTTCTTCAACCGTGTCAGCTTCCAGCGCGAGTTCCAACTCAGATTCAGGTTCAACCTCCGATTCCTCCGCTACGAGTCGCGTCAACCCGTGGGCCGCGTTCGTAAAAAGCTCTTCCAAATCCTTTCCACGGACCTCCATACGAATGTCCGCGGTGTGGTCGAGTAGAGTCCATCCCCGATCAGGTTTCTTCCCCGTGGTCATGGTCGCCTACCGCCGGCTGTGAAGACGGTTCTTCCTGGTCTTCCTGGTCTTCCCCGGGGGCGTCTTCGTCCTCCAAGGTGTCGGCTCTGGTCACATCCACCACAACTTCGCCTTCGTCCATACGCACAAGGGTTCGTCCCATTGTGTTTCGGCCGATCGGCGGGACCTGGTCCATTCTCAATCTTATTATCTTGCCCACTGAAGTCAGAATGAGCAGGTGATCCGCGTCTTCCACCATCTGGATACCCACCACGTCGCCCCTTTGGGCCGCGTCCTTTATGTTGATGACACCCTGCCCGCCTCGATTCTTCACGGGGTACTCGGACAACGAGGTCCGCTTTCCGAAACCGGTGGAGGTGATCGCCAGCAGGTATCCGTCTCCGTTGGAAATCACTCCCATGCCCACGACCGAGTCTTCGCGCTTCAACCTGATCCCATTCACGCCGCGCGCGGGGCGGCCCATAGGTCGGAACTGACTTTCGTGGAACCTTATGGCCTTCCCCTTTCGTGTGGCAAGTAGAATGTCATCCTCGCCGGTGGTCAGATTCACATCTATGAGTTCATCCTCTGCGTCGATGGTCAGCGCAATCAATCCGGTTGATCGCGGGCGCGAGAACTCCGAAATCGCGGTCTTCTTGATCTTTCCTCTTGCGGAGACCATGACCACGAACCCCTGTGTGCCGATTTCGCTGAGAGGGAGGATTTTCCTGATTCTCTCCCCGGGCACTATCTTTAACAGATTGACAATTGCCTTTCCACGACTGTACGGCCCTTCCTCCGGCAACTGGAAGACCCTGATCCAATAGACCCTGCCCCGGTTTGAGAAACAAAGGAGCACATCATGAGACGAGGCGTAGTGGATCTGGCTCACAACATCTTCGCTCGCGATTCGGGTCCCTATTCTTCCTTTGCCTCCGGGTCTTTGGGGATTGTAGAGATTTGCCGCAAGCCTCTTGACGTACCCCTTTCTCGAGAAGGTCACCACCATGTCCTGTCTGGCGATCAGGTCTTCGTGGAGCACCTCCCCTTCCGCTTCGAGTATCACTGTCCGGCGCTCGTCAGCGAACTGATCCTTGATCTGTTCCAGTTCTGAGACAATAATATCGAGGACCCTCTGCTCGGACGCGACGATCGACTCCAGGTCCTCGATCTTGGCGAGGACCTCCTTGAGCTCTTGCTCGATTTTGTCACGTTCCAGCCCGGTCAGCCTCTGTAGACGCATGTCCAGAATTGCCTGGGCCTGAGCCTCGGAAAGCTCGAAAGTCGCCATCAAAGTCTCACGGGCCACTTCCGGGTTTTTCGCTCCTCTGACGATCGCTATTACCCGGTCCAGGTTGTCCAGGGCAATCTTGAGCCCCTCCAGTATGTGCGCCCTTTCTTTTGCGCGGGCCAGATCGAAGTTGGTCCTTCGGATTACCACTTCTTTTCGGAACTCTATGAAACCCGCCAAGGTTTGTTTCAGATTCAGCACCCTTGGGCGACCTTTGTCGATGCACACCATATGGATGCCGAAAGTGCTCTGGAGTTGGGTATGCCTGAAAAGCTGATTCAGGATCACTTCCGGGATCTCGTCCCTCTTGAGGTCAAAGACCACCCGCATGCCCGTGCGATCGGATTCGTCCCTGATGTCCCTGATACCCGTGATTTTCTTGTCTTTCACCAGATCCGCGACAGTCTCCACCATCCGGGCCTTGTTGACCATGTACGGGATTTCAGTGACCACTATCCGCTCGTAACCCTTTCCCGCGTCCTCAACGTCTGTCCTGGCCCTCATCCGAACCGATCCACGCCCCGTATGGTACGCCTGGACAATGCCTTCCCGACCGTGGATAAAGCCCGCGGTGGGAAAATCGGGGCCGTGCACGTGCTCCATGAGATCGGTCACAGTGGCTTCGGGATTCCCTATCAGGTGTATTGTGGCGTCCACTATTTCCCCCATGTTGTGGGGCGGTATGTTGGTGGCCATTCCCACCGCGATTCCCTGGGAACCGGACACCAGGAGCACCGGGAATTTGGCCGGCAACACTGTCGGCTCTTCCTGAGAGTTGTCGTAATTGGGAGTGAAATCGACAGTCTGTTTGTCAAGGCCCTCCAGCAGCGCCTCACAGATGCGGTGCATCCGCACCTCGGTGTACCGCATGGCCGCTGCCGCATCTCCGTCCACGCTACCGAAGTTTCCTTGCCCGTCAACGAACCGGTAGCGCATGGAGAACGGCTGGGCCATACGCACCAAAGCGTCGTACACAGCCGAGTCGCCGTGAGGATGATACTGTCCAATCACATCACCGACCACCCTGGCCGACTTGCGGAAAGGGCGGTTCCACAGGTTGCCGCCCCTTTGCATGGCGAACAGGATTCTTCGGTGAACGGGTTTGAGACCGTCCCGCAAATCGGGGAGAGCCCGCCCCACAATGACGCTCATTGCATAGTCCAGATACGATTTCTGGATCTCTTCTTCAATGCCCACCGTGGTTTTTTCGTGCAGCACAGCCAAAGGTGTTTTCCTCCAGGATGCGTCGGCTAGAGATCAGTTAACCGGTTACCCCTGTCCAGCAGCGAAGTTTCGCGCTTTTTCAAGATCAGGGGAGCGCGTCCGGATTTGTCTGATTACGACGCAACGTAATCTTAAAATATTACCACCATATGCGCCGAAATTCCACTCTTTGTTGACTGCGCACCCCCCAAAAATTGAGGGTTGGTTGAAAGTTCCTTTCGTTCCCGGGCCAAGAACTCTCGTTCTCTCTCGCCTCAATTTCCGGAAATACTCGAGAGTAAGCATTCAGTCTCACGGGGCAGATATTTTCATCGATCATGTCGTTGCGAGGAGTGAAACGACGAAGCAATCTCCTAACCAGGCAATTTGGGGATTGCTTCTCGGTGCTCGCAATGACAGGTTCACCGGAACCATCCCCCCGCCCCGTTTGACTGATACCGATGTGCGATCAAACGAGTACAGAAGAGCACTGCCGGGCAAGCCGGTAGTGGCGCCCTGGAACAGAACCGTACTCCTTTGAGCTCAACTTGGTATGAATGGTTACACTGGATGCAGTCCCGCTTGACGTGGAACAAAGACTAAGCTACAGTCCGCGCAAAGCACGGCCTCGCCGTGGAAATACTACATAAACCGAGTGAAGCGATCAATTAGTATAACACGGTTCGGCACTTGCGAGTACAGACAGTCAGACACTCGGTGACGGAGCCATACTTTGACCAGACGCTACAGACACGCTCTGTGTCTTCACCCGTATTTCCGAGACAGCCACGCGGGTTCGCTAGGGTTGGCGGTTTTTCCGCCCACGGGCCTCGAGTACATATCCGCGGCTCTGAGCCCTCACGTAGACAAACTGACGTTCCTGGATCTGAGGCTCCCCGGTCCTCTGCGCGATCCCAAAGCCCTGAGACGTTTCATCAGCGAAGAGGTCGACCTTTTGTGCATCAGCATCAACTGGGAATACCAGTTCCGCGAGGTGTACGAGCTTGTGGATTCGCTTCCCCGCGACGTGACCACGGTTGTTGGAGGAAAACAGGCCACCGACAATGTGGAGGAAGTCTTCGAGGCCTGTCCGGGTGTTGACATAGTGGTCCGAGCGGAAGGTGAAGACGCAATCGTGGAGATTGCACAGGGAATGGACGTCAAAGGTATCCAGGGAATATCGTTCCGCAATGGAGATGGCCTGAAACACAACCCGAATCGGGAATACCGTGAGGTGGACGCGTTTCAGTTTCCCGATCGGAATCTCAGGTCCCAGAGGTACCATTTCAACATCGGGGGCATCGCCATGCGTGGGATGGAATTCGACATCATCCTCACATCACGGGGCTGTCCATACAACTGCAAATTCTGCACATTTAACCTTCACCCGTGGAGCCCAAAGCGAAACTATTCGGCCCGATCGATCGATTCGGTCATGGAGGAACTGCGGCAGATGTCCGCGGATGTGGTCCTGGTTGCTGACGAGAACTTCTTTGTGAACCCTCGCAGGGCCAAGAAGATCTGTGAAAGGATTGTGGAGGAGGGCATTGACAAGAGATTCCTGGTCCAGGCCAGGATCGAGATATTTGAGCACCCTGACGTGCTGGAAGCCGCAGCCAAGGCTGGGATCAAGGTCTTCCTTCTGGGCATTGAATCTCCGACCGATCGCATTCTTGAGCAGCTCAATAAGGGATTCAACACTGAAACAGTCAGGACAGCTTTTGAAACGTTCCGAGAATATCCATTCTATTACCACGGATATTTTATCTACGGCAATATCACGGAGACGGACGATGAGATGATGCAGATCCCCGTGTACGCCAAAGAACTGGGGCTCGATACGATCACCTACCAGAAACTGCGTGTGGAGAAATACTCTCCCCTGAAGGAACTGGTGGAGAACACCCCGGGTTGGTACATAGGTGATGACACGATTGTGTATCGTGAAGGGATCGGGCGTCCGGGCCTCAAGAAGATGAGTAGTCGGATCACCCGGAAATTTTACACTCCCGCGCAGCTTTTCAGGATCGGCAGGAAGATCTTCGGTGTCGGGCTGTTCAAGCCACGAGATATCGTGCCTCTGCTGCCGACCGTTCCGATCCTGCTGGCCAACGCTGTGGGCCGCAAAGTGAAGAAAAAGATTGAGCGATCCTTGTTGTTGCGCCGGCTATTTCCACAGAGGGCGTAATCCCTGAGTTAAGGTAATTGTTCACCGGGGCCACGGTGATCGATCCGGAGTAGGACCGGCATCTTGCCGGTCATTCTTCCTGCGTTCCAGCCGCTGGGTACGGCGGCTGACACGGCATGACCGTGTCAGGCTTTACCCCGGGGTAGCCAATTCCGCCTGGGTACCGCATATGATGAAGTCTTTTGGAGGGGGTCCGGGGGGCTACCCCCTCTTACATATCAATATTCGTAAGGCAGGAACAGTTTTCTGTGCTCATCGAGTGCGAAGCGGTCGGTCATTCCGGCAATGTAGTCGCAGACGATGCGTTCCAGGGGTTCCTTGTCCTCGGAGATCCGCTTCTGGACGTTGGGCGGGAGTTGGGATGGTCTGGTGACATATTCCCGGAAGAGGTCTTTCAGAAGGCGGTCCGCCTTGTACTGCATCCTCATGATTTTGTAGTGGGTGTAGAAGCCGGTGTACAAGAAATCGTTCAGCTCGCTCTTCCACTCCTGCACCTGAGGGGAAAAGCCGGCAACCATGGCTTCATGGTGAGTAATCTGCTCCGGGCTTTCAAAGCCGACGCTTGAGAGCACTTCCTCGGTCCGTTCGACCAAGTCACGGATGAATGTGTCAATCAGCACTCTAATACACTGGTAGAGAAAGGTGTCACGGGCAAGCCCGGGATGCCGTTCCCTGATGACGTGGGTGACCTCGTTCCAGAGAGCCAATTGAGACAGATCATTCTCATCAAAGAACCCGGAACTAAGCCCATCCTCGATATCATGACAGTTGTACGCTATCTCATCGGCCAGATTGACGATCTGTGTTTCCAAAGACGACTGCGGATCGGTCATGAACTGATTGATGACCTCAGCCGGCGCCTGGTCGTACTGCGTGGAGTGCCGAATGATTCCGGATCGGGTTTCATAACTCAGGTTCAGACCCGGAAAATCGGGATATCGAGCCTCAAGGTGATCCACCACTCTCAGGGATTGGCTGTTGTGCTCGAACCCCCCGTAATCCTCCATGAGCGCGTGCAGGGAGTGTTCACCTGCGTGTCCGAACGGAGTGTGACCCAGATCGTGGGCCAAGGCCACCGCATGGGTGAGGTCTTCGTTGGCGCCCAGGTATTGGGCTACACTCCGGGCGATCTGCGCAACCTCAAGGGTGTGAGTCAACCGGGTCCTGTAGTGATCTCCTTCATAGTACGCGAAGACCTGGGTCTTGTATTCGAGCCTCCTGAACGCCCTGGAGTGTATGATTCGATCTCGGTCTCGCTGAAACGCGGTGCGATATTCACACTCCTCTTCCGCATGAGCCCGTCCTTTGCTCTTCTCTGAGAGCAGAGCGTACGAGGCCAGAAAGCGTCTTTCTCTTTCTTCCTGGGTTGTTCGTAGGAGAATCAAAGTTTCATTCCTTTGCCGTGCCTTTCAGCCCGGGTGTGGCTTCCTCTGTTCTGTGTACCACGGGGACTTTCCCGGATTCCGGGGGACCGGGAAGCACGAGGTTAACGAGCAGCGCGAAAAAAGCGATCACAGCCACCGAGATGATGCTCCACAGCGCTACTTTAAATCTCAGGCTGGTGGCCTTTTTTTGGGACGGACCCGGACCAAGCTCAGCGGGGAAGAGAAAATCGTCCGAAGAGTCCTCGGGCAATGAGTCCTCCGTATCATGATCCGCCGGCACAGTATAGGATGCGAATTCCTGTTCGCCGTCCTGGGGCGCGTCCGAACCATTGGTCTCCAAGGGCTCTGCCTGCGACCCACTCTCGGATGACATGGGACGCAGTGATCGGGACTCCTCGTCAATCCACAGGATCTCCCGGCATTGGGGACAGCGGACCATCCCATCTTTCCCCTCGGGCAGCTTGGTTTCGTCTATTTTCATCAGCCCTTGGCAATGACTGCATTTTTCGATTATCATTTCAGTATCTCCCGGCAGGACCGGACAATTGAAGCGGCTGCAAAACCGAGAAGATTTTGAAGAGTTTGCTGGGGAGGGCCTTTTTGCAAAAAGGCCCTCCCCAGACCCCTCCCCAAAAACTCCCAACTATTGCAACAGCTTGTAGCTCCATAAGCCGCCACACCTTGCTCTTCGGCTCCGGGGAGCCCATGAAGCCGGCTTGGCATCAACTGGATCACCATCATGGAGCCAACACTGCTTCGATCACCTGCGGAGCTTGCGCCTCAACAGGGAGTTTTGCAATTGCCTCTAGTCACATGGCGCGGTTCGTGAAAGCCGACCTTGGGCCGCCTACAATCCTCCCGCGCTGTGCCGTTTTTAGCTCATCCCGCGGGCAGAGTCAATCGCAGCGAGGGATGTTCGCGATCGTATGGTTCTTGCGGTCAGCCGGGATCTCTTGTGTCGGTTGGATTGAGATCCAGGTACAGCAGGGTTCCCCCCGCGACCGCAGCCGGGATGAGTAAAATATTCACCAAAGGGATTGAGGCCAAGGCAAGGCAGCCCAGGCCGAAACCCAGGTTCGGCCTCAAACGATCCTTGAGAAAACGTCGCTTTTCCTTGAATGAGTATCGCCGTCGATCCAGGGGATACCCCAGGTATTCGTAGGAGAGCATGTAAGCGGACAGCAGCATGGACGCGACGGAAAACAACGGGGCCCCGATGCCTGGAATGAGCCAAAGGGGGAGCAAGAGAATCTGAAGGAATATGTAAACGCCCAGAATCCTGAACGCGTGGCCGATTGAACGTCCGGAATCCTTCAGCAGCTGAATAAAGGAGAACGGAGAATCCTCGTACGCGCCTCTTGTCAACTCCTCGGTCTTCTGGGCGATCAGTTCGTTGAACGGCGCGGACAGGGCAGACGCTATCCGCGTGAACAAGAAGAAGAAGACCACGATGAGAATGAGAGACACTATCACCACGAGAAAGTAGTAGAGCACTTGCCAGTACCACTGCTCGGGCACAGCGCCCCCCACCCAATCAAAGAACAGGTTGTACAACAGTATGTAGGAGGCCCCGAGGATCAAGACGCTGATGGCAATGGGCGCGGCCGCGTATTTCCACAATACCTTGTGATTCCAGACAAAGGACGCACCACGCAACACGTAAAAGGGGGAGCCGGTGGGCGCAGGGCCAATTCGCGAACCGGTTGGTGTGAGGGGCTTCATTTATAGTCCGTAGCGGCCCGCCGGGCCTGGGTGCTTCGAGAAAGGTCTTGAGTTTATGCCTCGCACGGGTACACGCGGATATCTAGCAATGGGTCTACTTGGTCGAAGAACGCATATATCGTGGAGAACCTGACACCAACGTCGAGCGGGCCCTCCGGCGGCGCCGGGCGCAGAACCGTTTCAGGCCCGGTGAACCATTACGTTTATCTCAAAATAGATGACCCGGGATGACCCTGACGCTTCGCCTTGCACCGACTATTTCGGAGACGCATGCGTCGCCCCTACGGCCGGAACCCACGACCTTGCGGACGTTTTTATGTTTCGTTGTGCCTGTGTTTTCAGGCATGTAAGTTCCTATTTGGCTTCCTTGACCAGCTTGAGGACCTCTCCATCACCGGGGAACCGACCGAGGTTCTTCTTGGAAAAGATCAGATCTCCGCCATACTCGATCTCGAAGACTCCTCCGCCCGACCGGATCAGTTCCGATTCGACACCAAGCTCTTTGTTCAGTTCATCCGCCAGACCGGCGGCTCTGGGCTGGTAGTTTCATTCTCCGCAATAAGTAATTTTGCAAACATCCATGACTATATGGACCTCCCGGTTCAATGTTTCTTCGCCAATCTCTGAGCGTGATTATACGCACCGAAGAGACTACTTTCAAGAGCGGTTTTGTCCAGAATCGAAAGCCTTCAGTTTCGCGGGGCAGATCTTCTCACCTAGGATGTCATTGCGAGGAGTGAAACGACGAAGCCATTTCCATATTCACTGAGTACGAGATTGCTTCGCTGCGCTCGCAATGACATCTCACGAGGGCCCTCGGTATGCTCCTTAAGTAATATGCTATGATGTGCCTTAGCCGATTTGGCAAACCTTGGGAACCAGGCCGGTTTCCGAGTGGACCACGATCGTTGTCAGAGGAGTCGATCATGAAAGGCTCTGTGTTGTTGGGCATTTCCGGGGGCATCGCGGCTTACAAGGCCCCTTTTCTGGTTCGTCTATTAGCGCAGGCGGACATGGATGTTCATGTGGTCATGACCCGGGCCGCGGGTCAGTTCGTCACGCCCATGACGCTGGCGACCCTCAGTGGAAATAGGGTCCATGACGACATGTGGGCCGCGGCCCAGATACCGTCTGTGGAGCATATATCTCTTGCAGATAGAGCGGATGTAGCCGTCATTGCCCCGGCAACCGCCAATATCATCGGAAAAATGGCGGCCGGTATCGCTGATGATATGCTCACCACGGTGCTCTTGGCCGTCACCTGCCCGGTTCTGGTTTGTCCTTCCATGAACGTGAACATGTATCGCAATCCGGTTGTACAGGGGAACCTCGGTAAGCTCAAAGATCTCGGATACCATGTTATGGCGCCCGAATCAGGATACCTGGCGTGTGGATGGACCGGGGATGGAAGGCTTCCCGAGCCGGAAGCCATCGTGGATGAGACGCTCAATTTGATTGCCCGGAGAGACCTGGATGGGGAAAGAATACTGGTCACCGCGGGCCCCACTGAAGAGCCTCTTGATCCCGTGCGCTTCCTGACAAATCGATCCTCAGGAAAAATGGGAGTGGCGGTGGCCGCGCGAGCCGCGGCACGGGGCGCTTCCGTTACATTGGTCGCGGGCCCCCTGAAGGTTCCTCCGCCGACCGGAGTCAGACTCATCAACGTCAGGACCGCCCGGGAAATGAAAGACCGCGTCACTGAGGCTTTCCCTGAAGTGGATGCTGTTGTAAAGGCCGCGGCAGTGGCTGATTTCCGGTCGTCAACACTTAGCCCCGGGAAGGTGAAGAAACAGGATATGGACTCATCCATAACACTCGTGAAGAATGCGGACATTCTCATGGGCCTTGCCAAGATCAAGCGGAATGATCAGATTCTCGTGGGCTTTGCAGCTGAAACCCGGGATGTGCTGAAAAACGGGCGCGCCAAGCTCAAGAAGAAGAACCTGGATATGCTGGTGCTCAACGATGTGAGCAAGCCGGGCGCGGGATTCGACCACGACACGAACATCGTGCGGTTCCTCCACCGCTCAGGCGAAGAGGAACAGATGGAGATCATGTCCAAGGAAAAGGTAGCGGACCTGATCCTGGATCGGGTTCTTGCCATGAGAAAAAGAGCGACCGATCACGGGGACGAATGATATTGATTCAGACGTAACCGTTCACCGCGAACCGTA
Source organism: uncultured Syntrophaceae bacterium (assembly GCA_964527475.1). Lineage (GTDB taxonomy): Bacteria > Desulfobacterota > Desulfomonilia > Desulfomonilales > Desulfomonilaceae > CAZGNL01. Next base: position 11,614 of record CAZGNL010000166.1, read on the forward strand.
CAAGCTCCCGGAATTACGTATGGGGGAGGTTTGGAGGGGGAGATGAGTCGCCCCCTCCATTCTCACCGGGCGCAGAACCGCTTCAAGCCCGGTGAACCATTACGTTGACTCAATACCAATGCGCGTTCAAACAAGTGATAAAGAGCACTGCTGGGCAAGCCGGCAGTGGCACCCAAGAAACCTATCTCACTCTCTTGATTGCGCATTGGTAATCGGTTAACGCCTATGGGTTTGGAGGGGGAGCTACTGGGCGTAGGGCCAATTTGCGAGCCGGTTGGTGTGG
>CAZGNL010000167.1:0-11824 GCA_964527475.1 uncultured Syntrophaceae bacterium
CTCCTTCACTCCATCTCCCTCTCCATCTCTCTTAGCTTTAGTCTTTGGATTTTGCCGGAGGGGCCTTTGGGGAGTTCGTCCAGTATCTTGATAACTTTGGGGGTTTTGTATTTGCCGAGGTGTTCAAGGCAGTGGGCTCGCAACTGTTCTTCGGTACATGTGTGGCCCGGTTTGAGGGTGAGGCAGACCATGATCTCTTCGCCGTAGTGTTCATCCGGGATGCCCACCGCGGCCGCGTCCTGTACAGCGGGGTGTTTGTACAGCGCTTCATCTATCTCACGGGGTGAGATGTTTTCACCGCCTTTGATGATGAGTTCCTTTAATCGGCCGGTCACGAAGACAAATCCATCCTCATCCATGTATCCCAGATCGCCGGTGTGGAGCCAGCCAACGGGATCTATTGTTTCAGCGGTGATTTCCGGGGCTTTGTAATACTCTTTCATTACATTATCGCCCTTGATCACGATTTCACCGGTGGTGTTCGCGGGGCATGGGTTTCCCTGCGGATCCACGATCTTGGCCTGGTTTCCCACGGGTCGGCCGGGGGAGCCGTATTTGCGCTCAGCCGCATTCAGGGGATTGGCGAAAACGGGCGCGGCGGTTTCCGTGAGCCCCATAGTCTCAACGATTGAGATATTGAACTTGTCTTCAAATATCTTGTGGAGCGACGGTGGCAGCGGCGCTGACGCGGATCGCCCGAACCGGAGTTGATCCAGGTTGTAGCCTTTACCCCGGATTTCCGAGCCGCTGACCAGGTAGGAGATGATCGTAGGCACTACCGAAAACCACGTGCAACGGTGATCGGATATGAGTTCCCAGAACTCAGAGACCGAGAACCGGTGCGGCATGATCGCAGTGGAACCGCTGATCAGGGTTCCCATGACCGAGACCACCTCCGCGTTGATGTGGAACAGAGGCAGCGATACCAGGCCGATATCTTCAGGTTTCAGATCGTGGGCCAGGGCCACGTTTTCGCCGCCCGCAACCATATTCTTATGGGTCAACAGACAGCCCTTGGGTAGGCCGGTTGTGCCTGATGTGTAGAGGAGCAGCGTGGGATCTTGCTCGTCAACATGGGGTAGATCCGCGCCTGAGAGATCATCGTGTGGAAAGATCTCCTCCGCGTCCTTGTCAATGACCATGATTTCAATGTCCCGGTTCATTCCCTGCAACGCGGATTCCAGGCGTTCACGCTGGAATTCGGTGACAAACACGAACCTGGTATCGGAGTGATCCAGCACATAGGTCAACTGGGAAGCCTGAGCCTGAAGGTTCAGCGGAGCAATGGCCATACCGGAGTACATCACCCCGAGGAAAAGCCTGGTGGTCTGGTATCCGTTGCCCATCATAAAGGAGACCTTGTCCCCCTTCTTGATCCCCTTCTTCAGAAGCTGCTCGCCCAGTTTGATAGAATCAATTCTGAGCCGGGAATAGGTAAGCTTCAACCCGGGCTCGGGCGCAATCATAAAGATCTTGTCCGGCTGCTCCCGCGCCTGCTTGTCAATGTGAAATCTTACCGTTCGCATGATCCGCCGGATCCTATGACAATCGGCGATTTTTTTTGAGAGTAACCGGGGGAAACTTTTTTGTTTAAAAAAAAGTTTCCCCCGGGACCCCCTTCAAAAAACGCCAATTGGCGATGTTTGGCAGTTCGTTCACGTTTAAAGTTAGTCTCGCATGGCGCGCGGTGCGTCGCTGATACGATGCAACGCGACGCGAAGAGAAGAGATATTTGCCACAGAGGTCACAGAGAGCACAGAGACTCGGAGAAAATATTGTCTTTGTGCTCTCTGTGACCTCTGTGGCCCAACATTCTTATTCTTTCTTCTCTGTGCCTCTGTGTCTCTGTGGTTCAATATTCTTTCTCTGCTCTGCTTCTCTGCTTCTCTTGCCACAGTATTCACCTAAAGATAGCTATAGCCAACTTCAAACGCCTTCTTGTTCTCCTCGTGGAACTTGGGGATGATCTCCAGGATGCTCTCCAGAATGATTTCTTTGTCCAGGTCGCGTTCAAGGAGTTTTGCCATTGCTCCCAGGGCCACGGAATTGCTGAAAATGGCTCGGCCGAAGTTGTCCATTGCAAGCTGTTTTGCGGGCAGATCCTTGTGTTCGCACGCGAGAGAAGTGTCGATCTGTTCCACAAACGCGGGATCGTAGAGGATCAGGCCGTCGTTGGGAACCGTGTCCTTGAAACGATCATAGGCCGCGGAGGAAAGGGCCACAAAGTAATCGGGGTTCTCACACATAGGGCTGTCGATGAGCTCCCTGGACATGACCAGTTGGCTTCGCACATATCCGCCGCGCATCTCGGTGCCGTGGCTCTTGAGCATTGTCACATGGAGCCCCTGCTTCACCGCTGCTTCTCCGAGCACCTGGCCCAAACGCACCACGCCCTGTCCGCCGAATCCACTTGCCACTATTTCCAGTCTATCTTTCATAATGAGCCGGTCCTCCTGATCTTGTCCACGGAATTCCACACGTGCTCCGAAAACTCGGGCCTGGAATTGCTCTTGTCATGCCAGACACCGGTGGCCCAGACGGTATTTTCCTTCTCCTCGCCCAGTGGAGCGGCCTGATCCCGGATCCAGCGGTAGATATTCACCTGGTTCCGTGAACCGAGCTCCCGTGATGCGAAGTTCGTGGGACACGGAAACGGCATGTGAACCAGCGAAAAGCCTGTATTGAGGATGGCTTTCTTGACGCTTTCCACTGCCCTGGGTCCGTCCATTGCCACGTGACGCGCCAGAAAGGTGGCGCCCGCTCCCACAAGGATGTGCATCACATCCATGCCTTCGCTCATCAGGTTGTGTTCAAACATACCGTACGGGCTGGAATCGGTCTTGGCGCCCTGTGGGGTCGTGAACCCGAACTGCCCGCCCGTGGATTGGTAGCCCAGATTATCATTGACGATCACGGTCATATCCGCGTTGGAACGGGCGGCATGAATCAGGTGCATGAGACCTATGCCGAAAGCATCTCCATCACCGACGGTCAGAATAATCTTCTTTTCCCGCGGCAATGCTATCCGCAGTCCCCTGGCGATGGCGTACGCCCGGCCGTGGGTGCCCGCGAAGCCGTCTCCCTTCCATGTGGCGAATGTCTGCCGACCCGCGCATCCTATGGATGTGCCCCAGACTATGTCCGCCACCTCGAGGCCCAGTTCCGAGATGGCCTGTATGACTATCTTGTGGTTGATTCCCAATCCGCATCCGGAGCAAGCCGTGCTCGGGATCTTGCGGGTCCGTAAATACTTGTCAACCAGCGCGCTTGATGAATACTGCATTACCAGGCCTCCAAAATCCAACCCTTGCGTTCAAGGGGCTGATTCTTGAGTATCTTCTCGAACGTCTCCAGCAGGTCGGGGATTGTGGGCAAATCACCGCACGTCCCCAGAAAATTGACCGTAGAATCCTTGGGAACCGCGCGCTGGACCTCGCGTACCAGTTCGCCGTCCCAGTTAAGCTCGACCGCGAGGTATTTCGTGGACCGAGAAAAGTGTTCATCCGGGAAAGGCCACAGGTTGATCAACCTGAGCGCGCCTACCTTGAGGCCCTGCGCTCTTGCCCTGTCCACCGCGGTGTTTACCACACGTGACGGAGTGCCGTACGAGACCACCACCAGGTCGGGATCGTCATCCATAAATTTCTCGTCGTACAGATGGTTGAAGAGGTCCCTGTGGTTGCGCACCTTGTAGATCAGTCTATACGCGTGTTGATGATGGGCCTCCACTTCCTCGACATCAAAGCCCTCCACAGTCGGGGTCCAGTCGGAGCAGAGCCCGCCGGCATTGTTTCCCATCTGCACCGGTGGAACGTCCAACTCATCGGTGAATGGATAGAAGTCGGGTCCGGTATGAGACTTTCGGGGCCACACCTTGAAGCCCATTTCCTTTATCTCGTCTTCATTCTCCGGCACGCTGATGTCTTCAAAACCGTCTGTGATCAGCTGATCGGCCAGCACTGTGACCGGCATCCTCAATCGCTCGGAAAGGTAGAACGCTTCCACCACCATGGACATGGCCTCCTGGGCCGAGTTTGGGGCCAATGTGACGGCTTCATAGTTGCCGCCCTGGGTCGGGTAACGGGTAAGGTAGAATTCACCCTGCCCGGGGGCCCCGGTAATTCCGGAGACAGGTCCGACCCGTCCTGAATTGAGCACCACCATGGGCATCTCACATCCCAGGGCCCAGCCGTACGGATCAGCGTAGAGTATGAACCCGGGGCCCGATGTCGCGGTCATGGCCTTCATACCTCCCATAGACGCTCCGATGCACATGTGCATGGCCGCGCACTCGTCCTCGGCCTGGAGGTAAACGCCGCCCTCCTGGGGCAGTCGGAAGCTCATGGCCTCTGCAAGCTCAGTGGCCGGTGTAATTGGGTAACCGCAAAAAAACCGGCACCCGGCCAGTATCGCGCCCTCGGTGATGGCAAAGTTTCCTGTTTCTAAGAACCGTTTCATTTTGGAAATCTCCCCTATTATCGGCCGGTCGTCTCTACGACGTTGATCGCGAAGTCCGGACACGAGAAAAAGCATTTCATGCACCCGACACAATGGTCCGAAGATTTGGTTTCCACAGGTTTGTAACCCTTGGCGTTGAAAGCTGCCGCGGGCCCGAAAGTCCCGACACCACATACTTCGATGCAGTATCCGCATTCTTTGCAGCTCTCGGTGTTGACCAGAGCCTCGAATTTGCGAGCATCACAGTCGAGGCAGCGCGAGGCTTCCGCCTTGATCTGCTCTTCGGTCAATTCCAACTCCACCTGGTCAAACCCGAGCGCCCTCTCCCAGACATCCAGGCGCCGCGTCTCATTGCGAGGTCTTGCCTGGATTTCAAACTCGGTCAGCGTCACTTCCTGCTCCGGTTCAGCCAGAGTTTCGGAGATGTCGCCTCGACCGCCCAGATATTTGTCGATCGCTTCCGCGGCCCTGCGACCCTGAGCAATGCCTCCGATAATGGAATCCGGGCCGGTGACCACGTCGCCGCCCGCGAACACCCCGTCTTCACCGGTGGCAAGATCCTGGTCGTCGGCTGTTATGCGATTGCCCCGGATCTGCACGTTCTTTTGCTCGGCCAGGAAGTCGAGCACCGAGGCCTGACCCACGGCAAGGATGACGCTATCCGCCTGAGTCTTGTGGGTGACCTCCTCATCGTGAACAGGGTTGAACGCGCCGGTGTCGTCAAAGACCGATGAACAGCGCTTCAGCCCGAGGCCGGTCACCTTGTGGTCACCCAATACTTTTCTCGGGGCCCAGCCGTTGTTGATGACAACGCCCTCTTCCTCGGCAAGCGCGATCTCCCAGGGATGGGCCGGCATCTCTGCCCGGCTTTCCAGACAGAAAAGCCCGATTCGCTCGGCCCCGAGACGCCTTGCGGTCAGAGCCACGTCAATGGCTACGTTTCCACCGCCCACAACCGCCACATTGCGACCCAGCTCGAATTCTTCGCCCAGGGCCACGTCCCGAAGGAATTCCCAGCCCCACAGCACGCCCTTCTTGTCAGCGTTATCAACAGGGACTCTGGCGGAAGAATTCGCGCCCGACGCGATAAACACCGCGTCATGGTCATTCCTGAGCCGGTCCAAGCTCATATCCTTGCCGATAACGGTATCACCCTTAAAGGTGACGCCCAATTCCAGGATGTCGTTTATGTCCTTGTCCAGCCGGTCTTCAGGTACCCGATATCTGGGTATGCCGTACCGCATTGCGCCGCCCGGCTTGGGAAAGCTGTCCAAGACGGTTACCTCGTGGCCCAGTGACGCCAGATAGTAAGCAGCGGTAAGTCCTGCGGGCCCTGCGCCTATTACGGCTGCCTTTTTGCCCGATTTTTCGGCAATCTTCTTGTTACTCTTCCAAGTATCGCCGCCATGATCCACCGCGGCCCGCTTCAAGGCCCGGATCGCAATGGGATCGCCGAACTGCCTGTACGCGCACACATCTTCGCACGGAGCAAAGCAAGCATCCGCGCACACAACGGGGAACGGTATCCTCTCACGAAGCACCGCGACCGCTTCATCGTACCGACCGTCCCTTACCGCGCGGATGTAGCGTGGAACATCCACGCCTGCCGGACAAGCGTCGGAGCAGCGGGGGACAATGAAATCTTTTCTGGGAACCCTGATCTTCATGGGTTGTTTCCTCCTCGAAGAGGCATTCTTTATGCCAATGCGCGTTCAAATATGTGACCTGAGGTCATGCGAGAGCCATCAGTGAGCGAAGAAAATCCCCCCTAACCCCCATAGGCGCCAACTTAAGGGACCCAGACCGCTTAGCCTACCCGTCATTCCGGCGAAAGCCGGAATCCAGTCTTATTGATAAGAGCCTGGACTCCATGGAACGCCGAGTCATATCTTCAAACGCAAACTGGTACAGAGCAACAATCGTGCCAAACTCCGGAGGTTTCTCGGCTTGACTCACGACACTGTAAACCGTCAATTCAATTAGATAAACTGTTCAAGTTCAAATGCCATACATCACGCCCAAAGTGCGGAGTGGCGTTCGAGAAAGCATTGATGTGTGCGGAAAATCACACATGTCCGGGAATCCGGACAGGAGTTAGAGGGCGTCTATTGCCGCGGCTCCACACCATGCCGTCGACATTTCTCATACAGCGTGGAACGAGATATTCCCAGCAGTTTGGCGGCCTTGGACATGTTCCCCCCGGTGTGAGACAGGGCCCGATCCAACACATTCTTCTCGCAATTGGCCAACTCGTCGGCCAGAAGACTGTCCGGAGATTCGGACAGTCGATCCACGCGGTGTATCAGTCCCAACAATTCTCGCGGCAAGTGCGGCACGTCGATGATGTCGCGCTCTGTCAAGCTCAAGGCTCTGTCGATCACGTTCTTCAATTCCCGCACGTTTCCGGGCCAGGTGTAACTCTTAAGGATTCCCAGGGCTTCCTCCGTTACCTGGACATGCGATTTGCCTGCCGATGACAGAAAATGCCGAATCAGGGTAGGAATATCTTCAGCTCGCCGTGACAGCGGCGGAATGGTCACGGTCATGGTGTTCAGACGGTAATAGAGGTCGTCTCGAAACTCGCCCTTACTGATCATTTCTAGCAGGTCTCGATTGGTGGCCGCGACCAACCGGAAATCGACCGGAAAAGGTTTCACGCCGCCCACCTTGTCCAGGAGCTTGTGCTCCAAGACACGGAGCAGCTTGGCCTGAGCGTTCACGGGCAGTTCGCCGATCTCGTCCAGGTACAGGGTGCCCTGGTGGGCCAATTCGATCCGGCCGGGTTTGCCTCCTTTCCTGGCGCCGGTGAAGGCCCCTGGTTCGTATCCGAACAGATCCGATTCCAGAAGCTCCCGCGGAATTCCCGCGCAGTTGAGGCATACGAACGGCCCGGCGCTCCGTTCGCCCGCGGTGTGGACTGCGTGAGCGAACAGCTCCTTGCCCGTGCCGGTGGGCCCGAGTATCAAGACGGGCGAGTCTGTCCGAGCGTATTTCTTGCTTAGGCGCTTGGCCTCTTCAATGGCCTTGCTCTCGCCGATGATCGAGTCAAAGGAGTAGCGCGGGGAGAGCACGCTGTCCAAAGCCCTCCTTTGACATTTTACCTGATCTTCAAGGAGATTGAGTCGCGCCGCGAGGTCGGTGAAGTCCTTGTAATCTCGAAATATTGTCTGGAGAATTATGCCGATGACTCTGCCCTGGCTCTTAAGGGGAATTCGATTAACCAGCAAAACCGATTCGGTCTTGAGTGAGCATCGGCGGCCTAGTTCCGGTTCCCCGGACGCTATCACAAGGGAGAGACGCGACCTGGGGAAATATTCTTCAATCCGCTTGCCGACTGCCTTCTTCCGGTCGGTCTCGAGCAACTCCGCATAAACCTGATTCATAAAGACGATTCTACAATCACGGTCGCACACAATAATGCCGGAGTATACATTGTTCAGGACCAATTCCAGAAAATCGACGATACTGCTCACATCTCTTACCTGTTCAAGACCGAGGTCCCGGATAGTTCCGTCAACCCACGACCCGGTCGGCGTTGCTTGAGAAGTCGTGTCGACATCTTTCTTGGCTGTTCCGCCACCCATAAGGCGCGCTCCCGGGAGATCCTCGTTTCGTCCGAACCACGCACGCGGCTAAGCCGCAATTGGACGGACCCGCGGTTGATTCGTACGATGGCCGCAATCTATCAGACGGGGTCAAGGAAATCAATTTGCGCAGGTCGTTCCTACAAACTCCCATGCCCGGGAAGGGCACGACGAAACATGAAAATGCCTTTTCTCCTTGAATGTCGCGGCTTCCCTCAGGGGGACCACCCCGGGCGCCGATGGCCGGCCGGAGACCGGGCCAACAGGTGCGGGCCAAGGAGGTACGGCGCGACGCACGCGTCGCCCTCTTGATCCCAAGGAATCAGTACCTGTCAGTTGCAAGGGTTATTCTGTGACGGACCCTTACCATCCGCTAGACTCGATAAAGTGGTCGTTGCCGTCTCCCCCCGAATGGCTGAGTGGTACCTGCCAACCTCTAAACAGCTTGACAGGAGCGGGGCAAATGGTGTTTAATTGCTGTCATTGGAAAGCTGCAGGCAAGTGTAATCGGGGACGCGGAAACCACGAAAAGTCTTGGTTTGCGTGTGTGTTCTCGATGGAGGTTTCTTGGCAAAGCGGGTTGTCGTTTTGGCGCTGGGCTTTTTTGTATTATTTGTTTGTCCGGCAACTGTACGTGCGCAAGGTCTTGACGGGATTCCGTTGCTGTCGGAACTATCCCGATTACGATGGTTTTCGACCGGGTCGGCCGACGACCAAGTGGCAGAAGACTCGGCCGGTTCCGGGTTGGGGCAATGGTCCCCCCGGCTGGGCTTTCCAAGATTGTGCTTGGCCGTCTCACCGGAATTTTCCTCGGTAAAACTCCGCCCAAAGGCTGAAAGTTCCGACGGGGGCGACTCCGCATATCTGAAGGGCGGAATTGAATGGGCAACAAACGGGCTGTGGGTGGGATTGGCGTTGCCGGCCACTTTCACGACCAGGCTCAGTCTGCTCGTAGAGGGCTGGTATTTTTTGCCGGGGGCCTCGTCCCTGACCATGTCAGGCCAAAGCACGCACACTGCTGACGGGACAAACCTGATATCAGGCGATTTGAACGCTAAGACCGATTGGTTTTTTACGGACTTGCAGACAGCCTACGAGTATTCGGAAGGATTCTCAATCCTGGCAGGCGTTCGGTACGACTATCTGCAGGGGACCATGACCGCACGGGATGATCTCCACCAATGGCTCGGTAATGCCGCGAATTCCCGGTTGCGCGCCAGGATTGATGTGAACCTCAACAGTATTTTCCCTTATCTTGGGCTCAAGTTCACCATGAAAGACGGCCGGAACGTCATAGGCTTTTTTGCCAAAGGATCTCCCATGGTTTTGCAGATCGGGCAGGGTGCGCTGCACACTGCATATTTTGCAGAGATCGGCATGGAATACAGTTTTACCCTTTTTCGCCATCTCTCACTGGCCTGTTTCGCCAAGTATGACGTAGCTCATGGGGTGTTCGCCAAACTCACGGATGTTTCCGACATTTTTCAAAGAACTCCTCCTCGGCTCGGAACAATGACAGTCGATCAGGATTTCACTGTGAATTGGGGTCAGTTTACCCTGGGGGCTTCCGCGGCCTTCCACTTCAGTCTACCGCTGTAGCGGATGATCCGGCCGAACAGGACGCACGTCTAAGGAACCGTCAATGGTGTTTAAAAAAGGCTTAGTACGCAACTCAGTTTCACGAAGGACGGCATGTAAATGAAGCTGACACGTATGATCAGGGCTCTGTGTTGGATCTGTCTTCTGACCTTAGTCCCCGCGTTCGTGGAGAGCGCGCACACGCAGGGATCGATCGGGGAGTTGGCAGGCCTGCCGTCAACTCCTGTTACCGGAACAGTGTTCTCGATCCCTAACCTCGGCGTGAGTGTTAGTGTTGATCCGGTGATTTACCGAGTTGGATGGATGGAGCATCCCAGGGGTCTGACCTTTTCAAATGAGCTTCCAACATTGCTCGGCGGAATAACGAATGTTCGTCAAATGCCCCTGAGGGGGAGGTGGTATGACAGGAGCATTTCCGCGGTTTTTGCTGATAGACTACGATTGACATTGTCATGCGCGTGGCTTGGATCGTGCAAGGCTGACGGCTCGATCGTCAGCAGTATTGGACGCACCGCAGATTTCGAGGGGGACGGCACGGAATCGTGGTACGGCCAAGGGATGGTTGAGTGGAACTGCTACGGGCCGCTTAAGCTCCTGACAGGATTTCGGTGGGATCACATTAGTTCCAGACTCCACGTGACCCGGGCGCCCACAGGGTATGATGATTTTATCGTAAACGGGTACATGCCCTTGATCGGATTACGGGTGATTGAGGGTTCACCAAGTGACGGGATTGAACTGAAAGTGCTCGGATTCCCGTTCGTTCCGGGAGACATCAGGTTCCACACCTGGGCTGAAGCAAGCCAATATTCCCAGGAAAGCTTTCAGAAGTTTACTCAAGGCCACTACGTGGAAATACTCGCAGAATACCGCAAGAGGATTTTCAACACGGATTTACGCATCTTCGGGCGATGGGACCTGCTTCATGCATCAACCAACGTTGAGCGCGCCCTGGTACCCGCTCCCGTCCTGGACATAAAATGGACCTTCGACCGCAGGTCATGGACCATAGGCTTAGGCATGGCCTATGATTTCAATCTGTTATGAGTCCGGGATTTGGGGGGATGTTCACGCAGCCGGTGGTTCCGGTTCGATTCCCTCGCCGAAAGTAGCCATCTGAATCAATGTCCTCAGGCTCTTCATGCACTCCCGGGAGATGGCTGTTATCTCGCATCCAGCGGCCCAAGTCCCCCTGTCGTCCTTCTTGGCCCAACGACATATCACCTCGAACACTATGGGATCAATGTCAACAAACTCGTTGGGAAGAATGGAGAGAGTCTTCTTCTCAGTAACTACGGTCTTGATACCTCTGACGCCCACTCCTTTTTCCGTGACGTCGAGCAATTTGCCCTTGACTTCAGGATATCGCGACGCTTCATAGATTGGTATAGGCACAACCAGGGAGTTTCGGGGCAGTCCGCGAATTTCCTCGAAAGCGACCCGGTCGTCTTGTGGTCCACGCCGCGCATGGATTTCAGCTTCTTCAATGAGACCCGCTTCCACCAGTTTCGTGAAAACGCCCTCCAGCCCCCTGGATGAAAGCGCGTAGCTCTTCATTAGCTGATCGTCGGACAGGCCTGAGCGAAAGTCCTTTACGATCTTTGCTGTTCTTTGTTCCCGCTTCTCATGGAGATGTTGCCTGACACCCTGAAGCCGCTCACGCGAAAGCTGATATTTGGCCATCAGCTCCTGTCCCGTCATACCTGACTGGATATCCCTGATGATCTCGGAGGCTTTTATGGTTCGCTGTGGAGACATTGTACTCCGCCCCCTTTCGGACGTTTCTTGCGTCCATGCTCGCAGAACAGGTTCTGGACGCCCAAAAGACAGAGCCGGAAAAGGATAGCCCCGCCATCCCGAAAAGCTGCGATGCATGCCATCATACCACTTCGCGAATATTATTGTAATCCTGGACAGGCCCCGATCCAGGGTTCGCCGGGGTGACGACACTGTCGGAATTGAGAGGTTTATTCTGTGACGAGCCCTTCACGGCGCTCCCTGTGACATGTGCCGAGCTCCATCCGAATGGCTGAAGGCTTGCGAAGAAACCTGAAAAATGCTTTGCCGACACTGTTGTCCGTGATAGAAATGTGGCTGGCAGCGTATCTATGGTGGTCCTGGAAAGTAGTCACGGATTGACTCATTGGCGTGCCCCTTCTTTCTCGCTTCTTTCTCGCTTCTTT
>CAZGNL010000168.1:0-11746 GCA_964527475.1 uncultured Syntrophaceae bacterium
CGGACTCCGATCCGGGGTCTGCCCCTACAATTGCGTCAGCAACCTGTTGCAAGGTCTATTTTGTGACACACCCTTAAGACTCCGCACCCGATTTTTCGCTTCGTCATTCCGGCAAAAGAACGTCATCCCAGCGCCTGCCCCGGGGTTCGCCGGGGTGACGATCCGAACGATCGCACATCGCTGATCCCATTTTCGGGGGATTCCTTCGGCGCATTTGAGCCAAGTTAACGCATATGGGGGCAGAGCCCGCCAACGAGCAGAATCCCTCTGTGTTACTGTAGTTATCTTCTCTGTGCCCTCTGTGTTCTCTGTGTTCTCTGTGGCTCAATTCTTATCGAGGCATGGAGGTTGCCATCACCCATCGGCATTTTCAACGAACATCTCCGCCACGAGGTCCACGACCTCATCGAGTATAGGGACCATCCGGGCAGGGTCCTCGCGAAGGATTCCAGGGTTCAGGTCCGCTTCAAGGCGCCGGACATTCGGCATAGCTGCGAGTTCCTTCAGCGTCCGGTCGGTCAGGTCCTTCATGAGGTCGTCGTCCTGCGCGGCCTGTTGCGCAAGCTTGAAAAACTCGGCCGGAAAGCCCTCGTCTCCAATCAGCGCGTCCCGATCTATCCTGGAGCTTGTCTGATCCCGCACTGATTCCAGGAAAATCGGAATCCCCGCACTCTCGAGGCGCTCGGAAATCAGGTCGGAAAACTCGTTCAGGTCGTCAAGCGCGGAGGAGGTGTTCGTAGCCCGCCGGCCTGTGAGAATCATTCTCACTACCAGGGCTTTGAGCGTATCCCTATCCGAAATCAGGCCCCCGCACGCGCTCACTGCCTCGGGCACGAGGTCCTCGGGGCTGGAGATACCCGTCACATCCAGATCTACCCGTTCCCATTGAACAGGGGCCATTGGCAAGAATTCAGCATCTGCGGCGCGGTCTTCCGTCACCGTGACGAGATAGCAACCGCATGGCCCGGTTTCGTTGATGTGAGCGCCCTGGCTCGTGCCTGGATACAGTATGAGCGGATCCCTGGAAAGTACCTGATGGGAGTGCACGTGCCCAAGGCACCACGCGGTCATGCCTGAAGCCTTCAGGTCTTCGAGCGTGCACGGGGCGTAATCGTCATGCCCCGGTACTCCCGCCACATTTGCATGAAGAAGTCCGAGCGGGATCTCGACTTCGGGATCAACCTGGAACCGCTCGGCCAGATTCTCCTTTACCGCAGATTCTTTGAAAGACGCGCCGTACACCGTAACACCGGGACAATGAGCCACCACGATCCCATGAGGATCCGGCCCGAAAATGTGAAGACCCGGCAAAGCGAGCAATGAATCCGGGAACTCTGACAGCGGATCGTGGTTACCCAGTGCCAGGAACACGGGAATACCGGCCTCATGGAGGCGTTCAACCCCTTCCTTGAATTCCACGAGCGCGCGAACTGTGGGATTCGCGCGGTCAAAAAGATCACCCGCGATGGTCACAAAGTCCACCTCATGGTCAAGCGCGGCCTCAACAATGCATCGCCACGCCTGATACCCCGCGCGCAGAAAGATCTCCCACAGTTGAGGAGATGACTTCCTAAGACTGGAAAAAGGACGGCCCAGGTGCAAATCAGCAGCATGTATGAATTTAAGGGCTGACATGAAGGGTTAACTCCCGGGGGATTTGGATTCTTTAAGAGTAACCGGGGGGCACTTTTTTGTGTAAAAAAGTGCCCCCCGGACCCCCCTCAAAAAACGCCATCCGGCGATTGTCCGCGCGTCCTTCACGCTCAAAATCGGTATCGCAAGCAGCGTAGCTTCTCGCTGGGATTAGGTTTTCGGTTGTCATTGCGGTCACGGCCTGGTGTCGGCTAGGAGAATACCAGTCAGTTGAAAAGGTGAAATTTAATCTCACGCGGCTCTTCGTCAAGCTGTTGCTATCTCCTACCAACTACCTTCGCAAGAAAGCGACAACGAAGTATAAAATGGCGGCAAGTCGCCGGGGCACGGCCGTAGGGGCGTAGCATGCTACGCCCTCTTGGATAGTGGGTCCAAGACGGAACTCGGAAGATTTCCTAGTCCATCCATTTTCATAGTAACCTACATGCCTGAATTTACAGGCACAACGAAGCATGAAAGTCTTTTCCGTTCTTTACTGGTCCGTGGCTTCGCCTCGGACGGGATCGTTCAAGAGCGCGCACGCTGCGCACGACCTTGGAGGGGAGACTCATCTCCCCTCCAAACCTCCCCATACGTTGACCCGGAAATGGGTGGTTTTTTCACGAGACTTTCATAGAAATTCACTATCCAAGAAGTAAGACTTGCCGTCCGGGCGCCACTGTCGGCTTTTCTTCGATCCTGGTCGCGCCCGACCAGTGAACAATGTCGGGGTCAACGCCCGAATGGCGGGCGATTTCGGTAATCCGTTCCATGAACGCCTCGGTCAAGAGTGGTTCATCTTTGTACTTCCAATCTTTGCCAAGCCGTGTGTACTTGTCCCGGCACATATTGTTGAACGAACACAGCTCCCATCGCTTGACCGCGGGAGCGAGACGGGACGCGATAAACTTGCCTATCCCTGATATGTTCTCCTCAGTGTCCGTGGCCCGGGGAATGATCGGCGTGCGTACCCACATTTCATTAGGGCCCCCATCGGCCTGAACACGCTTCGCCACCCGAACCACGTTTGCCAGGATCCTCTCGTTGGAGGAACCGGTGAACGCCTTGTGCCTTTGAGGATCGATTTCCTTAATGTCGTGCAGAACCAGGTCCGCGTGGGGAAGGATCCGATCCAGGGCTTCTTCCTTGCACAAGCCGCAGCTGTCCAGGGCTGTGTGGACTCCCAATCGATTCAGGCCCTTCAGTAGTTCTCCGGCAAAACGCGGCTGCATGGTCGGTTCGCCACCGGAAACGGTCACGCCGCCTCCTGATTTTTCAAAGTAGGCCCTGTCCTTGACAAGTTCCACGAGCAAGTCTTCAACGGTCCATTTGGTTCCCAGGAGTTCCATTGCAGTGGAAGGGCATTCCTCCGCGCATATTCCGCAGCCGTCACAGGATTCCCGATTGATGACAATGCCGTCTGAGCCGGCGGTCAGCGCGTGGTTGGGACACACGTCCACACAGGTCTTGCAGCCGATGCACCTGGAACCCGTCCAGTGAACCTGTGGAAACGGAGATATGCTCTCGGGGTTGTGGCACCAGTCGCACTTCAGGGGACAGCCCTTCAAAAAAGCCGTGGTCCTGATTCCGGGACCGTCCTCCGTGGACATTCGCATGATCTGGAGGACAAGCCCTTCCCGCGTATTCTTGTCGTTATCCGAACTGATAGATCGATCCTTTCCGGGAGTCTGTTGCGTAACACAATGTTTCTGCGAAATCCTGGCACACCAGGGTGGCGGGTCGCGCAACGACAAGAGGATAGACTAAGATAGAGCCGACTGCAAGCGGCCATTTGGTAAGAGTTCAGCAGGGGATGTGATTGCCGCTCATCGGCGCAGCACCTTGGTCGACATCTGGTTGGCCGAGCGCCAGCACCGTCTGGGCCACCCATCGTGCGACGATTCATGAAGTGCTGGAAGTTTTGAGACAGCCTCTAAATCCCTGGGCTATTATCTTTCGTCCCTTCGGGACTCCGAACCGGCTCGGGGCCGGAGTTTTCATACTATGGTGGTTCTCTAGTAATTAGTTTCGGATTCCTCCGAAACTTCTTCCTGATGGCGCAGGCTTTCCAGCCTGCGCCATCAGGAAGAAGTTTCGGGAAGTGCTATAAGCCGTATACCGTTCAACCGGATACTATATCCGTCATTCCAGAGCCTGCCCCGGACGCGGATCCGGGGAAAGCCGGAATCCAGATCTTTCAATACCCTCTGGACCCCGGCTTTCGCCGGGGTGACGACGGGGACTGGTTGGCTTTCTCTTAAGTCACCAGCATTGGGTTTGGAGGGGAGCCACGGACTACTGAACAGCGGAAAAGACTTCTATGTTTCGTTGTGCCCGGTGCCCGGCCAGGCATGTAGGTTCCTATGAAAGTCCCGTGGAAAAACCACCCCTTTCGGGTTCAACGTATGGGGTGGTTTGGAGGGGAGATGAGTCTCCCCTCCAAGTCCATGCGCAGCGTGCGCGCTCTTGGCGTACCCTGTCCAGGGCGAAGCCATGGACCAGTAAACAACGGAAAGGACTTTTATGTTTCGTTGTGCCTCTGTTTCTAGGCATGTAAGTTGGTATAAGATAGCCGACAGATTTCGAATATTCGGCATGGCGCTGCCGCGGGCGGCGGGGATTTGCCGTAAAAGAAAGAAAAGCCGAGTAGGACACGCCGTGAAAGTAACCGCAACCTGTTTCTTTTGTGCATTACTGCTCTTCGCGCTCTTGGTAGGCGCCTTTGCCGGCGGGGCAGGCTCGGAATTCGAGCCCGCGGTCCCGGGCCGGACCCTTGCATTCCCCAGGGATCACGGGAAGCACCCGAGGTTTCAGACCGAGTGGTGGTACTTCACCGGGAATGTCCAGTCGGAGGACGGTTCCCCCTGGGGATTCCAGTTGACCTTTTTTCGCCGTGGAATTATCAGGAAACCTCGAAGCAACGCGTCCGCATGGGCTGTCAGAGACCTTTATCCCGCTCATCTTGCATTGACCGATGTTAAGAATGGCAAGTTCTTTCACTCGGAGCTTCTCAGCCGAGAAGGTCCCGGGCTGGCCGAGGCTTCAGTTGAAGATCTGTCCGTAAGGGTCAAGGACTGGCTGGCGCAGAGGCTAGGCCCCAAAATCCATATTAGCGCTCGAAAGGACGCCCGTGCCCTTGATCTGGATCTTGTACCGCAAAAGCCGCTGGTTTTACACGGTGAGTCGGGTTACAGCCAAAAGGGAGATTCCAAGGATCAGGCATCCTATTACTATTCCTTTACCAGGTTGAAGGCCGAGGGCACGATCACGGCTGAGGGCATCACGCACAGAGTCTCGGGAACCGCGTGGATGGATCACGAGTTCGGATCGAGCATCGTAAAGCAGGACCAGGCCGGATGGGACTGGTTCAGCATACAACTGGACGACGAGACCGAGTTGATGGTGTTCCACATGCGCAAGAAGGACGGCAAACCGGAACGACGATTCGGCACGTTTGTTCACAAGGACGGCCGGGTGATGAACCTCGCGAATAAGCGCGTGGTGATAGTTCCTCAGGAAACCTGGACCAGCCCCCGCACCAGGGCGGTGTACCCTTCGGGATGGAGCATTCGGATCCCGGATCTCAAAATTGATCTACGGGTAACCCCAGCGATGAAGGATCAAGAGATTACGTCCGAAAAATCCACCGGGATCGTGTACTGGGAAGGCGCGGTGACTGTGAAAGGCAATCGCAATGGCCATGAAGTTCAAGGAAAAGGATACGTGGAACTCACAGGGTACGCTCATTCCATGTCAGGCAGGTTGTGATGCCAACTTCCGGAGAAGGTAAGAGTTCCTACAAAAGGGGTGCAGTGAAATCCTTTCAGGGAGTAACGCGTTGACCATTACTATTTGCGCTGACCACGGTGGCCGCGGGCCTTACCGGCCCATCTTTGCCGCGGGAAAATCAGGGCCGGAGTTCTGGATGGAGCGGGGGATCCGACAATGAAATACCACAATCGCTTTAAAGACAAGGTCATATGGATAACAGGAGCATCCTCCGGAATTGGGGAGGGCTCGCCTACAGATTCAACAACATGGGCGCACGACTGATTTTATCATCCAATGAGGATGACGAACTGGCCAGGGTCAAGGAGAATTGCGCGGGTCAAGACGACGACACAGTGGCGCTTCCTCTGGATCTGTCTGAAGCGAATACCATGGAATCGAAAGCCGAGGAAGCCCTGGATCGGTTCGGACATGTGGACATACTGGTAAACAACGGCGGAATAGGTGTCAGGGCTCTGGCGAAAGACACGAAGCTGGAGGTGGACAGGAAGATCATGGAAATTGATTATTTCGGTCACGTCGCGCTCACCAAGGCCGTGCTGCCCTCAATGCTGGAGCGGAAGACCGGCCACATCGTGGTAACCACGAGCATAGCGGGAATCATATGCGTGCCTCTGAGATCAGCGTACTGCGCGGCCAAACACGCTCTGCACGGATTCTTCGAGACTCTTCGGGCCGAGGTCTGGAAAGACAACATAAGGGTCACACTGATATGCCCTGCCGCGGTCAGAACCAACATCTCAATGAATGCGTTGACCGAAAACGGCCGGAAGTTCGGTAAGATGGATCGAGTCATCGAGGAGGGAATATCCCCGGAAGAATGCGCCGAACAGATTGTCAAAGCCATTGCTAAAGAAAAGGAAGAGGTGGTTCTCGGAAAGGGGCTGCCCAGATGGGGCGTTTACATAAAGCGATATCTCCCACCGCTCTATTACAGGATACTGCGAAATGTCGAAGTGGACAAGTAAGGTGGAGGCAGCAAGGCACGACGCTGTTTGCGAGTAATGGTTCATCGGACTTGAAGCGGTTCTGCGCCCGGTGAACCATTACCATATGGGGGTCCGGGGGGCATAGGCGCTAACTTAAGGGACCCAGACCGCTTCGTCTACCCGTCATTCCGGCGTAAGCCGGAATCCAGTCTTATTGATAAGAGCCTGGACCCCGGCTTTCGCCGGGGTGACGACGAAGAAACTAATGCATCTGGGATGCCACTGGCGCCGGATTTTGACCGCTTTTTGTTCTAAGTTAGCGCCTATGGGTCTGGGGGGCACTTTTTTACACAAAAAAGTGCCCCCCGGTTACTCTCCAAAAAGACGAAACGGTGTGAATATTGATAGACGTCAATCTCTTTTTGCTTGCCTGCTGCGTGATGATATCGTACACGACGCACGCCTTGACCGGTTTTGGTGGTATAATCATTGCGGTAACGTTGGCATCACACCTGTACCCTATCGGAATGCTCTTGCCGATTCTGGTTCCACTGGACATCCTTGTGAACTCTTACATAGTAGCGAGGCGCCACGCGCACATCGACAGGTCTATTCTTTTTCGCGAAATAGTTCCTTTCATGCTGATCGGGCTCGTGATCGGAATAGCAATCTTCAGTTATACTCGGGCTGCGGAACTGCAAAAGGTATTTGGTCTTTTCGTGTTGTTTCTTTCAGTGCGGGAACTCTACCGTCTCCTGAAAAACACCCCAACCGTTGGGCTGTCGCGGGTAACGTCCACCGGCTACATGATCGCGGCGGGAGTGGTCCAGGGCGTCTATGCTTCGGGCGGCCCTTTACTCGTGTACGCGGTGAGCGGCTTCAATCTTCCGAAATCAGTGTTCAGGAGCACTCTTTCCGCTCTCTGGCTGATTACCAATATCATGCTGGTCACATCATACAGTGTCACCGGAAAGGTGACATGGGAGTCTGTTGAGTATTTTCTGATTCTTCTCCCCATCGTGATAGGCGCCATAATCACAGGGGAGAAGCTGCACGGCCTTGTCAACGAGCGCGTGTTCAAGATCGTTGTGTTCCTGATATTGATCGTTGCGGGTCTTTCCATTGTGATTCTGTGACGGCGTATTTCGGAGCGGCGCACTGTGACCCGTTTTCTGGGATGTCCTTGCCACCCCTGTCCGAGGCGAAGCCACGGACAAGTGAACAACGGAAAGGACTTTCATACTTCGTTGTCCCTTATCAGGGGTGATGGTTGGACTCATTCCTCAAACAGAGACGCGAACTTGAAATTGAGGGAATCGAAGAGCCCCTGATCCGTGATCCTTAGTTCCGGAATAGGAGTCAGGGCCATAAAGGACAGTGTCGCGAACGGGGCCTCAAGCTCACAACCCAGGTCTTGGGCTGCTTTGGTGACGTGGTCCACACCGGAAGAGACTTCCTCAAGTGGCCTGTCGGACATGAGTCCCGCTATTGGGAGCGACAATTTTGCACGGACTTCGCCGCCATCCACCACGATCATGCCTCCACCTAGATCGGCCACCTCTTTAGCGGCCATACGCATATCGTCGTCATTCTCGGCCACCACGATGATGTTGTGAGAGTCATGTGCAACGGTGCATGCAACAGCGCCTCGTTTCAGGCCGAATCCTCGGATTAGACCGACTGCATAGGCGCCTGTGCCCTTGTGTCTTTCGATCACCGCGATCTTGAGTATGTCCCGTGCCGGATCCGTGACAACATTGCCGCCGGAAGTGGGCGCTTCCTCAATAACCCTTTTTGTTACTATCTCCCCGGGAATCACTTGAATGATGTTCGCGGATTTTCCCTCTGGCTTGATGGAGAGGTCCTGGACCTTTTGCCAGTCCACGTTGATGGACCCGGGGACCTCAAGATCCGCGTCCGTTTCGCAAGCTACCAGCATTTTTCCGTCCCGGGCCACAAGGCGACCCGCCTGGTATACGCGATTGATCTTGATTCGGGTCAGATCGTCCAAAACCACTATATCGGCCTGGTACCCGGGCAGGATCGCGCCGGTCCGGTGAAGCCCGAAGTAGGTGGCAGGGTTTATGGAGGCCATCTGAATCGCTCGAACAGGATCCAATCCTTTGTCGATCGCCTTACGGACGATGCTGTTTATGTGGCCTCTGCGTGTGATGTCTCTCGGGTCCATGTCATCGGTCACAAAGAAACAGTTTCGAGAGTTGTACTCATTGACTATCGGCAGCAAAGCGTCAAG
Source organism: uncultured Syntrophaceae bacterium (assembly GCA_964527475.1). Taxonomy (GTDB): domain Bacteria; phylum Desulfobacterota; class Desulfomonilia; order Desulfomonilales; family Desulfomonilaceae; genus CAZGNL01. The sequence goes on from CAZGNL010000168.1 coordinate 8,605, forward strand.
ATTCTTGGCGGCCGAGCCCTCTCGTATCATGATGTGCATCCCCATCCGCAGTTTCTCCGCGGCTTCTTCGGGAGTGGTACACTCGTGATCCGAGCCCACGCCGGCGGTCACGTACGCTGTAAGTTCCTTTCCCGAGAGTCCGGGCGCATGACCATCCAGAACCTTGTCCTCAAACACCTTGATCTTGGCCAACACCGAGGGATCTGCGTTTACGACTCCGGGGAAGTTCATCAATTCAGCCAGCCCCAGAACCCGTTCATGATCCTTGAACTGTTCCATGTCTTCAGGCCCCAGTTCAGCCCCGGATGTCTCAAAGGGGGTCGCGGGAACGCAAGATGGAAACATGATGAACACTCGCAAAGGTATGCCTTCGCTGGAACGTAGTATGTATCGGATACCATCCAATCCCATGACGTTGGCTATCTCATGGGGGTCGGCCACGACAGTGGTGGTTCCAAACGGAACTACGTGGCGCGCGAACTCCGGAAGCGTGAGCATGCTGGATTCCAGGTGCAGGTGCCCATCCACGAATCCCGGGGCCAGGTAACGACCTTCCACATCAACCGTTTCCACAGCATCGTATTCTCCAAATCCTACGATCCTGTCCCCGTGAATCGCCACCGAGGCCGGGTGGATTTCCCCTGAAAACACGTTTACAAGACGAGCGTTTTTCAACAGAAGATCGACATGCTCTTCCCCTCGAGCCATTGCAATTCGACGAGCCATATCCATGATTTCTATTTCCTTTCAGCCCTGTACTAGATAGGCGCAAGGGTTGTTCCGTTGCGGGCCCTAATGTTCCACAGGAGTCCGGGACCGGTGATCCTGAAAAGGAAGAGCCGCCACATAGTTGACGGCTCTTTCTTTTAGAGGTGTGCGATTTTGTGGTGGAGCTGAGGGGGATCGAACCCCTGACCTCTTGAATGCCATTCAAGCGCTCTCCCATCTGAGCTACAGCCCCGAGGTTTCCAATTATAAGATGAGTTCCCGGATACTGTCAACTGTTTCACTCACCTTTGATGTTGAGCACGAAACCAAGTACCTGGGACGGATCACTTATTCTCAGGAGTTTGATTGGGGGATCGCTGAGTATGTCGCCTTCTTTGACCCTGTGCATGACATCTTCAAGGTCTGCGGCTCCGATCTTCTTTTTCTCTTTCAGGTCTTCAAGCTCCGGAATTTGTCGAAGAGACACAAAGAAATAGACCCTATCGCCGGTCATCTTCGGTTTATATATGAACGCTTTTTTCTTTTCCAAAGGAATCTCGATAGACTTATGAGCCTTCACCTCAGCGTCGCCGCGCTTGATAGCAGGTTTTTTGTCTTTCTTTTCCTTTTTGGAGGACTTGATCACAGGGGGATACAGCATCTGTGTCTTCGCTAATCCTTGTCTGAACACGTAGCAGTGCCCGTCCACGTTTGATTCAAACCTCATCTTGAATCGATCTCCGGTCCTGAACTGAACGTCAAATGTTTCAGGCGCGCCGAATAGCTTGTCTCCTTTGGCCTTTATCAGCACATGGCAGCTCATCCCAAGAATGGGAAACGGAATGACGAGTTTTTCCCCCACGGGAACGCTCATGGGTGAGGAGAGTTCGTTGTACGACGCGAGCCCAACGGCCAGATTAGAATCGCCCATCATCTTTTGCGCTACGGTCTCAAGCTTGTCTCCTTCCTTGACGGTGTAGGTGAAGGTGTCCGGATCATTTCCGTCCTTGCGCGGTTTGGGCAATTCATCCCAGGGGAAGCTCCGGAAGTATTCCCCTTTGAGCGTAAGGGGCGGTTTAGTTTCAACTATGGTCGGAAGGGGAGGCGGTTTGTCCGGTTTGCGAAAATATGCGCAGCTCGCCATGAGCGCCACAAAAAGAATGATAAAGATCGGGGCGCGTTGTATGAGCGGTCGCTTCATAGGGTCCTCCTTGAACTGTCCTTACCGCCGTTCAAATTCACTTCGGGGGGCGTGGGGGGGGCGTGGGAACGTTTTGTGAAGGCGCCATCGCCTCGCCGGACTTTGGAGGCGCCGACTTCTGGTCCTTCTTCCACCTTTTCACCAATGAATCCAACTGCTCCCTGGCAGATTTCGGCACAAAAGGCATGGCTTTGGCGGTCAACCGGGTCACAGGCCCTACCAGCTTTGATTGCTTTACCAGCGGCCACTCCGGCATTCCAGTCTGAATCACCTGGACCGCCATGGCCACTACGACAAAACCAGCCAATATGCCCATAGCCGCCCCGAGAACTCTGTCGAGCCAGCTCAGTCGGGTCACATCTATGAGCGCTGCAAGCACACGGCGAATCAGTACGAATACCACCTGCACAGCAATGAAAATAATTACCATTGCAATGGCCATCGATATGTGCGGATCCAAGGAAGAGATCTGCTTCAGATACGGTTCCACCACCGAATGGTATCTCATGGCCAGCACAACCCCGAAAACCAGGGCGGCAAGCGCGGTCAGAGACCGAACAAAGCCCTTCCAAATTCCCAGGATAAAGCCGATGAAAATTACGCCTGCGATAAAGAGATCGATCATGTTGTAGGCAGTGTCGAATTGCATATTCATACCCCTATGGGAATGGCTCGGAATCGTCTACACAAGAACCGACGGATCAAACGGGGCCACCCGATGAGATAGACTGAGACTACCACTAAGTGTTCCCGTCCAGCAACTCCGGTGTTGCGTGACACAGCGTATTCGCGAAATTTCCAAATCCTGGTACCGCCGGGTCGGCTACCATCCGGTTCAAGCCGGTTCCGCCTACCTCCCTTGTATTACGAAGTGCATAATTTGTCAAGAGAAATCAAAGTGTTCCCTGTTCAAGCTAAAGTAGAAATTGTTCTCCGCATGGCGCCGGTCTCGTCAACAGGCCACTGACCGAGCGGATTTCTCGGTCCACTGTTCAGCTTCCCAACCCATTGGCGCTGGTCCTTTCAAAACTCTCCCCAAGCCGGCTCGGAGTCCCGAAGGGACGAAAGAAACCAGCCCAGGGATTTATCCCTGGGTCCGAAATCCATTCCCCACCGGGAGTCCCGAAGGGACGACACATAGCGAGCGCATATTGGTTCTGTAGTCCCTTCGGGACTCCCGGTGTTCTGCAATGGCCCTTACCCGGCGATGAATCGCCGGGCTATTTTCTGACG
>CAZGNL010000169.1:0-11698 GCA_964527475.1 uncultured Syntrophaceae bacterium
AGATCAAGAGTTTCTTCGGGACCAGCGAGAATGCGGTGAGGATTCAGATTTGGTGTGCCCTGTGCGTGTACTTGCTGGTCGCCTATCTCAAATTCCTATCCAAGTCTCCGTTTTCCTTGTCAAAGCTACTTGTCCGGATAAGGGCCAATCTGATGGACAGGGTCAACCTGCTCATGATCTTGTATCAGGAAAAATCGCAAACATGCCGTGATAAAGTGCAACATCAGTTGATGTTAACTTTCTGAGATTAAATAGGTGAAATAACCGGCATTCGCCAAATGCTTGCGCACACAATAGGAAATAGGCAGCCCTAACCGCTTGGTATCATTGACAAGTAAACCGGACGCTAGTGGATCTTTGTAATGGTTCCAAGGAGTGTGTCGAGTAACCTCATGCATTATCCAGATCGTTTCAGGTTTGACGAATTGAACCGTACTTCACCCGGAATTATGCGGTGGTCTTGCCCTTTTTAGGGTCTTCCGGAGGATAACAGGGCGAGGGATGGCTCCCATGAACCTGAAAAGGCACCCGTACGATGCCCCACAGGGCACAAGAGAGGCAAAACCGTGTCACGTTGCTGAAAAAGCGTACTTTTTCCTGTTTCTAAGCGTACCTCACCGCAGGCCGCCCGGTCAAGCACAACGCTCTCGGCGCCCCTCGTGGGTCGTGGAGACATTGATTTCTCGACTGGTATGGTTCAGAAGGACCTGAAGGACTTCGGTTTCGGAATGGTCCAGCCCAGAGCGAAATAGTTCACAAGCTCAGGACTTGCTGCCACACTCGACCTGGACGATAAACTCGGCGCCGCCCGTGGAGTTTCCCAGGGACAGCTTTCCGCCCAAGGCCTCAGTGAGCGCTTGAGCGCCGGCCAATCCCAGGCCGTGGCCCCTTACGGGAAATCCTTCTACGGTCACGCACTGGAAGTATTGGTCAAAAACCTGGCTGTGATAGGATTCCGGTATCCCCGGGCCGTCATCCTTTACTGTCACGCTGATGGAATCGCCTTCCGCCCAACATCTCAAGTAGATATTCTTCTTCTTGTACTTCAGCGCATTGGAGAGCAGGTTTGTGATAACTAAACTCAGCTTGGTTTCATCAGTCCGCATCAACTTTGTCAGGACCGATTCTTCGGCTTCAAGGAAAACGTGGCCCCGCTCGAGCGCTTTGCGCAGGCTCGCAGGATCATCGGCCTCTTCTACCGCCTCTGCAACCTGAGGATCAACCAGATCGAACACTTCCACGAGCGCGTTCCTGAGTACGCCGACCAGGGTGCAATCGTTGACCTTAAGCGTCCCTTGGGATGCCATGTCCACTTCCAGCATGCAGCTTGTCAGTGTCTTCATCTTCAGGGCGTTCCTCAGGAGCCGCCTTATAACCTTCTCTTGTTTGGAAGTGAGTGGGCCGTACCGATCCTGTTTGTCCAGGAGCGATCTCGCGCCGCTCTCAATTATGTTGACCGGGTTCTTCAGATCGTGGACCAGGTGAGATGTTTGAATGTGTTTGATGCCCACAAGGTTCTCCGGGGATGCTTTGGACCTCTAAGGGGCCCGCTCAAGACTGGATGATCGTGGAATCGCTCAGTTCCAGGTCCTGTTCGAACTTCTGCCAAAACTCCTCTTCCGACTTCCGCCACTCCGGACCGAAGCGCTTTCCGAAGGAGCCTCCCATCTTTTGCAGGACCGCCTTCCAGGCTGATTGATAACTCAGTGTCAATACGTCTTCAAGAAACGGCGCTATCTGACCGAGCTGGTCCTTGGGGAGGTAGGCCCTTGCTCCCAGCTCAATCGACTTCCTAAGCGATTCCGGACTGAGCGCGTGCGCGGTCAGCATCACAACGGGGAGCTTCCTGGCCACCGCGAACTCCAGCAGCTCAAATCCTCGGACCCCCATGATGTCCAGAATCACCAGATCGTACGTCAAAGAGGACATTTTCTGGATGCCTTCCTCATAGCTGGAGGCCCTGTCCATGTCCACTCCATATTCTTCCAACTCTTCCTCGAGGATTTCGAGAACGTCCGGTTCATCATCCACCGCGAGGACCTGTCTGTCGTTCAGAATGCTTTCCATAGGTTGATCTCCCCTCAACTATATAGTATATTAGCAAGATTGGTGTCAAGCCGCAAGTGAACGGATCAAGGAGAACCCCAGTGCTGGAGGGAAAGACCATTCTTGTCGTGGATGACGAGCCCGATGTCCTGGAAACCATCGAGGAAGTCCTTGAAGTCTGCAAAGTGGAAACCGCGGGAACCTTTCACAGGGCGGAGGAACTCCTGAAATCCAGGTCCTACGACCTGGTGATACTGGACATCATGGGCGTAAGGGGGCTCGACCTACTTGACACAGCGTTTGAGCAGGGATTTCCGTCAGTGATGCTCACTGCTCCGGCCATGAACCCCGAATACATACTTCAAGCTATGCAACGGGGGGCGGTTTCATACCTTCCCAAGGGGGACCTGGTCCACCTGGAAGCATTGCTGACTGATCTGTTGGACCTCATTGGCAAGGGAGATTCACCCTGGCCACACACCATCGAACGTCTTGGTCCACTTCTGGACGAACGTTTCGGCCCGGGGTGGAGAGAGGAATTCCCCGGAGTAACCGGCACGATCCATCGCGAATAGCAAATGCATAAATCTTGCCAAAAAGTGACTTGTTTATCCTGTTCAGCATAACCACGGGTTGCGTCCTGCAATGAATATCACGAGCGACCATCAGGTGCGGGTGACTACAATTTCGTCGTCCTTCAGCTCTGTTTTATACAGCTTGAGCGGTTTCTTTGCAGGCCCGCTCAGTCTGTTCCCTTCATAGTCAAAGGTGGAATGGTTCACGCTGCAACAACGCAAGACCCGCTTTCCCGGTGTGGGGTCCAATTTTCGTCCCATATGAGTGCAAGTATTTGCAAAACTGTAGAACCGGCCGTCATCCGCGCGAACTATGAGCACAGGTGGTTTCAGGCCCTTACCTTTGATGAGCACTGCCCCGCCGGGGCTATGAAATTGCTCGAAATCGTCCAGGTATAGGGTGATCCGGTTTCCATCCAATTGCCACATGTCCTGATCAAGCGGCTTGGTCTCGCAGATACCGGCCAATGCCTTGAGAAAATCGACTATCGCGGACACGGGGAATCCTCCTTTTTGCTCCACTGCATTAACATCACGAGCCGGCAGGCGCGCAGGTTTGATCCGACCACGTAATCAATATGACAGAGCAGGTGTGCAAGAGCAACAGGAAACCAGAATCCACGACCATGACTGTCCGGTTAAGTGCTGAGCATTCTCTGTGAGTCCGCCCAGCACTTAACCGGACAGTCATGACACGAATTGAACATCGAGCGTAGGCATTCAGTTTCGCGGGGCAGATCCAGAATCACGGCGAGGAGGATTTAGTACTCAAGGCTCATCAAAGCCCCATCAGCTTGTAAACTGTGTCCATCCTGATGTTTCGACGGACGGATTCGGCCAATCTGTCAAGCGCCGGCTCCAGGTCGTATTCGCCGCAGACTCTACCCTTTGCCGCCAGGCCGCGACGTGTACGCAAGCGGTCGATGAACCATCGTCGAAACTCATCCGTGTCAAATATGCCATGAAGATATGTGCCCCACAGCATGCCATCGGAGGATCTTGCGCCTTCCGGTCCAGTATGCTCCAGTTTCAACAGAGGTTCGATGTTCGAGGATTCGCTTTGACCATGATGGATTTCATATCCCCGGACGGTCAAGCCTGATTCCAAATGCTCGGCTTTGACTCGGGTCAGAGTCTTCTCAAGGGCCAGGACCGTGGTCAAGTTCAACAAACCCAGGCCCCGTATGGTCTTGCCGGCGGACTCCAGGTGATGGACATCCGCTATCCCGTGACCGAGCATCTGAAAGCCGCCGCAAATCCCGACCAATTCAGTACGGTAGTTCCTGATCAGGTCGGTTATTTTGGCTGCGAGGCCGTTGTGCCTGAGATACTCAAGATCACCGATGACGTTCTTACTTCCCGGAAGGATCACCGCGTTGGGCCGATTCAGATCACCAGGCGTTCGTACCACTGTCAAGCGCACGTCAGGCTCAATCCGGAATGGGTCGAAATCAGTGAAATTCGAGATATGGGGCAGATCGATTACGGCTATTTCCACGTAATCCTCCGACGGGCCCGAATCATCGAAATGGCCGTTCTTGAAGCTGACTGAGTCCTCTTCGGGCAACCCCAGGTCCGGCAAATACGGCACCACTCCCAGAACCGGCCGGCCTGTGTGGCGACGGGTATACTCAATGGCATCGCCAAGAAGATCCTGCTTTCCACGGAAACGGTTCACAACGAACCCGGCCACCATTGAACGCTCCCATTCCGCGAGAACCTCCATGGTCCCGACGAATGCCGCAAACACTCCTCCCCGGTCGATGTCCCCCACCAGCAGAACCGGAGCATTTGCGTACCGAGCCATCTGCATGTTCACTATGTCATGATGCTTGAGGTTGACCTCCCCGGGGCTGCCGGCGCCCTCGATCACGATCACTTCGAACTCCCGTGCCAGAGATTCGTAAGCCGCCTTGGCCTCCTCGAAAGCCGTGGGCTTATACTCAATGTACTCGCTGACATTCATGTTCCCCACCGGCTTACCGCAGACAATAACCTGGCTTCCCGTATCGGTATTGGGCTTGAGGAGAATCGGGTTCATCCGCACGTCCGGATCGAGTCGGCATGCCTGGGCCTGGACCACCTGGGCACGTCCCATTTCTCCACCTGTCCGAGTAACAAAAGAATTCAGCGACATGTTCTGGGATTTGAACGGCGCCACCCTGTAGCCGTCCTGAAGCAGGATACGCCCCAGCGCGGCGGTCAAAACGCTCTTGCCGGCGTTGGAACTCGTGCCCTGGAACATGAGGGCGAGAGATCTCCGCCTGGTCCGAACTTGGCGAGCGATTCCCAGCGCACTTCTGATCGCATCGCACATTCGCAGATTCTCCCGGGTTGTCCTAACCGCGACACGAAAAAAGCGCTTGTCCAGACCATCGAAGTTTTCGCAAACCCGGATTGCGATGCCGTCGCGTAACATGCGTTCCGCCAGGATCGTCGCATCCATGTCTTTGTGTTCGATACGCGCCAACAGAAAGTTGGCCGTTCCTTGATATGCCTTTACGTGCGGAATAGCGTTCAGGTCGGCTACAAGGTTCTGACGCGTTTCCCGTACGAATTCCCTGCTTCGCTCGCGGTATTGCGTATCCTTCAATGCGGCCTCGCCCACCGCCTGAGCCACCGTATTGACAGACCAATAGGGCTGGATTCGTCGAACCCCCTCCACCACGCGGTGATCCGCTATAGCGCAGCCGAGGCGTAATCCCGGAATCGCAAAGATCTTCGTCAGGGAAAGGAGCACGACTACGTTATCGGGACGCTCCCTGGTCATGCTGTCCATCCCGTCTACGAAATCGCCGAAGGCCTCGTCCACCACAAATATCGCTGACGGGAACTTGGCTGCAATACCTCTTAAGGCTTCCGCGTCGAAAAGCAGGCCCGTAGGATTATTGGGCCGGCAGAGAAAGACCAGCTCGTCTCCGCGCATCCTGGAAGCAAGTCGGGGCAAGTGGAGCTGGAACCCTTCGTTTTCTTGCAGAAAGATCCTGGTCACCTCCAGACCTGCCAAGGTCGCGCTCAACTCGTAGTCGGTATACGTAGGAACGCAAATAACCGCCCTAGAGACATCCAGTGATCTGGGAAGAAGATGGAGGATTTCAGTCGAACCATTGCCCACGAGCACCTGGTCCGGCCGGACCTCATACCTGGCTGCAACGGCTTCCACAAGACCAGAGCATTCCGGATCGGGATAATGAACGACCGATCCAAGAGCCGAACTCACCACGGAACGGAGCCATTCAGGTGGTCCCAGTGGATTGATGTTGGCGGAAAAGTCCAAGATCTGCTCGGGAGCCAGACCCGAGACACGTGCAGAATTTGTCAGGTTGCCGCCATGCCGGAGCATTCCATCAACCCCTGTCCGTGTGAAGCCGAGCCGCGCAGGCCAGGCTGAACGGGTATCACCACTATTTGTCCGCCTGAGAAACAGACGCCTCTTCAAAGGTCGCAACTTCAGTGAGGATCCGAACCGCGGACTCCACGAGAGGCATCGCCAGGGCCGCACCGGTCCCTTCACCGAGCCTGAGGTCCAGATCCAATAGCGGGGCCTTGTTGAGGTGTTCCAAAGCTATTCTGTGACCCTGTTCCACACTGCGATGAGACGCAACCATGTAGTCGGCCGCGGCAGGCGCCAAACCATGGGCAATCAGAGCGCCGGCAGTGGAAATGAGACCGTCTATCAATACCGGCTTCTGCATGGCCGCGCAGCCAAGGATAAGCCCCGCTATCCCGCCGATCTCGAATCCGCCGACTTTGGATAGAACGTCCACAGCATCATTGGGGTCAGGGTTGTTTTTCTGGAGGATTTTCTCCACGACGGCTACCTTGTGCCTGTACTGGGAGTCTTCTATGCCCGTGCCGCGACCGGTTACCTCCTCCGGCGATCCGGTCGTCAGAGCTGCCACAATTGCACTACTAGGCGTAGTATTCCCTATTCCCATGTCGCCGACACCAAAAAGGTTGTTCGAACGCCCCAGGTCTTGAGCCACCTTAATTCCTGCTTCCACTGACCGTAGCGCATCCTCTTTGCTCATGGCAGGCCCCTCGGCAATATTCCCGGTACCCGGGCCCACAGGACTGGAAACCAGGCCGTCGCGGTCGGTGAAACCGCTTACATCGCCGGCCACTCCCATATTGACCACCACCACGGTTGCATTGGCTACCCTTGAGAGAGCATTTATACAGGCCCCGCCGGCAAGGAAATTCCCAACCATTTGGAGGGTCACTTCCTGCGGATACTTGCTGACTCCTTCCGCCGTCACGCCGTGATCCCCAACCATTGTCACCACCACTCTTTTGTCTACCGGCGGATGCATGGATCTGGTCATTCCCGCAAGGTCAATTGCCAGGTCCATGAGTCTTCCCAGTGCCCAGTGAGGCATGGTGAGCTGATCGAGCCGCTCTCTTGCCTTCTCTCGGAAGGTCGCATCCTGGGGAACAACACGCATAACTGTCTTGCCCAGAAGTGTCATAAGTCGTCTGTCTCCTTTAGTTCAAGTGGCAACCCGGCAACCATGAGAACAACTTGGTCCGCGCCTGCGGCAATTACCTGGTTGCACCTCCCAACCAGATCGCGATAGAGCCGTGCAACCGGATTCTCCGGAACAATTCCTGCCCCGACCTCATTGGTCACAAACAACACAGTGCCCGGAATTGTAGAACAGACCTCAAGAATCTCTCTACAGCTTTCCGCCACTTCTTCCTCGCCCACTTCCTGTCCATGCTCATGGGCCCGATGCATGAGGTTGCTCACCCAGAGCGTCAGACAATCAACCAGGATGAGTCTGAATCCGGCCTGATTCCGCAAAGTGCCGGTGAGGTCCAAAGTCTCTTCAACGGTCACCCAGTTGGACTTGGATCGCGCCTGTTGGTGCTTCTTGATCCGCTCCCTCATCTCCTCGTCCACCAACGGGCAGGTGGCGACAAACACGCGTGGTCCAGGCAAGGCTTCCGCCATGGTCTGGGCGTAATGGCTCTTCCCGCTCCTGGCGGCGCCTGTGATGACAACTACCCTTGCCACTCAACCTCTCCTATTAACTCCCATGTCCAGGAACGGCACAACCAAACATGAAAATGCCCGTACCGCGACGGGGTCCCGGCCGTAGGGGCTACGCATGCGTCGCCCTCTTGGATGCTCGGTCAGTGACGGAATTCGGTGGACTTGGCGCGGCACCCATTTTTTGTACAAGAATCCTCTTTGTTTGCGAACATGCCGGCCTCCAGTAGGGGAGGCGGAGCCTCCCGGTATGCATTCCCAGGCAGAGCCCTGAGCATGTCCCATATCTTTCTCGCTGGACACCGTGGCAATATCATGCCAATTAGTCCACCAATGGGAACTACTGACCAAGCAGCGCCCATCCAATTATCCCGAACGACCCCGAAGGGGTCGACCAATCAGGACCCGCTTCAATGAATGATACGCCTCCTTGTGTCATTGGTGGACCCCTTCAGGGTCCGGACCCGCTAATGGTGTTCCCCTTTTCCGTGGGTTGAAACCCACGGCTATTCGTGGTCTGCCCCTTCGGGGCAGTCATTCTGCTTTACTCCCCGTTCTATCTCCTGCGCCTTCCTGTTGCTCGTTGAATCAAGGTCGCGTCCGAGTCGACGGGACACAAGCCCGGTGTCCAGCGAGACTTATGGGTAAAGATCAGGGCAGAGCCCGGGAACGAGAGCAACATTGGACTTACAGGAGTAGCGGTAACTGCCCGGTACCGGACGTGTCGCGATTCTCAGGAGCCGAGTTGCTCCACGATCAGAACGGGATTGCAAAAAAAATCCCGGGATACCTTATCCCGGGATGCCGTTATTTTCATCCCTTTTTGCCCCTGGCTCCCCATCCGCGAAGAGCGTGGCAAACATCATACGTGAGTGGGCAGGTCTTCTGGCTTCCGGCTTCTCCTACTCACCGGCCTTCCCGTCAATAATGACAGTGGCTAAGCGGCTTTCGTCCCCGGTCACAGCGGCGGGCCCGCAACGGATTTTCACCGTTTTCCCTTACGTCCCATTTGGGACTACCCAGCACATCAACTGGTGTTCAGCCCAGTTATCTGGACCATGTAACAGCGGATTCCGGTCCGTGTCAAGGGGAAAAGCGGCTCTCAGCTAACCATTCACTTTCGGGGGGGAGGGCAGACACATAGAGCCTGCCCCGGACTACGATCCGGGGTTCGCCGGGGTGACGGCCTTACCGCGTTTTGCGGGAGCCCCGTATCCTTGCCTGCAAGAATTGAAGGATGACACAAGAATACGCGACCGAACTTATGAAACGGAGCACTAAGAAAGAGCGTGCTCAAGGGACTCGACAGCCATTGGTGAAGAATCATGAGAATGTCGATTTGACTCTGTTTACGGACTGCTCAAACGCGTCAAGCGAATCCAGCAAGTGCTCCTCGTTGAAAACCTCAAAGGTGAGCACCCCGCGGAAGCAGCGCTCAAGGAGCGTGACTACGGGATCCAAATCCTTTGCCGAGGCAAGGGACAGGGCCATGTGGTCACGTTGCCCTATACCGTGGATGTGGACCACTCGCGCTCTGGGCAGCCATCTTTCAAGATAGCCGATGGGATCAAGTCCGTCCTTCCAGAGGTGGCCCACATCGACACAGCATGATACCGGGATTCTCTGAAGTATGCCGTCGAGCGTCTCCGGCGGATAGCTCTCCAGATTCTCCACGCACAGGTCTTCGAGACTTCCCGACTCTTTTGCCAGCGCTTCCAAGGACCGTGCCGAGTTCTCGATCCAACGGTCCTGATCCTGATTTCCTGGCCCGTGTCGGTCCTCAAGGTGTATGATGTATCCGTAGGGCGAAAGCTCTCTTGTGCTCCGAATCACACGAATGGCCTTTTGCACCGACCAGGAGCTTTCATCATCAGCCAGTCTGAGATCGATCGGCAAGTGGACCGTGTAGGTCATGCCGTGAGCCGAGCCCAGTCGCTGCAGTTCCGAGACCGTTTCCTCGTCGGGCAGGTTACTGAGGTCATCGTCCAGCTCGAAAATCAGCAGTTCGATGTCATCCACTCGGCCCACAAGCTTGCGCACGTTGGGAACGATGTTCGCTGGATATATATAGGAAGTGGTTCCCAGCCGCATACCCGTCACCATATCCAACAAGCTGTGACCAGGGCCACGGCTTCTGAGAGTACGCACGAAGCCCCGATTACGTCACCATTGACAGCGTTCAGCCTCGATTCCGAAAAACGTCTGAAACAGAAAGCCGTGGCCACGGCTATGCCTGCGGCTGCGAGCCCCCTCCACCCGGCAATCATGGCGGGCCCCAGTGTGAGCGCCACCGCCCATTTGACATCCCCTCTGTCAAGTCCGGCAATGAAGCCCGCGGCCATCCCGCCACCCCTGTGCACGGCGGAGTTCGCCACGACCACCATGGCTCCCCTGCCGATTACAGGGCTCAGAAAGAGCATCGTCAAGGGCAGATTCTCACTTGCAACCGCGGCTGTCTTGACCGCCAGGATCAAAATCAGGGCCAACGCGCCAAAGGCCCCGAGCCGGGAATCCTTCATGATTGCCAATCTTTGCTGAGGAGACGCGGACACCGGCAGGGAGTCGCCGCAGTCGGCCCATCCGTCCAGATGTAACCCTCCGGTGACGACAACCCACAATCCCACAACTAGGACAGCCGAAAGCGGCGCCGGCAAGTGTCCTGAGAAGATTCGGTCCGCACCGACAAGGATCAGACCTATTATCGCTCCCACTAAAGGGAAAGCCCACGCTGCCCTTCCAACGTCTTCCAGGCTGGGTGGAGGATGTATGGGGACACGAAATATCGTGAGAAATGAAAGCGCAGTCTGAAATGATCTGACCATGTGCATTCAGAGACCTTCCAGCAAGGTGCGTCAAACTAAATGAATCCTCGGGTCCAATACTTGGTACCTTACCACGAAGCGAAGCTGCTTTGTATCGGTTGCCTGTAATAGTTCACCGGCTTGAAGCGGTTCTGCGCCCGGTGAGGATGGAGGGGGAGACTCATCTCCCCCTCCAAACCTCCCCCATCGTAGGCCCCCGAGATTTTATACCAATGTGCGTTCAAACAAGTGACAAAGAGCACTGCCGGGCAAGCCGGCAGCGGCACCCAAGAGAACCGATCTCACTATCTTGATTGCGCATTGGTATTACTTGTAAAATGGTGAAGCAGTATCTGAGCCTGAGAAGAGGTGCTAAACGCAAGTCTTGTCCCCCCCCCCCGGGTGTTGCAAAGAAAAAGCCCCCGTTCCTGATTGGAACGAGGGCTATATTTGTGATCCCGGCAACGACCTACTCTCCCACGCGGTCGCCCACGCAGTACCATCGGCGCAGGAGGGCTTAACTTCTGTGTTCGGAATGGGAACAGGTGTGGCCCCTCCGCAATGATCACCGGGAAGAAGCAAACAACTATGATTGCATCAACCGCAATATATCAATCAAATAGGAGATCGAGGATTTTCAATTGTATTTTGGGATATTAAGCCTCACGACCTATTAGTACCGGTAAGCTCCATGTGTTACCACACTTCCACACCCGGCCTATCAACCTTGTAGTCTTCAAGGGGTCTTCAGGGGCCTAAGCCCTGGGATATCTAGTCTTGAGGGGGACTTCCCGCTTAGATGCTTTCAGCGGTTATTCCTTCCGAACTTAGCTACCCGGCTATGCCGCTGGCGCGACAACCGGAACACCAGGGGTTCGTCCATCCCGGTCCTCTCGTACTAGGGACAGCTCCTCTCAAATATCCTGCGCCCGTGGAAGATAGGGACCGAACTGTCTCACGACGTTCTAAACCCAGCTCGCGTACCGCTTTAATTGGCGAACAGCCAAACCCTTGGGACCTGCTTCAGCCCCAGGATGCGATGAGCCGACATCGAGGTGCCAAACCTCCCCGTCGATGTGAACTCTTGGGGGAGATCAGCCTGTTATCCCCGGGGTACCTTTTATCCGTTGAGCGATGGCCCTTCCACTCGGAACCACCGGATCACTAAGACCTGGTTTCCCACCTGCTCGAGATGTCTCTCTCGCAGTCAAGCTCCCTTATGCCTTTACACTCTACGGCTGGTTTCCAATCAGCCTGAGGGAACCTTCGCGCGCCTCCGTTAC
>CAZGNL010000170.1:0-2349 GCA_964527475.1 uncultured Syntrophaceae bacterium
ACCGGCTCGCAAATTGGCCCTACGCCCAGTAGCTCCCCCTCCAAACCTCCCCCATGCGTAATTCCGGGAGGTTGTACGGTTCACGGTGAACGGCTACCATGGAACCTATGTTCACCATCGCTCGACAGGCGGCCCCTCTGCGAAAAACCCTATTTTGCCCCCGATATACACGTCCCGGATTCGGAGAAGTAGGGGCGTATTGCAATACGCCCCTACCCTACCCCAATCATCGAAACTGCGTTCACCATCGCAAACCATTGGCGCCATAATTCGCGGATTCAAATCCGCGGTAACCAAACGCATTAATGAAACACGCTGCACCCCCGGTCGGAAATTCCGGCAACGCAATTACTACGAACATATCATCCGCAATGAAAACGAATTGAACCGAATACGGGAATACATCATCAACAATCCCATACAATGGGAAATGGACCGTAAAAATCCGAACATGAGAGGGCAACCCCCGGGGGTTGCCCCTACAGGTGTGCATGAACCATGGCGAATATGACCGAAGACCGATTGGAACAAACCACCCCGGAGAATGCCGGGTGTAATACCAATGCGCAATCAAGAGAGTGAGATCGGTTTCTTGGGTGCCACTGCCGGCTTGCCCAGCAGTGCTCTTTATCACTTGTTTGACCGCGCATTGGTATAACCATTCATTTACGGGGGGGGCAATGGCAGAATGTCATTGCGAGCGCAGCGAAGCAATCTCCTGTGCGCCGGGTATGGGGATTGCTTCGTCGTTTCACTCCTCGCAATGACACACGCAATGAGAGGATCTGCCCCCCGAAACTGAAGGGTTACTACCGGGTACTGCTTTCACTTGACAATCGCTCATTTCTCGTGTATTTTTAGTAACATGTGGTTGTGGTGAGTTTCCTCATGGTTTAGCAAATGAATTTCCTGGATTACGATCATTATGTGAGGTAACACTTCATCGCCGGCATGGTTTCCGGGTAAGGAAGAAAGGAACGGAGGGACCTCATTGACCGCGAGGCTTATTTTATTAATCCCTGCAATACTGGTGCTCACGTCGGGTTCCGCGCGAGCCATCGAGCCGGTCCGCTCAGCTCGGCCCACAATGGACATACTCGAAAGGATCACGAGCGGGAAATTCGTTCTTCCGCTGCGCCGGATAAACCGAAACCATGTTAAGCCCGCTCAGTCGCCCCGTGCCGTGCCATCCTCCGCGCCATCGTCGGCAAGATATGTTCCCATGAGTCGCTCCACGGATATGGGGAGACTCATGCACCTCAGACCCCCGCGCCCGCCGGCGGCCACCAATGAGCATGCCCCGCGATCGGGTCCGACGGTAGCGTCCAGAGCCCCCAAGCGCAAAGGAAACATAGGCTTCCAGCCCATTCCCAGTTCTTTGGACCAACTCTTGGGCGGCCCCGTGGCTGTTCGCGGTCGGAAGCGACGCCGCGCTATCCGTGAACCTCGCGTCCGAGCCAAGGCGGTCTTCTGCGTGGACAACAAACGAAACAGGGTAGTGATAGCTCGCAACATCAAAGAGCCGCTGCCGATCGCGAGCATCACCAAACTCCTGACCGCGATGGTCGTAATAGATAGAATGAACTTGAGTAGGGTTCTGCGGGTCCCGAAAGACATCCGAAGAGTTCCACGCCATCGAGTGGGATTGCGATCGAAGGATCTGCTCACAGTAGGGGATATTCTTCACGGGCTCCTCATCGAATCGGGAAACGATTGCGCTGAGGTCCTTGCCAGGGCTTATCCCAGAGGAGGTCGAGCCGGGTTCATCAGTGAAATGAATCGACGAGCCAGGCAAATAGGGGCCACCAAGACCAGGATTCTGACCCCGAGCGGTCTCGACATGAAGATAAGCGTCGGAAGAAAAGGAGGACGCAATCTCATAGTACGAAAGCCCAATCTCGCCTCAGCCCAGGACGTGGCTACAATCGCCCAACATGCGTTCAGATACCCCCTGATCCGAAGAATCTCTAGGAAGAAGAAGCACACTATCAGGACGCTCAACAAAAGACCGCGGACCTACAAGTTGGCCACCAACGACAAATTGTTGCTCAGGAAACTCCCCGTAGCAGGGGCCAAGACGGGCTATACCGATACAGCCGGCAAGTGCATCGTGGCCCTGTTCAAAGACGACAAGCAAGACTATACCGTGGTTGTCCTCAACACCCGCCGACACTTCAGAGCCGCAGAAAGAATCTACCGCTGGGCAAGCAAAACCTTCTGAGAGTTTTGGAAGAAGGAATACGAGGGCCTTTGTCCCGTGGGAGTTTGCCCCTCCCCGCAATTCTTTACCCTTGAGCTTCCCTGGATCTCTTACCTGTCATGCTCTCGATTTCGATTCTGATTATTGCG
>CAZGNL010000170.1:2449-11394 GCA_964527475.1 uncultured Syntrophaceae bacterium
AGCTTCCCTGGATCTCTTACCTGTCATGCTCTCGATTTCGATTCTGATTATTGCGGCACGGCCGAGAAGGGCTTCGTGGTATTCGTGGGACGACGTGCCCGAGTAGTGTTCCATAATGACGTTGAGGGCTTTTGTCTTTTCGTCCGGATCATCAACCATGTAGGCCTTCCCGAATCCGATCACGCTGCGGTATTTGACGGTCCACTTGCACGCGATGTCGGCTTCGACCATTTCAACGTCAACGTCCACTTCAAAACAGACCTTGTTGTTTTGTTTTATGATATCTATTTTCTTGCCGAATTGCGACGAATGAACGTAAAGAAGGTTCTCCGCGTACCCGAAACTGACAGGAACCACGTACGGGTAATCGCTGTCAATCATGCCGATCCTACAGACCTCAGCCTGTTTGAGTATCGACTCTATTTCAGACCTTTCTCTTACCTCCTGGTCATGTCTTCGCACTTTGCGTATCCTTCGGCAAATTCACTATGTAGCGTTGTGGGCATCTCTGCGCTTCTTCGCTGAGGCGACGGCCTCAAGGTTGGGGACGGGTCCCGCGCAAAAACGCGGGACCGGTGTGCATTCCCAGGCAGAGCCCGGGAATGAGGGGAAGGACTTTCATGCTTCGTTATGCCTTTCAATGCATGGTAGTTCCTATGAAAATGGATGGACTGGGAAATCCTCCGAGTTCCCTCTTGGACCCACTATCCAAGAGCGCGCAGCATGCAACGCCCGTTACGCACGGGACCCGCGACTTTACGGACATTCTTATGTTTCGTTGCGCCTTTCCCGGGCATGAACCTGCCCATGAGAAGATGCCCGAGAAAACGTCAAGCACGCCTTCAGAGGCGTGCTCCATGACTAATCAAAGGATCCTGCGTGGCCGGGGGTCCTGTCCCACCGGTCGCACCCGACTCAGGGCGCTTTGGTGATCTTGTTGGACCGAATGCAACGGGTGCAGACCTTGGCCCTCTTGACCCGCCCGGACTTCTCGACGATCCTGACCTTCTGCAGGTTGGGATTGGATACCTTCTTTGTTCGGTTATGAGCGTGACTGACATTGTATCCTCTCAGAGGTCGCTTTCCGCATATTTCACAGACACGAGACATTAGTCTACTCCTCTACCAGGTTCATCTATTCCTGTTGGCTGTTCTGTCACCAGGGAAAGGCCTTGACTCCCATTCCCGGGGCCGGCTTGTTGCCGGCATTTCAGTATCCATCGCCCCACGGGCGCGGCAAAGGGGCGCCTACTTGGACGCCTCCACATAGGCCATTCTCACTTGGTACAGGGTTTCGCTCAGAATCTTTGTTTCCTCTTCATCGAGGTTGCCGCCGGTTTTTTCCTCGAGCATTGTCAGTATGTCTATGATCTGACGCGCTCCCGGCAGGTCTTTCTGAACTTCACTCGAATCGTCGGGCGCCCTGAGCATGCCCATGTGGAACAACGCTGTACTTGCGAGGCTGATGACAAACGTGGAAAAGCTCATAGGCGGCGGTTCTGTCTCGGGTTCATCAACTTTTGTTTCCGCTTCGATTTCCGGTTCCGCCGGTTTTTCCGGCGGTTCCTGTTCCGCGGTGTCAGTTCTGGGTACGCCTTCCTCTTCCTTGGTCTGTCCTTCGTTTGTGAAACGTCTTTTATCGCTTACTTTGAATCCCTCTTTCGGTTCTTCGGATTCTTCCATTGTTCTACTCCGTTGCCTCACCTTGGTCTCGAATTCTCAAATATTTTGGCATGATTGCTCGCATCACAGGCGGCAAATCCTTCAATCAGCTCCGCAAAGAGCCCGGTTTCACGTAACACGTAATCATCCTCACGGTGCCAAGCAAGTCACCCGTGCCGCCCTTCTCCCGTCAAGGGAGTCACTTTTCCCTGAAACGGAATGGATCACCTGAAAGAATCAAGGAGTCGGCTCCAAGTACGGATGCCTTTCTCAACCAACGGATTCTTCAAGCCGACAATCGGACGCGTTCATCCCAGCTCAACCCAAACAAACTATTGTCACTGCTCCTCGTCTGGTCTTTTCGGCCTTGGGAAGTCTGAGGTCCAGCACTCCGTCAATATACCGGGCCTCAACCCTATCCACATCGACATCACCGGGGAGCCTGAAATTCCTACGAAATATCCCGTGGACTCGCTCAATACTGTGGTACACGGCGATCCTGGATTCGGATTCCATAGATCGGTTTCCGGACACTGTCAAGAGGGACCCTTCAACTTGGATGTTGATGTTGTCCTTGCCCACTCCGGGTAGTTCCACCCTGAACACGTAATCATCGGGCGTTTCCAGAATGTCCACCGGAGGGTTCCACGAGGATTGCCTCCTGACTGCAGCTTCTTCAGATCCCCATTCTATGAGCCGATTCATTCTCTCATGAAAATTCAGCATGTCTCGCATGGGATCCCAGCGGTCCATTTCATTCCCTCAACTCCGGGTAGTCAAGAACATCGCGGCCGGCGGCAATTCGCCCCAAAAAATGCGATTAAACTCTAAATCTTTTTGCCTATGGAGTCAAGCCTAACTTCAACAGCAAGGCAAGCGTTCAGTTAAATGCCCCCCGCCAGAGCCGGGGGCTTACCTGTTTGCTGGTTATGCCTCTGTCTCGAGGCATGGAAGTCTGCATGAATCAGCGTCCTTTCCTGGTGGCCAAATAGCCTCTTTTCTCAAGGTTCTTGACCAATTTCCAGCCTTTGCCTTTGGGCGCGGCCAGATTGTGAATCAGTCTTCGGCCCTTGATTCGTGCGGGAAACTTGCCGCTGGAGACCTTTATCTTGGGATTGAGTTCCAGTATTCGGCGAGAAGTAGACCCCGTGGCCCTGGCAATCTCCGCGACCGGTAGATCTTTGGTGAGCACGAGATCCGACACGTGATCGTATGTCAAGGGGGGCTTCTCCTTGAAGCTGAGTCCGAAGGCCTTCCTGTTGGAATCAATTATTCCCAGGGCTATCCACCGGCAGATCAGATCTTCGGCTTCCTTGGGTATTTGAAGATCCCAAAATCCTTGGGTGTTCCAGCTCCTGATGCGTTGGAGGATCTCCTTTGCGGAGGAAACGTAGGCCGCAGTGGCCATGAGCCAGCCGGCCCCGGGCAGCTGCTTTCGGAGTCCTTTAAGGCGGGCCGCAAAGCATCGGGTGGACAGATTGAGATCGCGTCGGTCATCGTGCCAGGAATCCCTGGACATGGGTACGCCCTCGGATGGTCTGCACAGTCGATCCAGGGCCCAAGGGCCGACCCCGGGGGTTCGAGACGAATTCCTTGCTTTCAGACCGGAAAGGACGGGCGCCAACAGGACAAAATCCTGGGGAATGCCTTGCTTGGCGAATATTTCGTCAAAAATCCAGGCTCGACGGCCTTTTGTCATCAGCCAGTCGGTCAGTACGCTACGCGCGTCAAGAAGCAAGAAATTGAGATGGAATCGAATGCGATCTCGTACGTCCTTACGGTCCAGGGGTATCAACTCGCCGGCAAAGCGAAAAGGCTTTTCCAGGACCTTTGCGGGTATTGAGTATACGGGATACGCGGGCCCTGCTTCACTTCGGGGCCCAGCGCCCCAAACGGCCGGAGTTTGAAGCACGAAAAGGACAATCATGGTCAGGAACGGGATTGCCGTGGAGCGCGCTTTTCTAGGGTTCATCGCCTCTCCCGGGGGAGTCATTTTGCATCACGATTGAGTTCCTTCTCCAATTTGCGGAGCTTCCCCTGAACAACAATATTCTCGGGGTTTACCTCTAGAGATCGTCGGTAGGCCTGGGCTGCCTGTTCTTTCTTGCCCTTTGCCGTGAGCACGTCTCCCAGGTGTTCCAGAATAATCGGATCCGTCTTAACTATCTTGGCCGCCTTTTCCAGCTGCTCCAGCGACTCATCAACCGCACCTTTTCTGTAAAGAACCCAGCCAAGAGAATCCATGACATAGCCGTCGTCCGGCTTGAGTTGAGATGCGCGACGTATGAGTTTTTCCGCCCGTTCAAGGTCCCCACCGGACACTACCAGCGTGTACCCGACAAAATTCAGCGCGCCTGCTTCATCCGGATTCTCGGCAAGTATGGCTTCCATCTGTTTCAATCCTTCACTACGGCGACCCGATTTTTCGAGCACATTGCCGAGGGAGTAGTGAAGTTTGACGTTCGTCGCGTCCAGTTCCGCTGCCTTGCGATATGCTGCCAGGGCTTCATTGAATCTGGTCAGCTCTTCGAGCACAGTACCACGGATATGGTATAGATCAGGATCAGAGGGGGCCACTTCTACGGCCTGGTCCACATACCTTATCGCTTTGGCGAAATCTTTCTTCCTGAAAAACATCAACGCCATCAAGATCCTGGAGTTGAGGTAAGTACGGGCGCCTTTCCTGATGTGTGAGAATTCTTCCTCCGCCTCTTCCAGTCTACCTTGCTCTTTGAGTACTCTTCCCCGGTAAAAGCGGGCCTGGTCCCAGCCGGGTCTGGTCTCAATGATACCGTCCAGGATTTCCTTGGCGCGTTCATATTGCTTCTGTTCGGCAAGAATAAGGGCCATCTTGATCCGGAAGGCCTGGTTGGACGGGGCCATCTTGGAAAGCTCTTCAAAGACCTTCAGGGCTTCCGAATATTTCTTCTGAGCAGCAAGAGTCTGCCCCAGGCTGACCCGCGCTGCAATGTTAAATGAATCAAGTTTCACCGACTCCCTGAAATGCTCTTCCGCTTCGGAGAGTTTTCTTAGACGCAAGTAGATGTTTCCCAGTTCCACGTGGGCCTGGGCGGAACCTTCCCCTTGTTTCTTCAGCAGTTTCTCAAAGGTTTCGACCGCTTTTTCATATTGCTTGCTCTCAACATAAACCTTCCCAAGATAATAGTAGCCTTGCTTCTCCCGCGGAAACTGTTCGATCATCTCGAGAAAGGTCTTCTCCGCCTTACCAAAGCGATTCCGGGCCACTTGCAGATGGCCTATGAAGATGTAGAGGTTCCTGTCCTCGGGTTTGAGTTGCAATGCCCTTGTGTAATATTCCAGGGCCTTGTCATGATTGCGGGTCACTGAGTAGATCTTGCCCAGCAGAGAATAGGCTTCATCATATTTCGGGTCAAAGATCGATGCGAGTCCGGCCATTATGAGCGCATCGGCCAGCTTCCTTTTGCGGGCCAGGACGAGGCCCATTCGTGTTGACAGATAGGCTGAAGAAGGATCCAGGGTGAGAGCCTTACGCAAATGCTGAAGCATCAACTCGGGATCTCCGCTGTCCTTCTCCTGTTCCGCCATCAGGAAGTAGAGCCCCGGATCTTTTTCCGGATTCGGCTTCACAATACCCTTGGTGCTCATCCCTTTATGGGTAAGCGCTGACGTCGTTGGAACGACGAGCCCAGTCAGCAACATGAACAAGCAACACGTTCCAAAAACCTTCACGGTATTTGCCATTATTAAGCCCTCGGTTTCTCCGGACCGTCCGTCATTCCGGAACCACCTGATGTGGGACGAACCGGAAAAGATCCGGTCGTCAGCCCTGCTCCCGGTTCTTATTCACGGCCGGCGGAGTGCAGCTTGCCGATCGAGTCCTCGTAAGGAGGATTTCCGAACACCGCGCTTCCGGCCACAAAAGCATTTGCCCCGCTTCTTGACAGATCCGGAGCGGTTTTGGGGCTGACACCGCCGTCCACTTCAATGAGAATTTCGTGCCCGGATTCATCAATCAATTTTCTGAGCGCCCGGACCTTAGGGAGCATGGTCGGTATGAATGACTGACCGCCGAATCCGGGGTTCACGGTCATGAGCATGATCACGTCCAATTCGGCCATGACATGTTTCACGGCTTCCAATCCGGTGGAAGGATTCAAGGCCGCGCCCGCTTTCATCCCGAGTTCCCGGATTCGAGTGAGGGTGCGGTGCAAATGATGCGTGGCCTCGGGATGAACGTGAAGTATGTCCGCGCCCGCGTCGTGGAACTCCTCAAGGTAGAAGTCCGGGTCGGATATCATGAGATGAACATCCAGCGGAAGATCGGTTACTTTCCTCACAGCCGAAACGATCATGGGTCCGATGGTGATGTTGGGCACAAAGTGGCCGTCCATGACATCCACGTGTATCCAGTCCGCGCCCGCATCCTGAACCGCTCGAATTTCCTCTCCAAGACGGCTGAAATCCGCCGAGAGTATTGAAGGCGCAACCAGTATCTTCTTTCCGTTTTCCACACTACACCTCGTTTCATTTACGGTATGCAGGCCCTACATCTCGATTCCGCTGATCTCGTGTCCGCACTCGGGACATTTCCCGTCCTGTATTTGGTTGCTGTTTATCGTATACCCGGCCCGGTCGATGAGCAAGAAAGAGCAGCCCGGACAATACGTCTTTTCTCCCGGGTCCCAAGGGACATTGCCTGTGTACACGTATTGCAGCCCTTCATCAAGGCCTATCTGTCGAACATCCTGAACCGCCCCGACCCGGGTCGACCGTCTGTCAAGCTCTCTATATTGAGGGTGGAAACGACTCACGTGCCAGGGAGTCTCCGCCCCGAGTTCGTTCTTGATGAACTTGGCCATGTCTCGGACTTCTTCAGGGTCGTCGTTGAGCCCGGGGATCAGAAGGGTGGTCACCTCCACCCAGATCGCCAGGTCCTTCATGTACCGCAAAGTGTCCAGCACGCCCTCCAGCCGAGCCTTGCAGTACTTCACATAGAATATGTCGCGGAAAGCCTTCAGGTCAACATTTGCCGCATCCAGAAGCCCTTTGCAGTCATCGAGCGTCTCTCGGCTCATGTATCCGTTGGTGACAAAGACGTTCAACAGCCCCAGTTCCCGTGCCTCTACCATCGTGTCTCGGGCGATCTCGTAGTAGATGGTCGGCTCCGTGTACGTGTATGCGATGCTGCGGCTCCCGCTCTGTTGCGCAAGCTCGGCCAGAACGCGAGGAGCTATGGCTTCACCCGTTATCACTCCCCGGTCTCTCGGCATCTGAGAAATTGAGTGATTCTGACAAAACGAGCAGCGGAAGTTACAGCCGACAGTTGCCATGGAGAATGACCTGGACCCGGGCGCCACATGAAAGAGTGGCTTCTTCTCTATTGGGTCCACATTGGTGGAGATCACTTTGTCGTAGACCAGTGAATAGAGCGTCCCCCCTTTGTTCAGGCGAACCTGGCAAATCCCCTTCTTGCCGTCCTCTATCTTGCATCCATGACGGCACAGCCGACATTTCAGATCGTTGGATTCCAATTGTTCGTAGAGGAGGGCTTCTTTCATCTTTGCGATTCCTCGAGATTTGCCATGAGACGATTGTTCAGATCGTCAAAGCTTCCGTTGGACATTACGAGAACTACGTCACCTTTCATCAGACCGGCGTTAAGAAACTCGATTATCGCGTCCGTATCCTCGAATGCGTGCGCGTCCCTGCCTCTGCCGCGAAGGTCCCGGGCAAGCCGCTCGGAACTGAAACGATCCGACCAAGGGATCTTGTCTACGTCACGGGGTTCTCTCAATACTACCACGTCGGCCTGAAGAAATGCTGAAATGTAATCGGTTTGAAAGACCGCGCGTCTCGAGGTGTTGGTTCGAGGCTCAAATACGGCAACCAGTCGCCGATCGGAAAACCTGGATCTCACTCCCGAGCAGGTCGCCTGCACCGCGGTCGGATGATGCGCGAAATCGTCGATCACCAGAATTCCCGACACTTCGCCCAATATCTCTTGACGCCGCTTGATTCCCTTGAACGACTCCAGCGCGCTCATGGCCCGCTGAGGGTCGATTCCCACCTTCGCGGCAACGGCAACCGCGGCAATGGAGTTCATTAGATTGTGATAACCCACAACAGGCAAAGTTCCCGAGGCCACAGTCTCGCGCTTGCGCACGATCTTTGCCATTATCCCGCGGCCGTTCTCTCCCAGTGAGTACCCGTGCCATGGGAATTCCGGATCAGGACCGTAATGCTCCACGGGAACCCTGTCACCGTCCGCGACCTGTCGAACGTCCTCGTCCCCACCAAAGGCCACAAGGCATCCGTCCGCGGGGATCAGGGCCGCGAATTCACGGAAGCTTTCCTTGATCTCTTCCAGGCTCTCGTAAATGTCCCCGTGATCGAACTCACACGAGGTTATCACACCCACATAAGGATGGTAATGAACGAACTTGGGCGTCTTCTCGAAATAAGCGGTGTCGTATTCGTCCCCCTCCACAACAAAATACTCGCCTGCACCAAGACGGTAATTCTTCATGAAATTGCGGGGCAAGCCCCCTATCATGAATCCGGGATCGAGCCCTTCTTCGTAAAGGATCCAGGCGATCATGGCGCTGACCGTGGTCTTTCCGTGCGTGCCCGCGACCACGATCTGCTTGCCGCTCCTGCCAAAAAAGCTATTGAGCGCCTCAGGCATGGTGCAAAAGGGTATGTTGGAATGCTCCAGCTCGATTGCTTCAGGATTGTCACGGCGGATGACGTTTCCCACCACCACCAGGTCCGGTTCAGGATGAAGATTCGCCGCGCTGTACCCTTCCATCACCGAAATCCCAAGCTCCTTCAGGAAATCGCTCATGGGCGGATACGCGCCCTGATCCGAGCCGGTAACGCGATAGCCGCGCTCGTGAAACATGCCCGCAAGCGATCCCATACCTGTCCCGCATATGCCCATCAAGTACACATGAGCAGGCGGTTCAAGCGTCTGAAAATCCACGACAGTTCCGTATCTGGAGCCTCTTCGCATGACTGTCAGTTGCTATCACCCGTATGCGACCCTGTCAAGGCGCGGGATTAGGAATTTCAGACCAGGCCGGTTATAGCAACTTACGTGCCTAAGAACAGGGGCACAACGAAACATAAAAATCTTTTCCGCTGTTCAGTAGTCCGGGGCTTCGCCTCGGACAGGGTACTCCAAAAGCGCGCAGGAGATTGCTTCGCTACGCTCGCAATGACATCTTGCGACAACTCCCCCAAATGACTGATACCAATGCGCGTTCAAACAAGTGATAAAGAGCACTGCTGGGCAAGCCGGC
>CAZGNL010000171.1:0-11367 GCA_964527475.1 uncultured Syntrophaceae bacterium
GTCGGAAGCCCCCTTTGACGCCATCATTGTTACGGCCGGGGCTCCAAAGGTACCTGATGCCCTCGTGGATCAGCTTGTGGAGGGAGGCAGGCTCGTGATACCGGTTGGGGATCGCTTTTCTCAAACCCTCAAGCGGGTGATCAAGACCCGGACCAGGACAAGAGCAGAAAACAGCACGGGGTGCCGCTTCGTAGACCTCATAGGCGTGCACGGCTGGTCGGAATAGGAATTTGTGTGCATCGAGAAATCGAGGCATTGAAGTTTACCTGAAAGTCCAGTGAAGAAACCACCCCTTTGCGGTTCAACGTATGGGGTGGCTTGGAGGGCAATGCTGTTGACTTAAGAAAAAGCCAACCAGTCCCCGTCGTCACCCCGGCGAAAGCCGGGGTCCAGGAGGTATTGAAAGAACTGGATTCCGGCTTTCGCCGGAATGACGGACAATAGTATCCGGATCAACGGTATACGGCTTAAGTCACCAGCATTGGGCTTGGAGGGGAGATGAGTCTCCCCTCCAAAGATGACTGGATTCTTAAGGAATTTACAGAACCGCATACCTCATCCGGGGCGAAGCCACGGACAGGCTACCCCAAGATTTTCGTAGTTCGTTGTCCCTCTGTTTTCAGGCATGCAAGGTACCTACCGGACACTTTCCAAGTCCCCTGGATGCCGTCCTGTATCACTCAGAGACCAGCCGATCGGGCCCACCCTGAAACTCATGTTGATTAAAGGATGGAGTTGGCTTACGATTCCAGCACTGATGTCCTGTTTTGCAAGAATTACCCTAGCGCTTCTTGTGGCGATGGTGTCGGTGGCGTGTCCGCTCCGCAATAGCGAGCTTTCGCGGTCCCTGCAAGGCACACCGCTGACGCGAACCAGAGCGGCCACAGGCCTATATCATCATGTCAAGAGCGGGGAGACACTTTACGGTATTGCAAGGGTTTACAACGTTAACCGACAGGAACTGGCCGAGGTGAACAACCTCACGCCCCCCTTCCTTATCAAGGTGGGCGGCAAGCTGTTTATCCCTGGAGCGACCCGGATCAAGAGCGTGCAAGCGGCCCGATTCCAGACGTCGGAGGAGCCGGAGGTGGAAGACCTCGCGGGGCTCCTGGCATGGCCGGTGAAGGGCAAGATTCTGTCCAATTTCGGGGTCCGGGGGAAAACCCATTACAACGGTATCCGGATCAAGGCCCTTGAGGGAGCCGGGGTGCGGTGCGCGGACGACGGAATCGTAGGTCATGTGGGCCGCCTGGCCGGACTTGGCAACGTGATTCTCATTGAACATGCCAATCGCCTGCTCACCGTTTATGCGCTGCTCAAGGAAACGAAAGTGAAACGTGGCTGGAACGTCAAAGGCGGAGAGATCATAGCGACTGTGGGGCGTTCCGGGAGAGCAGGGCCGTCGTGTCTCTATTTCGAGGTCAGATCCCGATCAAAGCCCCGCAATCCGCTGTTCTTCCTGAAACGGAAATAATGAGGGGTGATCCTGTTATGAATTCCTGGTCTAAATCCGTGTTGAGCCGCCTGTCAGGCACTCCTTTGGCCCAGATGGGAATCTGCTCGCCGTTCACCATTCCGTCCGGGATTATCACCACCGCGGCGTCCTCCATAGCCCGAATCGCGCGGGATGTGTCCGAGGTCGGCTTCATCACCACAAAGACGCTTAGCGTGGAACCCAGGGAAGGATATCGGGAACCGATTATCCACGAGTACTACCCCGGGTGTTTCGCCAATGCTGTCGGGCTCACGAATCCCGGGGCGGAAAAGTTCCGGGACGCGATGATTCCGCTGTTGCCCCTTCACCAAAACAAACCTCTCCTTGTTTCGATCATGGGCCGCGATCCGGAGGAATTCCTTGAATGCGCGCTCATTTTGGAACCCATTGCAGATGCATTTGAGCTTAACCTTTCGTGCCCTCACGTGAAAGGCGCGGGGCAGAGCGTCGGTTCAGACCCTGGCATGGTGCGATCCACAGTGGAACTTCTCAAGGAGCGCGTGGATAGGCCTATCATTCCAAAGCTTTCTCCCAACCTGGCCGACCTGCCGGGAATGGCGGCCTTGTGTCAGGACGCGGGCGCGGACGGTTTGTCCCTGATCAATACAGTGGGGCCCGGTATGGTGATGGATTCGGAGGCGAATCCGATTCTTTCCAATGTCTTGGGGGGGCTGTCGGGCGCGGGTGTGCTCCCCATCGGATTAAAGGCCGTGAAGGAAGCGGCCGAAGTCACCACAATCCCAATAATTGCCGCCGGCGGCATGGGCTCGGTGGTGGATGTGAAGGCCTATATGGAAGCCGGCGCGTCGTTGTTCGCTATCGGTTCCGCGCTCGCGGGGATGAACACCCCACAGATCGCCGCATTTTTTGCCGACCTCGGTAAAGGATTGGAACAAGGGTCCGGAGATTCACGGGCAGCGCGGTCGCGGGCATCCGGGAATCTCACCGCGTATTTGGAAACCAGGGTCATGGAAAACACCAGGATCGCAGAGGGCATTTTCAAACTTACGCTGGAGTCCGGCCCATCAACCGAACCGGGTTGTTTCTTTTTTCTTCGGCTCCCCGGTGTCGGGGAAAAACCCTTCTCCCCGGCTCGCGACAGGGAACCGGTTTACTTCATCCGCTCAGTGGGCCCCTTCACCAAGGCGTTGGACGCGCTCAACCCTGGGGACACCATTTTCATGAGAGGGCCGTACGGACAAGGCTTCCCTGAACCGGAAATGAAACGACCGCTGGTCCTGTTGGGAGGCGGCACAGGAGTCGCCCCCATCATGATGGCCGCGGTCCGTTGGAACGACAGAGTGGCAGCAGGATTTGTCGGGTTTTCCGCGGAAGTGAGTAGATCGTTCGAGGCCGAGCTTGTGGCCTCAATCAGGTCGTGTCGAATCGTGATCGATCCTCCGGGCAGTCCCGGCGCGGTGATCCGCTCCATGGCCGAACACATGGAACAGGACCCTGGACTGTACGAGCAATGTCAGGTCTTTATCTGCGGGCCCAAGGCCTTGATGGAGTCCGCGACCGACCTGCTGAGCAAAGCGGTCCCGCGGGATCGCATATTCCTTGCCGGCGAGGAGATTATGCGTTGCGGTATCGGCATTTGCGGTAGCTGCGCGACCGAGGACGGGCTCAGGTCCTGTGTTGACGGTCCGGTGCTGACCGCGGGATGAACCGCGGCCGACATCATTGCACTGGACCTGATCGTAAGGAAAGGGCAACTGCACAACTCATTGATGCACAAGGAGGCGGCGGTGCAAACTGAAAAGCTGAAAGCATTCGCGCGCGATTGTGGCGCGGACCTGGCGGGAATCGCGGATTTGGCTCTGCTGGATGGTCTTCCAACCGAACCTGCAGATCTTCTCAAAGGATATATCAGGGCGGTCAGCCTTGGGATCAGGCTCGCGGACGGGGTCATCGACGGAATAGACGATGCGCCCACTCCCATTTACCAGCAGCATTATGCCAAGGTGAACCTGCTCTTGGACGACATCGCGTTGAGGGTCTCCAAGCTTATCCAGGACTCGGGCGGAAAAGCGCTTCCTATTCCCGCTTCCCAGCTGCTCGATAAGACCGAATGGACTTCGTACATGTCGCACAAGGCTGTGGCCATAGCTGCCGGCCTGGGTTGGCAGGGAAAGAGCTTACTGCTGGTAAATCCCAATATGGGACCTCGAGTCAGGCTGGTGACAGTGTTGACGGACCTGCCCCTTGAACCGGATACGCTGATCAAGAACCTCTGCGCCAAGTGTACCGAGTGCGCGGATGCTTGTCCTGCTCAGGCCATCAAGAACGTCAACACGGATCGGCATTATTCGAGCCGAAACCAAGCGCTCCATTTCGACCGCTGCGTGGAGCAGGTCACCCAGGATCACCCCAAACTCCCCTTTATCGAAAGCCCCATTTGCGGTGTGTGCATCAGAGCTTGCCCGTGGGGACAGCGGAACAGCAAGAAAGCCGAACGAGCGGCAGAAAACGAGAAGTGACTGGGGAATGATGGTTAGTATTTATCTGAAAATAGATGAACCGGGATGCCCCTGACGCTCCGCCTTGCACCAAATATCCAAGAGGGCGACGCATGCGTAGCCCCTACGGCCGGTATCCACGACTTTGCGGACATTTTCATACTTCGTTGTCGCTTTCTTGCGATGGCAGTTTGTATCACACGTCCTCGATGCGGTATTTGTGGATTTTGTTTATCAGCCCCTGGCGGGATAGGCCGAGGCGTCTGGCGGTATGGCTTTTGTTTCCGTTGCACTCTTCCAGGGCTTCGGAGACCATTCTTTTCTCCAGCATTGCAACGGCTTCCTTGAGGTCGGTGGGGTCGGACGCCTGCCGCGGGTTGCGCTGGATTATCTTTTCCACGGATTGGGTTATGCGGGGAGACAGCAGCCTTACCGAGAGGTTTCCGCCTTCCGGAGCGATCACCAGGGCGCGTTCCATCTCGTTTTCAAGCTCTCGGACATTGCCGGGCCACGGGTATCGGATCAGCAGGTCCAGGGCCGCGGGATCAATCGTCGCGACGGGTTTGCCCGTCTGCACGGAAAGCTTGTCAAGGCAATGGCGGACAAGAATCTGGATGTCCTCGGGCCTGTCTCTCAGGGGTGGAATGGTGATGGGAAACACGTTTATGCGGTAAAAGAGGTCTTGCCGGAACAGGCCTTCATCCATCAGCATTGAGAGATTCCGGTTGGAGGAGGCTATCACACGAACATCAACCGTATGGTACGCGGATTCCCCAACCGGTTTTATCTCCCCGGTCTGGAGGCAGCGCAAGAGCTTGACCTGCATGGCCGGTGACATTGCCTGGACCTCATCCAGGTAAAACGTTCCCGTGTGCGCGGCTCTGAACATCCCCAGGTGATCGTTTATCGCGCCGGTAAACGATCCCTTTTTGTGGCCGAAAAGCTCGCTCTCTACCAGTTCCGCAGGAACAGCGGCACAGTTGAGCGACACATACGGCCGGTCGGACCGGGGACTGAGCCGTTGAATGGCTCTCGCCACCAGTTCTTTACCGGTTCCTGATTCACCCTGGATCAGAACCGTGGTGTCCCTGGGGGCCACCTTCTTTATGAGAGATCGGATCTCCTTCATGGGCGAGGAGGTTCCCAGGATCTGTTCAAGCGGTTCCTTTTCCACAAGGGTTCTCTTGAGT
Organism: uncultured Syntrophaceae bacterium; assembly: GCA_964527475.1. Lineage (GTDB taxonomy): Bacteria > Desulfobacterota > Desulfomonilia > Desulfomonilales > Desulfomonilaceae > CAZGNL01. The sequence goes on from CAZGNL010000171.1 coordinate 5,145, forward strand.
CCTACGTTTTCCGCCTTCAACCGGGAAGCCCTTGTACGCATATGATCCCACTCCATGGCATTTTCCATGGCCCGTGCCGCCTGCGACGAGAGGATGTCGAGTATTTCCAAATCAATAGGCGTGAAAACCCCGGCGCGCTTGTTGAGCACCTGAAATACTCCCAACACCGGCCCTCCGGGCCAGCGCAGCGGCACGCAGAGTATGTTCCTGGTAAGGAAACCGGTCCGGGAATCCGCGTCTCGATTGAAACGAGGGTCTGAATACGGGTCCACAATGTTGAGCGGTTCCTCGTTGGTGTATACCCAGCCCGCGATCCCTGAATCCCACGGAATCCGAATCTGGTCACGATGAATTCCCACCCCCAGATGGACGTACAGCTCTTTGGATTCATAATCTGCCAGAAATATGGTGGCGCGCTCCGCATTCATGATTGACGGGGCTTCACGGATCAGGAAATCCACCAACGAACTCATGTTGGTCTGACCGGCTATCAACGCGCCCATCTTGAAGAGCAGGGATATCCGCTCCAGGTACGAGCCTAAAGGGCGCGCGGCGGTCCGTGGAACATCCGCGCTGCGGTCCATCCCGAAGGCCTCTTTGAGAAGAGTAATGTCCATATGGATGGTGATGGCCTCAACAAGCTCATCCACCGAGATCTTCCCCTCGGACAACAGGATCTCATGCGCGGATTTCCCGGTCCGCTTTGACTCGCGTATCGCGGCCGAATAATCTTGGTTACTCATGCGTCCTGTTTCAAGGAGCAAACGACCTATGGAATGAATGTCGAGCAATGCTGTTCTCCAGTCCTATTCGCCCACCGGGTCTCCTCCGTGCTCACCTTGTCCCATTGTAATGGTTCACCGGGCTTGAAGCGGTTCTGCGCCCGGTGAAAATGGAGGGGGAGACTCACCTCCCCCTCCAAACCTCCCCCATACGTAATTCCGGGAGCTTGTACGGTTCACGGTGAACGGTTACGTCCCATTGTTCGGACCCTGGTCGATGTCATTCTCCGCGACTTCGTCGTAAAGCGCAATCTCTCCGGTCTGCCCGTGGATTATCATTTTGCTGCCCACAACCGTCTCTCGCACGTGGAACCTGACAGAGGGCGGCTTCCCGGAAAATTTGGCTATCCCGCGGACCTGTCCAACGTAGACTTTTCCGAGAGCCTTCGCGATGTCCGCAACATGCGCTCCTCTCCCTCCCAGGCGACTTACCAGCGCGGTCGCCACAGGAAGGGAAAACACTTCCTCCATTACCTCTTCGGGAATAGGATCGTTGACCACGAATATGAATCCGTCCAGCTTCTCGTTTTCCGCAAGGTTCTTGTTCATTGCGTCGATTATTGAATGGGCCTTGGCAATGTGACGGAATGGAGCAATCTGGTCGCGGTCGGTCACCATGATCCCTCGGAAGATCTTGCCCGACACGCCTGTGCCCTGGGCGATCACGTTATATCCGACGGTCTTCAAAGCGGGAATCCGCTCTTTGCGTTCCCTCTGCTTTCGGATCTGCAGGACGAAGACCTTTCCCTTTTCGACGGTGTATTCAACACTCACATCCATGTGTAAACGCTCCGCTATGCGGAAAAGAATGGAGGAAAGGTCTTTCCACTGGGCAGGCATCTTGAAGGCCATGGATTCACGGCGCTTCCACAGATCATAGACCGGAATGGTGACCACTTTGCCGTCAACCACATCGGTCCCCTGGTCGCCCAGTGAGAATTCCCCTCTCAGGTCCATGGAGAAGGGATTGTAAGCGACAACCCCCGTGCCTGAAGATTCCATCTCCATGTTACCGTATACCATGGCCTGAACAGTCACAGGTGTGCGCCAATTTCCGTCGATTCCCGCGGCCTGCCTATATTTTCGCGCGGCGCTTCCGTCACAGGACTGAAGAACCACAACAGCGCTGTGGATGAGAATATCCAGGAACTTTCCCTGATCCAGAATTTCCACGGCCCGTGGCGCGAGTTGGGCCACCCGTCTCTTGTAATCAAAGGCCAACTGCCTCATCTGTTCGCCGGTCATTTCAGCTTTGCGGTTCACCCCCCACTCAAATTTGTTTTCGTCGATTATGTCCTGGAATTCTTCTCTCGCGACCCCGAACACCGATTGGCTGAACTCCTGGAGGAAACGCCGGTAACAGTCATACGCAAACCATGTTCCGACCTTTGCGGCCAAGCACTCGGCAATCTCATCATTGATGCCGACATTTGTGAGTGTGGTCATCATGCCGGGCATGCTGATCCGCCCCCCCGATCTGACTGATAACAGAGCAGGATTGGATGGATCGCCGAATCCCCTACCCCACAGTTCCTCCAATCTCTTTACCGCATCGGCCAACCCCTGTCGGAATGCGGAGTCGTTCAGCGTCTCTTCCGGTTCCCTCAAGAGATGGTCGGTGGTAATGACAAAGTAGGGGGGAGTGTTCTCAGCGAACCGCAATAAGGACGCCTTCATGCCGATCTTGCACGGGGACACCTCCCCCTGGTCCGGGAAATGGAACCATACCGGTTCAGGACCGGGCTCATGGGCAGTCGCGGGTACGCGTCCCGAATCCGCCAGGCGTCGATTTAGAAAAAGCTCCACCTTCTCCACAAAGATTTCCAGCACCCGGAGGTTTCCATCCCTGGCCTGAAGATCGGAGATATAGAGAGTTTTCAGGTAATTCCTGAAGAAGTCGGTTTCCGGAATCTGTTTGAGGGTTGTAAGATCTTTGAGCTTCCTGGGGAGCTTGTCCATAGGATGAGCTGTCAGGCGCCTGTCGAACGGTTGTTCAAACCAATTCCGATACAAGTCATGGATATCGTCCAGTTCCTTTTGAATGATCCTCACAAGATCCCGGATCTTGTCAAAGGTAAGACCCAGCGCGCCCGCGTTTCTCAAATCCGACCCGGCCTGTTCCAGGTAGTAACTTGAATGCCCGTTTGCGGCCGCGCCCATGATAAGGCCATCAAGAAAGCGAAGGGAATGGGGGAAGCTCTCCTCGGTTATTGTCTCGAAATGGGTGTTGTTGACGGTGGTGGCCAGAGTTTCCTGCAAAGATTCAAGACTCAGGTCCTTGTTGAATGCCTCAAAACATTCTTCAATGTAAGTGGCCTTCTGGGCATAAGCATGGCCGGCCTTGCGTGCGCGCAACACGATGGGTGTGCCCGGTTGATCCCGGTTGATCCGAGCGATTTCCTGGAGATGGTCCGCAGTCCCCTCGGTCAGGGCTATCGGCGCGGGAACCGGGTCTTTGGAATCAGGTGTGAGGTATCGTTGCTTGATTTCAAGTCTTTCCGCAACGATCCGTTCCAGCCGGTCCAGGTCTTTGTTCACTGTTTTGCCCGAGGCGGTCCGGCGAACTATGAAGTACTTGTTGTGCAGGCCTTTCAACAGATCGATGGATTCCAAAACCACTTTGCCGGCGAATTCAGGTCTGTCGGGGTCATGCCGGTAACGCGCCGTGTCGGCCGATATCAAAGCGTTCATGCCGTCCGAGTCGGAGAGATCCATGCCGAGATCATCGAAGATGCGTTTGCAGAGTCCCTTGATTGCACGCGCTTCGGACTCGGAGCACCAGTTCTCCATGTTCAGATAAGGCATTGACTCAGGGGGCATCCACTCGGACATGGTCTCCGGATCTCCGCTCGCCAGGTACTTGATGATACCTTGACAGAAGAAGAAATTTTCGATGCTGCCCCGCCAGTGAATGTCCCCACGAAGCTTGCCGAGGAAGTTCCCGATAGGTTTGACCCCCCGGTCTGCAAGTTCTTTGGCCAGCCCCGCGGCGGTGAGGCGCAACGTGTCCAGGGGGCCGATATCCTTGAAAGAATAAGGGATCGCCTTGATCAGGGTCCGAATGGGAAAGTGCGTCACAGAGGAGTTGGATCGAAGCAAGCAGGAAATGGAATATTGTATGAGATCCTCATCACACAGACGTACCGTGCCCATCTCGATCTGAACGGTTAGATATGGAACCAACCTGGACATTATGCGAGGATTGGAAGCCACAATCGCCATGAGACTCTTGAGATGCTGAACATGTGGCTGATTCGTCTCCACTTCTTCCGCCAGGACGAGGGGCTCTCCCGTATCGTCATCTTCGATGGTGTATTTCTTTTCACGGGGTTCAATCAGGTTGCGGCCAAGCAGCTGATTGAGCAGCTCCCGGGCCATCAGGAAGTAATCGTTCGTTCCAAGTGTCACCCCCAGCGCTTCCACCGCGTTCAGGGAAGAGATCTTCTCGCCCAAGTCTTCCGAGGAATAAGCCCGGTCGAGAAATAGACCCACAAAAGTGTGCACCAGATCACGGGACGCCTGTTTCCTGGTTTCTTCCAGCTTGACCACAATGCGGCACAGCCCGTGGATGAGCGCTTGCTTCACGTCGGGTTTATCCACGGAAAGGATCCGGCTTGCCAGAATCTCGGCAAACGCGTCCTGTACCCTTTCCGGAAGTCCGTCAATCATTTCCTCATACGCGGAAAGAATGTCCTTCCATTCTTCGCCAAAACTTCTGATGAAGTTTATGCTGTCGCGGATCTGCTGTTCGTCGGCTTGGGCCTCGCGTTCCAAAATACGTCTGAAGATCCGGACGCGAGTTTCGATCTCCGACTCAGAATGGTGGTTGATTCTGTCCAGGATCTCTTTGCGGAACCGTTCCCGTTGCTGCGGGGCTTCATCAGAAACCGCGTCTTCCAGTTTCCTCAAGAGTTCGTCCGGACACGCGGGAATCTGTCCAAGAGCAGTCACCAGGGCCTGAGCAACCATGCTATCCAAAGACGGCGCCAAATCGGCCTGGACCGGGGGGGACCTTTTCTTCAACGCGGATCGGATACCGAAAACCTCAACAATCCGCCGCTCGAACGTGTTCAAGGATGATGGAAACATCTCAGAAGTGAGGAAATCAAGAACCTTTTCAATGTAAGGCAGGTAAAGGCCCAGGGAGTCGTGCCCTGCTGATTTGAGAATGCTCTCAACCACACGGGAGAGCGCGTACTCGCTTTCCGAACGGGCCTCCGAATCAAAGGGCTGACGCGCGGCTGCAAACAGAAAACTTAAGATGACATCCATTAGCTCAGACACGTGCGCGCTCATGGAGTCATCATCGCGATCCAGACAATATCTGGTGAGCGATCGGACCAGATCCAGCCAATTGGGTATCTCGTACACCACAGGGACGAGGTTGTCTCGTACGGCCTGCCTCCGGCCCTCGAATGAGGTCACGTACACGAGCTGTTCCAGGGACTCCCTGGTAAACCTGGGGAACAATGTGATCCTGGAACCGGCCTGCCTCAGGTCCACCAAATAGGGCGACGATTCGGCGCCGGCCCTGTCCAGGAGCATGAGCACATGGCCCAGCCCCTCCACGTGAAGCTCACTGCCCCGCTCGATTGTGATTCCAGCTCCCTCAATGACCGCGGCCATCCCGGCCAACTGGTACGGATTCATAGGTTCCGGATCACTGATCTGCCGTATCAGATCCCTAACTTCCACAGCCCCGCCTTTCCTATAGAATAGTCCACTGAAAATGGTAACTGATCGTAATCTGAACCGCAAGCAAAACGGGCCCCGCGGCATAACCCCTCAGTCATTCGTGGCGGGGGGACGTTTCCAGTGAACATGTCATTGCGAGCACAGCGAAGCAATCCCCAAATTGCTCGGTTATAGCAAGTGTCCAAAAAGTTGACCGATATTCCAAATCGGGTTCCGATGCTCACAGAGGGAAATTCCCTCTTGCCCCCCTTTGACAAAGGGGGGTTGGGGGGATTTTTCCAATGTGCTCGAATCGCCTTTCAATCAGACAGAACTTTTGGCAACTGCTATAGGAGATTGCTTCGTCGTTTCACTCCTCGCAATGACATGATCGATGAAAAGATCTGCCCCGTGAAACCGAAAGCTCTTTTGCGAGTCGCTAAGCGCATTATCAAAAACCCCTGTTGGGTTGAGCCACGTGGCCCGGACTCCGATCCGGGGTTCACCGGGGCATATGCGTTAACCTATCGCTGGAATCCGATGTGTCCCGGAGGGACGCTGAGATAGTAGGTCGGCAATTCATTGCCGGTTTCTCGTGGAAATACAAGGACCCATGAGTCCCGGAGGGACGACTGAAATTCCTCCCTTGCTTGTCTGAATTCAGCCGTCCCTCCAGGACTAGATCCGCGCTAACGACGCTTATACCCGGCGATTCAGAAGCTGTTGCAAAACCTCGACGGTGAGACAGCGGTCATCCGCCACGGATT
>CAZGNL010000172.1:0-11331 GCA_964527475.1 uncultured Syntrophaceae bacterium
TTTGAAGAGTAATCTGGGGGAACCTTTTCTCGGTAGCTGCTCCGCGCAGGGCGATTTGGTCAACTTGAGGTTTGGTTCCCTTTATTCGAAGCACGGATATGTCGTGCAGGCTCATTTGGCCCCACGCCGAGTGGACCCGGACCCCTTCCAAAAGACTTCATCATATGCGGTGCCCAAGCGGATTTGGCCGCCCCGGGCCAAAGACCGACACGGCCTGGCCGTGTCAGTTGCCATACCCAACGGCTGGAAAGCAGGCGGTGAGCCTTACCCCCAGGCCGCCAGCTTGCTCATCGGCCGCTCTTGCCTCCTTAAAAACTTATCAATATCACGAGGCCCTTTTGCGAAACAGTATAAATCGAAGCCTCGATCCGCGCAAACGGCCGGATTCGGTCACCATAGCATGTCAAGGTGGAACCGCACAGGCCTATGATACGGAATCCGTAAGGCCACACGCTGAAAACAGAGTGTTCTGGAGGGGGGAGTTTTGAATTTGGAAAACAGTTCACAGGGACGAAGTTAATATTTCCTTCAGATCTTCGCTCCCCAGCTCCAGTCCGGTTGGAGCAGAGTTCCAGCACAGGAAAAACCTCAACGAGAGCCCTCTAAGAAAGCACAAGTTCGGCGGCCGCCACCAGTTTTGCATGAAGCTCCCAAGCCTATTAGCCCGTGAAATTGGAGTTTTTGGGAGGGGTCCACTCGGCGTGGGGCCAATGAGCCGGCATGGTGTATCCGTGCTTTGAGCAAAAGGAACCAGACCTCAAGGTGGCCATATCGCCCTGCGCGGAGCAGTTTTGCAAAAAAAAAGCCCGTTCGGAAACGGGCTAAATAAGGAAGGATTAGGTTTGGGTTGGTTTGTCGCTGGGTGATAAAACACCATATTATAAAAAGGTTGTCAAGCTTTTTTAAATAAGAATGTGCTAAAAGTTCAACTAGATTTCGCGAAACCCGCGGTAACGTCGGAACATTGCTGGCGATACCCCGTGCCACCCGGTCAGGTTCCCAGGTCTCGTCAATCGCCATGAGCCACGGAAAAGACAAAAAAGCCCTAATTCGAGCCCCCCCCCGCAGCCCCAATGCTGATGACTTAAGGAAAAGCCAACCAGTCCCCGTCGTCACTCTAACCCTCTCCCTCTGGGAGAGGGTTAGAATGAGGGGTGTTCAGGATGCCCGGGCGTGGTGATGCCCGGGCCTCTCGACAAATTCCACAGGGGGTACTATTCGGACTTGTGTTGGCAGGCCGTGGCGCAGAATGGGACTTTCTCCGGGGCTTCCACATCACAGACCGGGCATTCGCAGACTTCCGGGGGATCCTCCGGTTTTTCGTATTTCTCGCCCTTCTGTTTTGCGCGGTAGTCCTCGATCGCCCTCTGAAGCGCGTCCGATCCCAGATTTGAACAATGGTGTTTCTTCTTTGGAAGCCCGTCAAGCGCTTCGATCACCGATTTGTGGGAGATCCTCATGGCTTCGTCGAGGGACTTGCCAATGGCCAATTCGGTTACCATGCTTGAGACCGCTATGGCGGCTCCGCAACCGAAGGTCTGGAACTTGACATCCTCCAGAACGTCTTTCTTAACTTTGATGTAGAATGTCATTATGTCGCCGCACGCGGGATTCCCCACTTCGCCGACACCATCCGCATCGGTGATTTCACCCACATTGCGAGGATTCTTGAAATGATCCATCACAGTTTCGCTGTACATCTTTACTCCCGTGCGAGGTCGAGGACTTTCTCCTCTTGATCCGCTCTAAAGCCTTGACACCCAAATTTAGCACATGGGCAGGTCCTCGTCCATGACATTGGCGGGTTGAGGGTAACCATTCAGTTTCACGGGGCAGATATTTTCATCGAGCATGTCATTGCGAGGAGTGAAACGACGAAGCAATCTCCAAACCAGCTAATCAGGGGATTGCTTCGCTGCGCTCGCAATGACATTCCGCGACAGCCCCCCGAATGACTGAATGGTTACGGTTGAAGCCGCTCATTTCACGGCCTTCAACCTTCCCGTCTTCTTATATAAGGGAGAAATCTCCCTGAGTCGCTCAACGATGGGTGGAAGGATTCTCACCACATCGTCTATGTCCTGATCGGTGTTGTCCCTGCCGAGTGTGAACAGGAGGGACCCCTGAGCGGTACCCGCGTCGATCCCCATAGCGAGCATCACATGAGAGACTTTCAGCGACCGGGAGATGCACGCGGACCCGCTGGCTATCTTCACACCCTCCATGTCCAGAAAAAGGAGCATGGATTCGCCCTCCACATATTTCACCGTGATACTGACATTTCCCGGCAGCCTTTCGGTGGGGTGTCCAACCAGGAAAACTTCTTCAATGGCTTCAGGGATCTCTTTCATGAGACGATCCCTCAAGGGGACAAGGCGCCTCGCTCGCTCGGTCATATCTCCCAACGCGATCTGAGCGGCCTTACCCATTCCCACTATTCCGATAACGTTTTCCGTGCCGGCCCGAAAGCCTCCTTCCTGGATACCTCCGTCCAACAGAGGAGCTATCTTCACTCCCTTTCTGATGAATAGAGCGCCCACACCCTTGGGTCCATGAAAGGGGTTGGCAGCCATGGAGAGGAGATCCACGTTGAACCGGTTCACGTCCACCGGGAGGACGCCGGCTGTACCTACCGCGTCCGTGTGAAAGATTACTCCTGCTTCCCTGGCCACCGCGCCTATTTCCGCGATCGGCTGGATACTTCCCACCTCGTTGTTGGCGTGCATCACTGAAATGAGAACAGTCTGCCCGGTGACAGCCTTCTTAACATCGTCCGGATCAACGACCCCGAATTTGTCCACGGGCAAGCGCGTGACCTCGTACCCCTGTTTTTCCAGGGCCTTGATCGCGTGCATAATGGAAAAGTGCTCAACAGACGAGGTTATCAGGTGCTTTCCTCGAGATCGGTTTGCCCACAAGACCCCTTTCAGCGCAAAGTTGTTTGCCTCAGTGCCTCCCGAGGTGAACACCACCTCATTGGGATGGGCCCCAACCAGGGCGGCCACATGTTCTCTAGCTTCATCAATGTCTTCGGAGACTTCCTCACCGAGGCTGTGCATGCTCGACGGGTTGCCGTACTTTTCTTGCAGGTAGGGAATCATTACTTCGGCCACTTCCGGCAAGAGGGGCGAAGCGGCCACATGGTCCATGTTGATTGTTCTCATGAGAGCAACCCCTGAAACATTTTGAACATTAGCGCCAAAGCGCGCGGCCTGATTTGTACTATAGATATTAATCCCGACAAGAAATGTCAACAACAGGTCGGGGTTGAGCTTGATTGACAAGACCGGGATGTGATAGAATATTCTTCTATAAACACAAATAATTACGGCCGGAGTTTACCTGAAAATAGATGACCCGGCATGACCCTGACGCTCCGCCTTGCGCCAACTATCCAAGAGGGCGACGCATGCGTAGCCCCTACGGCCGGGACCCACGACTTTGCGGACATTTTCATACTTCGTTGTGCATCTGTTTCTAGGCATGGAAGTTGGCATGTGTCAGACCTGAATCGATCAACGTGAACCCGCTCGCGGCCCGTGGGACCGCGCACCCGGGTTCAGGAAAGGTGATGCCGTGAGCAGTGATATGGGAATCAACCGTGAACAAGCCTTGGTCCTCATGGAGGAACGTCTGGAAATGGATAATCTCAGGAAGCATTGCCTTGCCTCGGAAGCCATAATGAGAGCGTTGGCACCGAGATTCAACGGCGATCCGGAGATGTGGGGAATGGTCGGCCTGCTCCATGACTTGGATTACAAGGAAACCAAAGAGAAGATGGATCAGCACGCTCTCGTGACTGAGAAAGTCCTGCAGGAACGGGGCGTTCACGCGGACATAACTGAACCGATAAAATATCATAATGCGGAGAATTTGGGGCTCACTCGCACGGAGCCTATCCATTTCGCCCTAACCGCGGCTGAGACCATCACCGGCATGATAGTAGCGACAACACTCGTCTATCCGGACAAGAAGTTGGCCGGCGTCAAGCCCAAGTCCGTGAGAAAGAGGATGAAGGCAAAGGAGTTCGCGCGTGCGGTAAACCGCGACCACATCCGGCTCTGTGAAGAAATCGGAATCCCCCTGGATGAGTTCATTGTGCTCAGCTTGGAGGCCATGAGGGGAATCTCCGACCAACTGGGGCTTTGATACGAATGCGCGTTCAAACAAGTTGCAAAGAGCACTGCTGGGCCAGCCGGCAGTGGCACCCACAGAATCAGGGGCAACGTCCGACAATTGATCCGGATAGAGATCGACAAGGAACGCCCTGATGTAAGATTCGACGTAACAGTTCAGCGTGAACCGTACAAGCTCCCGGAATTACGTATAGGGGAGGTTTGGAGGGGGAGCTACTGGGCGTAGGGCCATTTTGCGAGCCGGTTGGTGTGGGAGCTTCATTTGTAGTCCGTAGCGGCCCGCCGGACGTGGGTGCTTCGAGAAAGGTTTGGGTTTATGCTTTGCACGGGGACACGGGGATATCGAGGCATGGGCCTACTTGGTCGAAGAACGGATATATCGTGGAGAACCTATTGACACCACGTCGAGTGGGCCCTCCATTCTCACCGGGCGCAGAACCGCTTCAAGCCCGGTGAACTCTTACGATTCGACAACTTTGTTGTGTCCCGTGTGCTGTTGTGATACAAGCTGCGGCCAAAGCCCGGATGTCGGGTGTATGGATTAGACGCGGCGTGTCCCGGCATCAGTTTCCTCGCTATTCTCGTTTTGAACGGATCTCTTGCGGCCCGCAAAATGTGTAATACGCTCCAAACGTTCGTAAGCTCCAAATCATTCTGCAAAGGCTCTCATTTGTGGTCGGACTTGCCGGTCCGCGTCATGGCTTGTTTACGCCACGGGTGGGTGTCCAACCTTGCCGGCGGTGCTAATGATCCGGGAAAGGAGTCTTAATTATGAATACGGCTCGTTCAAGAATTGCACGCCTTATCTCAGTCTTGGCCCTTGTAGTAATGTCCGCGCCGGACCAGGCGCCGGCCCAGGAGAGGGCGGTTATTCGCGTAAAGGGCTCGAATGTGATGGCCGGAATGGTAGACGCTCTGGGAAAATCTTTCATGAAAGACCACCCCAATACTACAGTGGTCATAAGTGGCGGCGGGAGAGAGGCTGGGTTGAAAGGGCTCTTTGACAAAACTGCAGAGGTGGTCATGTCTTCCCGGAGAATGGGCCGTGAGCTGGACGTAAACGCGGCCAAGCATGGCCTAACCCTGGTGGAACGGCTGATAGGTTGGGATGGTGTGGCATTGATAACTCACCCAAAGAATCCGGTGAAAGACCTGAGTATCGACCAGGTGGCTAAGATTTTCACCGGAGAATACAACACATGGAGTGAGGTAGGGGGGCCCGAGAGTCTTATCATTTTGTACGTGGCGGAAACTCCTAGATCCGGAACAGGCGAATTTTTCAAGGAGTTCTGTCTCAAGGGGGTTCCATATTCGAAGGGCGCCAACACCAGACGGTATTCGCGGTACGTCGTCAAATCTGTGGCCGAGATGGAAGAAGCGATAGGCTACGCCTCTCTGGCTGAGGCGCTCCGGGCACAAAGCAAGAAGCTGATAAAGATCATGGGCATCAGGACGACACCTGAAGCTGAGGCCGAAGCCGTGGTTGCGTCTCGAAGGACCGTCGACGACAGGAGCTATCCGCTGATCAGACCCCTGTACTTGTTCTACGACTCACGATCCGCGAGCAAAGAGGTCAAAGAATTTGTGAAACACTGCGCTAACAAGGGCCTGGGCCTGGAGTGACGGATCACGCGTCGGTATGGTGCCGGCATCAACACAGGGCGCCTGCAATTCGTGGTGTCTCATTGGCGGACGGGACGCGCAGAACGCCAGAGCGCTCCTTCGGAATCCTGGAACAGGGTTCGTTGAGATCGAGCCATCTGGTGAGGGTCCTTCTGTTCCAGTTCCTGCTCGGTCTGGAGGCGACCGTCTCCGCGTATGTGTTTGAGGTGGATCCCGCGGTCGGTCAGGATCTTCCCTATGAGCAGCCGGCGATGGCACTCCATCGGGTTTTCTTCTCCGCACATGATTGCCCCGCGGTGGTTGGGGACCGTCTCTTCAAGACGAGCAATGCCCAACTGAAAACGCTCTGATCTCGCAACGCTATGGTAGAGAACGAATCCGGCCTTGTCATAGAACTCATCTTCTTCTGGCATCCCGCCAAGTTCCTTGCCCAGAAACAGATATTCAACGTCTGCGCCTCGGAGCGCCCGTTGAATTCTCTTGATGTGAAAATGAGGCGCAAACCTGGAGTATGGCCGAGAACGCACGTCAACGACAAGGTCGATACGATGTCTCTTTAGGAGGGTCAGGAACGCGTCCGGAGTGTGGTTGGAATGTCCGATGGTGAACACGGTCCGTTCTTGTGCAGCATCCATTGAAGTCCTTTCCGTTTTCTGAAAACCCTATTTTGGCGGATTGTGCAATAAATTTCGGAGCCCGGGTTGTTCCGGAGCGCTTTGCACACCATTGAATACACCCGGCCCCAAGTCGTGCAGTATGCTCGATAATCCAACACTCTTCATCTGTCCGGCTCCATCTTACGTTTTCAGCTTGAACCAATCAGCGTGCGCGGTTACAATTACGCAATCGCTCCCTGGAGGTATTTGAGATGAAAAGATACATTGTTTTGCTGTCCGTATTGATTTTCTGTTTGAGCGCCTGTCTTGCCTTTGCAGCCGCTGAGAAGTGGTTCATCCTCAAAGACAAGAATGGTATATGCAGAGTTATCAGCGCAGAGGACAAGACACCGAAAACCATTGCCGGCCCGTATACAACCCAACAACGGGCACTGGATGCCAAGTCGAGGGTCTGTCCCGGGGCGGCCATACCAACAGGGGCAAAAGTAAAGAAGCCCAAGGCTACCAAGGCCAAGGTGAAGGAACGTAAACCGTCGAAGAAAACGGACGTGAAGAGAACAAAGAAAGAAACAGCGGCTGAAAAGGCCAAGAAGAAAAAGAAGACTAAGGAAACCACCTCCAAAGCCAAGAAGAAAGAGAAGTTGAAGGCAGAGGAAAAGAAGACCACAGCTAAGGAGTTAAAGAAGGCCAAGGCCAAGGAGAAGAAAGAAGCCAAGGAAAAGCTGAAGAAGGAGGCCAAGGAAAAGAAGGAGGCCAAAGAGAAGTTGAAGAAAGCCAAGGCCAAGGAAAAGAAGAAAGCCAAGGCCAAGAAGAAGAAGGCGAAGGCCAAGAAATCCAAATCCACCGAGAAAAAGAAGTAAGGGTTGTGTGCCGCGCCTTTCTGTCACGTACGGTGGGAATAGAGTATAATTTGCGAATCGAGCACTGGATTGCGAGAGTAACGAAGTGTGAAGACCCCCTCACCCTCACCCTCTCCGAGAGGGAGAGGGCTGGGGTGAGGGATTTCCGGATAAACGGCGCCAACAAATTCGCGCAGCACACGTATGGCTTTGTCACGAAATAACGTTGGCATTCTCCTGCAGGGGCGGACCTATGTGTCCGCCCTTTCCGCGTATGCACCCCTGCATTGGGGCAGACACGCAGAGCCTGCCCCGGACTACGATCCGGGGTCTGCCCCTACAATTGCCACAGCAACCTGTTGCAAGGTTTATTTCGTGACAAGCCCTAAGGCCGGCAGGCTGTGGGTTTGCGCGGTGAATCGGCGCAGGCCCACGACCAGGCGAGTTGTGCCTCGATCTCAAGGCGTGCAAGCTGATCTGATGGCAGGACCGCTTGTATGCGGAGGATCAGCGCCGTTGTTTTAGCACGTATTCGGGTTGTTCTTCGGAGAACAGCGGCAGAATAGACTGGTCCAGGAATTCACGGGGGCGCCATGCTTCCAAATCTTCGACCAATGCGTGTCGAATGGCCTCTCCCACTTCGTTGATGAGGTGGATTTCCATTTCCTGCTTCACGTAATCAGGAAGGTCACTGAGACTGGATTCGTTTTTCTTTGGCAGGATTATTTTTCTCACGCCGGCTCGACGCGCGGCCAGCAGCTTTTCTTTCACTCCGCCTATGGGCAGCACACGACCTCTAAGCGTTATCTCGCCGGTCATGGCCACATCTCTGCGAACCGGTATACCTGTGAAGAATGACGCAAGCGCGACACATAGGGTGATCCCGGCAGAGGGCCCGTCCTTGGGGATGGCGCCCGCTGGAACGTGTATGTGGAGGTCGGTTTCCGAAAGCAACCTGTCCTCGATTCCGTAGACCTGGCACGTGCTTCTGAGGTAGCTGATCGCGGCCCGAGCGGATTCCTGCATCACGTCGCCGAGCGAACCTGTCATGGTAAGCTCCTTGCGACCCTTGAAGCCCGTGACCTCGACAAAGATTATGTCGCCTCCGCTTTCGGTCCAGGCCATGCCGGTGGCGATCCCAACCTGATCCTCTTCTTCGGTGACGTCGTAGAAATATTTCGGTGGTCCGAGAAGCTCTTCAGCTGTCTCGGGCAGTATTTCCTTTCTCGCCGGCAGGTCCTGAGTAATTTCACGTGCGATCTTGCGGCATATGGATCCGATCTCCCTTTCCAGGTTCCTGACCCCTGCTTCACGGGTATAAGCCCTCACAACGTGGCTTATGGCCTCGAGAGTGAAATGTGGCGCATATTCGCTGATGCCGTTCTCTTCAATGGTTTTGGGAACAAGGAAGGCCTCCGCGATCTTCTCTTTTTCCTCGTCAGTATATCCGGGGATGCGGATTACTTCCGTGCGGTCCCGCAGCGGTGCGGGGATCGGATCAAGCTGATTCGCAGTGGCGATGAACATGACATTGCCGAGGTCGAACGGTACGTCCAAATAGTGGTCACCAAAGGTACTGTTCTGCTCCGGATCCAGGACTTCCAGGAGCGCGCTCGCGGGGTCTCCTCGGAAGTCCTGTCCGATCTTGTCCACCTCATCGAGCATGAAAACCGGATTCCTTGTCCCGGCTCGCCGGATCTCCTGAATAATCCTTCCGGGCATTGCGCCTATGTAGGTCCTCCGATGGCCTCGGATTTCCGCTTCATCGCGCATGCCTCCCAATGAGATGCGTATGAATTCCCTGCCAAGGGCCCTGGCGACCGACTTCCCCAGGGATGTCTTGCCGACCCCGGGCGGACCCACAAGGCACAGAATGGGACTCTTGTTGATCTTCTTGAGTTTGTGAACCGCCAGAAATTCCAATATGCGGTCCTTCACTTTGATCAGATTGTAGTGGTCCTCGTCCAGAATATTCTTGGCCCTGTTTATGTCGAGGTTATCGTCGGTCTCCACGTCCCACGGAAGGCCGGTTAGGACTTCCAAGTAGGTTCGGGACACCGTATATTCCGGCGAATGTGGCGGAATCCGTTCCAGTCTCTGCAGTTCCCGTGTGGCAACCTCAACCGCCTCGTCGGTCATACCCGAATTCCTGATCTTTTCGTGGAATTCCTGGATTTCCTCCGCGTGCAAGTCCTCCTGCGCTCCCAGATCCTTTTGCATGGAACGCATCTGTTGGCGAAGACCATGCTCCTTCCGGCTTCTGATCGCGGTAGGGTTCGGCTGGAAGGCCCTGGCAGCCTTGAGCTTGGGCTCGAGGTTCTGCACCTCGGTGTTCAGATAAGCGAATGCTTTCTTGAGCCGACTGACCGGATCCTCCATTTCAAGCAGACTCTGTTTGGTGTCAGGCTTCAAAGGGAGACATACTGCTGTTAGGTCTGCCAGTTGGCCCGGCTCTATCGCTTTGTCGATTCTGGCCATGGTGTGGTCGCCGACCGTTCGTCCCACGGTCAGCACCACCTTGAGCAGCGCGGCCACACTCTGGACAAGGGTGTCCGTCACCTCATCGTGTTGCAACGGTTCCTCCATTGCGCTGACCTCGCCCATGAGGTACGGTTCGTAGTGAATTTGCCTGTTCAGGCGTATGCGGCAGATCCCGTCGGCAATGGCCTTTACTCCACCTCCGTCGAGTCGGACCACTTGCTGAATCCGGGCCAGGGTCCCCACCACCGAAATCTCTTCCTTGGGACCGTTGGGCCGAGAACTTGCCCTCTGGTAGAACAGGCCTACGTGATCTTCACCTCCCACCACGGACTCGGCCAGTTTAACCACGCGAGCTCCCTTGAGAAACAGAGGAACCATTACGTTGGGAAAGACGACCATGTCCCGTAAGGGAAGAATAGGAACGACTGCTGGGGATTCCCCTAAAGTCTTAGATGATTTCATGACAGCGACACACCCATACCCAAAAAAAAGTCAAACAGGATCATTCGGATTTTAAAGTCCGGGATGCTGCTAAGATACCTGATTTAAATGGAAAAGTCAAGCGCCCGCGGCGTTGAGAATCAGGCGGCCGGTCCGAAGCATGCACGGGCAGTGCCCCGTGAACCCAAAACAAGGCCACGGCTCCGCCCCCCCCCCCTGCTGGGGAAATTCCTGAGTGCAAATGGTGTATTGTAGCAAGTGTCAAAAAAATCGACCGATATTTCAAATGTGGTTCCGATGCTCACAGAGGGATTTTGCCGGTGTGCTGGAATCACCTTTCAATCGGACAAAACTTTTGGCAACTGCTATATGGTCCCGGATTTTGGTACGTCGTCGAAATGGGTCATTCGAGGAAAATCCTGTACCATGTACATGAGGTCGCCACCACCGGGTGGTGGACAAATCGAGCGCAAATTGGCAGACTGGTGATTGTGGAGGCCGTACACTCACCATAGTGCCACGCATTAAAAATGGATTCTACGGCTGGTACCTCCTCACCCTATCGCTTTCCCGTGAGGGGAGAGGGGACTCTTGGCCCCTTCTTGACGGGGGGGGAGTGGGGAGTAGGGGGTATGTGCGTTAACTTAGACCAAAAAACGGTCAAAATACGGCGCCAGTGGCTTCCCGGATGCATCGTCTTCTTCATCGTCACCCCGGCGAAAGCCGGGGTCCAGGCTCTTATCTGTAAGACTGGATTCCGGCTTTCGCCGGAATGACGGCTGGACTAAGCAGTCTGGGTCCCTTAAGTTAACGCCTATGGCGGTATGGTAGGCTGATCCGGGCGCGGAATCTCAACGCGTATCACTATGGAAAACGACCGAGCACAGGGTTACAATGATCCAACATCCTCGGCACTGGACTGAAGACTTGCAGGACTACCTGGAATATCAGGTTAATCAAGGGTTTCGAGAAGTGTTACTCCCCGCGCCGGCCCAAGACCGGGAACGCGCTCCGGTTTCAGGCTCGAACAGGGACCATGGCCGGCATACACTTGACGCGGTCAGGGAGGAACTTGGCGATTGTACCCGATGTGCTCTGCACAAGGGCCGACGCAACATCGTTTTCGGCGAAGGCAGCCCCCGCGCCGCGATCATGTTCATAGGGGAAGGGCCCGGCGCGGATGAGGATCGACAA
>CAZGNL010000173.1:0-11290 GCA_964527475.1 uncultured Syntrophaceae bacterium
AGTCCTCGATGGACGTGCTCATGAGGCGAGTGTTTTCCAACGCCTTCTTCTCCACCTTCTTTTTCGCGAGTTCGATCATGTGCGGGGACAGATCGATCCCTACAACTTCCTTGGCCCTCAGCGCGGCGACCACGGTTGCCGACCCTGTTCCACAGCCGACGTCCAGCACGCTGTCGCTTTCCTCTACGGCAAGCTCAACAAGTTTCCTAAGCCCCTTCTTGTATCCGGGGTCCATGGCCCACTGAATGTCATAAGTCTTGCGACGGTACTTGTAATAGAGTTGGATCGCTCTATTGTCCTTCATCAGCTTCACAACTGTGGTGCCCTGGATGTAGGCCGTACGAAGCGCTCGGACAATCGGTCGAACGAACAGGCGAAAAGGAGCATTCTCCTCGCTCACCATCGTTTCATTCATTTATCTACCTCCTAGATGGAAGTGGCGGCTTATGTCTCCACTATGAATCCGGTTAGAATATTACCTGACGCGCAATTACGCAAGAAAAAACACGGCATCAGCCCATATCAGCGCTTGGCGCCACTGGTAACTTAGCGGAATGAAGCTCTTTTTGGGCCTGCCCGACACCGTGACCGACAATCAAGCTGACTGCCCGGGCCGCGGCCCCTACCAGTTCCTTCAGGGTATTCTGTTCTTCCGGTCCGAATGGTCTGAGGACGAAGTCCTCGGCGTTAACACCTGGCGGCGGCCGCCCCACACCCAATCGCACCCTTATGAAATCCCGAAACCTAAGTGAATCGGACAATGAACGAATCCCTTTGTGCCCCCCGTCACCACCCCCTACTTTTATGCGTACCCGGCCGTAGGGGAGATCCAGGTCGTCGTGGATCACGATCATTCGCGCGGGATCCGCGTTGAATCGGCGGAGTATAGGCCCCACCGCACGGCCGCTCAGATTCATGAATGTCCGGGGCTTCACCATTACCACCTCTGTGTCCTCAAAGCACGCGTCACAGACCTCGGCCTTGTCCCGCGATTTGGTCCAAGAACCGCCCTCTTGGTCGGCGATTTGGTCGACTACCATGAATCCGAGATTATGACGATTAGCGGAATAGCGCTTGCCTGGATTCCCCAGGCCCACTATTACGACGCGCTTGCCTGTAGATCTTCCTTGCACCTTCCCAAGTCCCATGTTTTCTGGTACATTTGGTGTATTCGCACAAGTGCCGCGAAGTGTCAAGTCTGCCTGTCCGATAAGGCTTCAGCCTGGCGGAGTTGATCTTCTTATCGAGCTGGTCGCGTTACGCGGGGCTTAAACTTGCCAAGGAGCACGGCCCGCTGGTAGGCTCCTGCCAAGGGCAGCAATGTTGCTCCAGGGCAGCGGTGTTGGTCGCCGAACCCGGAGCAGCCAATTACCGGACAAGAGGCCCAATTCTTGAACAGCTGTGAACGATCTCCTTTTTCGGATGCTGTGGCCGACGCTGTTGCTGAAGTGCCTGAAGTGTTTCAGCGGCACCTGGAAAATGTGGAGATCTTTGTTGAAGATTTTGCGGACGCGAACACGCTGAACAGCTTGGGAATCGAGTCTCCCTGGCAATTGCTCGGGCTCTACGTGGGCGTTCCTCACGGTCACAAGAGCGTCTTCTACATCAGTCCCGTCCCGGACAGGATATTCCTGTACAGACGGCCGATTCTCAGCGCGGCGGGACGAACGGAGTCGGTGAAGGAGAAGATCCGGGAAGTGCTCATCCACGAAATCGGCCACCATTTCGGGTTCAGCGAAGAACAACTGGAAGAGATGGAAGGACGGACCGGTTGAAGACCCACTCATACCAGGAGCAGGAAAGGAAGAAGAGACGACGGGAGTTGGCCGTGGCCTTCGTGGCCACCCTTCTGATAGCCGGTATCGTTGTGGTGGAATACCAGATAGCAGGCGCAAGGGGCGAAATACCGCTGGGCCGGCACATTCTGCTGTTTGCCCTCTCGGGCTTGAGCATCCTTTTGCTCATACTGGTCATCTTTTTCATCATCCGGAATCTGTTCAAACTGCTGTTCGAGCGCGGTCAGCGAATCCTCGGGGGCAGGCTGAAGACGCGCCTGACCCTGGCCTTTGTAGGTCTTACCCTGGTGCCGACACTGGTCCTTTTCATTGCCAGCGCGGGGGTGGTCCACACGACCATTGACTTGTGGTTCACCGCGCAGGTGGATGAATCCATCCGCGCGTCCCGCATAGTGGCCGAGACATTCAGCAGCACCGCCTCGGAGAAGGTTCGCAGAACCAGTGTGCGCATTGCCTCATTGATCGGCGCGGCGCACTTGTTGCGTTCTGCGGAACCGGACCGATTGCACGAATACCTTAAGCCGTGGATTTCCACCGACCGCCTCTATTCACTTCAAGTCCACTATCGTGACGGTTCATCACCCGTAATCGTAAAGGATGAGGCATTGGCCGAAGAGCCCTTGCCACTTCCCCGTGCCAGTTTTCTCAGGATCGCCTTCAACGGAAAGATGACCTCAACGATCATGAAATTATCCAGTGGAGCGGATCTGGCTCGGGGAATAGCCCCGATCAGGGAAGGAGGAATAGACAAGCCGAGCGCGGTTCTCGTAGTGGACTACTACATTCCCAGGTCTCTCACGCGCAGATTGTTGCCCATATCCGAGGCCTTCGAGGATTACCAGGAAGCGAAGAGGATGAAGCGGCCGGTGAAGACCATCTACATCATGATACTCCTCGTTATCGCGCTGCTGGTTATTTTGATCGGCTTCTGGTTCGGCATGAGCATGGCTCGGGACATCACAGACCCTATACAGAAACTCGGTCAGGGCACCGATCAAATCGCCGGTGGTGACCTGGACGTGTACATCGAGCCCGAAGCGGATGATGAACTTGGGGTGCTGGTGCGATCCTTCAACAAAATGACCGGGGATCTCCGCAAGGGCCGCGATGAGCTTATGAAGGTCAACCTGGACCTTGAAAGCCGGCGCAAGTACATGGAGACGGTTCTCAAGAACGTTGCCGCGGGGGTGTTGGCCCTCGATTCCGACGGCGCCATCACCACGGTCAACAGGTCCGCGATTAACCTTCTTGGCATGAATGATCAAGATCTGTTCGGCCGCCCCCTTTTGGACGCGCTTCCCGAGGTTTCGGCCACCGCGGTGGAAGAGATCCTCCACGACCTGTCGCTCGCGGGCCACGAAGCGATAACTCGCCAGATTACGCTCTCCTTTCCCGATAAGTCCGTGTCTCTCATATGTTTCGCCAACAGCCTCAAGGACGAGGAAGGAGGAGATCTGGGAGCGGTACTCGTATTTGAGGACATGACCCACCTGGTCAGGGCCCAGCGAATGGCGGCATGGAGAGAAGTGGCGAGACGAATAGCCCACGAAATCAAGAATCCCCTGACTCCGATCCAGCTTAACGCGCAACGGGTCCGCAGGAAATACCTGGAAACACTGGGTGACGAAGCCGAGGTGCTGGATCAATGCACTCGAACAATTATTGACCAGGTCGAGCAACTCAAGAACATGGTGAATGAATTTTCCAACTTCGCTCGCATGCCCGCGGCCGATCCAGTCCCCAACGACCTCAATGCTCTCATGGGTGAAATAGTGAGCTTGTATTCCCAGGGTAGCGAGAAGATCACTTTTTCATTTGAGCGGGATGCTTCCGTTCCAATCTTCGACCTTGACGCGGAACAGATGAAAAGGGCCATAATTAATCTACTCGACAACGCCACGGCCGCTGTTGGTGAGTCCGGCAAAGTCTCGATCAAAACCTCCTACAATCCTGAACTTTCCATCGCGACCATAGAGGTTTCGGACGACGGAGCGGGCGTGGACCCTGTTGACTCGGACCGACTCTTCGAACCATATTTCTCCAAGAAGCCCGGTGGCACAGGACTAGGACTCACAATTGTCAGCACGATCGTCTCAGATCACAACGGTTTCATCAGGGTGAAGGACAACCGCGGCAAGGGCGCGATATTCATCATAGAACTGCCCGTGGGAAGGGCAGCACACCCGAATTCCGGGAGAACCTGACCCCAAGATCGGGGCGCCGCCCGTACAATCCAAGGGATTCAGCCCCGCGCCTCGGCACATAGGGGATCATCCATGACAACAGCATCTGAACCACGATCGGACCTGATAACTGCAGCGCGTATCATCAAGTCCGGCGGCCTGGTCATAGTCGGCACTGAAACTTTCTACGCGCTTGCCGCTGATCCCTTTCAGGAACAGGCGCTGCGGAAGATATTTGCAATCAAGGGCAGACAGGACCAAAAACCGCTCCCGCTGATCGCCTCAGACAGGGCCCACGTGAATGAGATATCACTGGACCCGGGTCCATGGGTTTCCGAAATGATGGATCGCTTTTGGCCCGGCAGCTTCACCATTCTTCTCGAACCGGCTTTCCCCGTTTCTCCCCTCTTGACTGGCCCCGGGGGTAAAATCGGCGTTCGAGTCCCTACGGATTGCCCTGCACGGGAATTGGCCGCTGCTGCCGGCGGCTTGATCACCGCGACCAGCGCCAATCCAGCCGGTGACCCGGCTTCCGACCGGATCCGGATGATAGCCCCACAGCTACTGGACCAGGTGGATCTGGTCATGGACAGCGGTTCAACACCCGGGGGCATGCCCTCTACAGTGGTGGAACCCCTGGATCGAGGTGTTCGCATTGTTCGAGAAGGCATAGTCTCTCGCTCGCAACTGCTTGATTTCCTTGACGACTGATCGGATCGTGGAACCGGTGTGCGGCGAGCCGCTCAGCGCTCTTGACACACCGGTGTGAACGTATTAACCTTGGCTGGCTGGTGGGGGATCGTCTAGAGGCAGGACGCCGGGTTCTGGCCCCGGTAACCAAGGTTCGAATCCTTGTCCCCCAGCCAATAACCTACTGATATTATCAAAATTGCCCCCCCAAGAAGTGGTGCGCCAGTGGTGTGCAAGCGCCTCAATGCTACGCTCAGAGTCGCTTTGAAACCCGTTTGTCTTGTCTCTTATGATGTAATGGTTCACCACATCATGAAACGGGGGCTAGAACCTCGACCAGTTTTCAGGGATAATCAGGATTGACAGGACTTCCTGAATGGCATTGAAGCGCTGCTTCCCGAGACTCAAACTGCTTATTGTGCATGGGCGCCTATTCCGAATCATCCGCATCTTCTATTCACGACGGGTAAGATCGCACTATTAAATCCTGATTCTTAGTTTCTTAAGGGCGTCCCGCTTGTTACTGTGGTTGACCTTTCCTTTCTTATCTTCTCTGTGCCTCTGTGGTTCATCTTTCTTCTCTTCTCTTCTCTTCTCCGTGCCTGTGTGGTTGGTCCCTCCGGCTATTCCTCCATGCACTTTGCTATGTGCCTCATCATCTGGCGGCACACTCCAAGGTAGATTTCGGGATCCATGAAGTAGTCGGGATTCTTGGCAAAGAAATCGCCTGATATCTCTTTTGCGGCCGCGCCCAGGTCCCTTGTTCGACCATAGACTTCTTCCATTCTGGACCGTTCCGACGCTGCCATTTCAATGGCGCGGGCTATGAAGACTTTGGCCTCTTCTCCGTACACATATCCGAAGTGGTCTGCGCAGACGTATTCCACATCCAGCGGGGCCAATTTGTCCAAGCTATGCTGATATTTGGTGAAGTTCGAATTCGCGGAGATGATTATCGTGTCTTTGAGAGGAATACCACCGGCGTCCGAGGCAAAAAGAGCTTTGATCTTGGGCGCATAAGCTGAAATGGAACAGGAGGAATGTCCCGGAGTTTCAAAGATTTGCAGATCCGGATTTCCAAGGCCGATGATTTGCCCTTCGGAAACGTTCTCTCCTGATGCGCCTTGGGGCCAGTCCAGATCATATCCTGAGCATTCCTCCGCCATCCCCATGCGCTCCGTGGCCATACGATTGAACGCGTTGATGGTGTCGATGCTCTGTTGCTTTCCCAAAATTTTCCAGGCTCGTTCGGACCCCAGAACCCTTATGCCGGGATGCCGCCGCCGAAAGTATGGAATTGTGCCGATATGGTCAAAATGCGAGTGAAGGATCAGTATGGTCTTTATCCGGTCTTCGTCGAGGCCGAATTCCTCCATCTGCCGCATCACCGTAGGCACGATGTAGGCCAATCCTCCGCTGATCATGATCGACTGGTCGCTTCCCTCCAGCACATACAGGCCCGATTCCAATGTTCCCAGGTACCACAGGCCGTCACAGACTTTTCCGGGATTTTGAGATCTCATGGAACAAATGCACTCCGTCTATAGCAGACCTTTTGCTACCTGAATAGCTTCTCCTGCGTCATCAGCGTACCCGTCAGCGCCGGACCGGCGGGCGAAATCCGCATCCACACACGCGCCGCCCACCATGATCTTGCAGTCAAGACCAGCGGTTGGCTCTTTGAGGAAAGCGACCGCGTCAGCCAAGTCGTTGAGCACCGTGGTAAGAAGGGCGCATATGCCCACCAATTGCGGGGTTTCCCGGCGAATAGCCTCCAGGAAAGCCTCTTTGGACACATCAACCCCGATATCGACCACCTCAAACCCGGCGCCCCTGAACATTATTCCCACCAGGTTCTTGCCGATATCGTGGAGGTCGCCCCTGATTGTCCCGAGCAAGATCTTGCCTTGGGTCTTTTTGGATCGGCCCACAATCAGAGGTTCCAGAATCTCCATTCCGAACTTCATGGCACGGGCCGCAACCATCATTTCCGGTAGAAAGATCTCATTGCGGGAAAACCTCCGCCCCACCTCTTCCATAGCCGAGTTCATGGCTGAGATTATGTCATCCGCGGACACCCCGTCCGATATCGCTTTGTGGACCAGGTCTTTCGTTTCCGGGCCTTTGCCGGAGAGAACGCTTTCCCGTATTTGATCTATTGTGCTCATTGTTTTGGCTCCGTCACACCGATGTGCTCGTGTTCTTTTCCATAGAAACGTCTCTAAGCCGAAGGGACGTATCCCGCGTGCCGGGGCTGCCCAACCATCCAAGAGGGCGCAGCATGCGGCGCCCCTACGCCCGGGGCTCGCAACTTTGCCGGGATTTCCCCTCTCGTTCCCAGGCTCTGCCTCGCTTCTCCACGTTACCTTTAAGTCCCTGCGCCGACCCCGGTATTTGTATCGCCCAGCCACTAGTTCTTTGTTTCATCCCAAATTGAGCGATTCAAGCTGATGTCATTGCGAAGAGCGAAGTGACGAAGCAATCTCCAACCTTTGGCTCTTCCACCCGATGAGATTGCCTCGCTGCGCTCGCAATGACAGATACTTCAGGTACTTGCTTGTTGGATGAACCAAGAGCCGCGCAGATTAGGTTTCACAAATACCCTCACCCCAGCCCTCTCCCGAAGGGAGAGGGAGTAAAGCGGATTTGCCGGATTCACCAATGAAACGGTACTTGCGAAACGACATACTAGTACCCACCGATTTCTCGAGCGTACCGGTACATCTCTTTGACTGCGACCGCATCGCAACCCGCGTGTATGGAATTGCTGTCCGACAAGATATACCGCCCGCCCGCCTTGGCTTGAGACATGCAGCGCTGAACCTCCAGCCTCACAGGGCCCGGGTCGGGCCCGCTCAGCGCTTCTCCGGAATCCACATTTCCCACGAGCACGAGCCGATCCCCGTAGTCCCTTTTTACCTCCGCGAGATCCACTCCGGCCCTGGGTTCAAGGGAATGTACTCCCGCCAGCCCTGACATGACTGCCGCGTTCAGAAGCGGACTGATATACCCGTCAGAGTGCCAAATGACCGGGATTCCGGCCCGCTCGACTATGTGCCGATAACAGGGTACCATGAGTTCCTCGAAATCAGCCGGAGATATGTAGGTCCGCCCTTTGAAGGCCACGTCATCGCCCATCAAGATCAGATCCGCTCCAAGTTCGGCCCCGCGTGCGGCAATTTCAGCGAACCAGTTGGTTCGCTCCCACAATAGCTTTTCGATGAAAGCACGGTCATCCATGTATTTGTAGAAGAATTCCTCGAACCCGATACTTTCAAGAGTGAGGCCGAACGGGCCGGTGTGACTTGCAAGGCCAAAGGCTTTGTCCGGTCTCTTGCGGAGAGCGGCTACAGTCTTTCCCGGGTTCATTCGTCGGTCGAGCATAAGGTCAGGCACGTACCGCTCAATGTCTTCTTCGGTTTTCACCACTCCACCGGCATATGACCCGCGCTTCCAGGTGCGCCCGAACTCATCGACTCCGTCCCAGCCTGCGTACGTGCCGCCGCTGGTCTGCTGGTCTTCGGCTATCTCCTGACTGAGACTCGCGTTCAAGGGTATTCCCTGGCACCAGTTCTGGCAGTACATCGGATAAACATCCAGACCCAGTTCATCGTATGTCCCGGAATGGCTGCCCCCTCCAATCTGTGTGATAATCTTCGGGTCGATCCCAAAAGTGAGCGTGGGCACACGATCCGGGATTTCTCCCCCCAGTGTTGCGATGACCCGTTCCTTGGATGTCATTTCCGTCATGTCCGTTCCTCCGATTCGCGCGGATTATAACACTTCTCGAACATTCTCGCGGACTGGCGGGCCAGCGCATGCAGAATATGGGAATCCAGCACAACAAGTCAACAACATCTTAAACTCGCCGCCTTCATTACTCCTCGATGTTGCGTGACAGGACAATACGGAAGAATGCTCAGGTTAACCGACTTCATGTTTTGACTAAGTACGCCCTTTCCTATACAAGTTACCGTAATTGCGAAAGCGCGTACAAAGGAAAAGGGATTGAGCAGAGACGAGAAGCAAGCGCAAGGCACCTGGAATGCCGCGCTGGAAGAGCAGACCACGTACTGGAAGGCATTCGTGTCCGACCTTGTTTTGGGAACTCTGAGACGAATGCTGGTGACACCCTTGGTGACGGGCGCCGCGTTTGTTGTTGTTGCTTACCTCATATTCAAATTCAGTATCATGCCTCAAGAGACCTTCGCTCCCCTGAAGTGGATGGCCGCAGTACACGTCTTTCTTGTGTACGGTGTTGTGGGCATAGCTTGCGGGCTAGTTTTCGGCGCTACTTCCACAGTGCTGAGAAAGATCGAAGAGCTTGAGAAAGGTGTGCACCTGATTGTGGATTCCGTGGTAGGGGCTGTTTCCGCCAAGCTTTCCGGTGCATCCAGGGGCGTTTCCGTGGATGAGTTTAATTCCGTCCTGGACGGTCAGATCCGTGAATTCTCAAAGGCATCCCGGTCTCAATTCCGTATCTTTTCCTTGAGCAGATTCTTTTCAAACCTCTTTGTGAGAAACACCCTTCGTATCATACGCGCAGCGTTCCGGAGAGATTTCCTGGACTCCTCCAAAGCGAGAAAACCGGACATTTCAGCCCCGAGCGTTCAATCCTTTACCAGGAACAAGCTTCTCGGCATCGTAGCCTTGAGATCCAAGGTCAGGTTTGAGCTACTGCAATACGCTGTATATGTGGTTATCGCGATTTTCTTATTGGTCCTGCCGGTCTTGATGTTTCTCTTCCAGCACACAGGCTCTTGGTAAGGGTCAGCCCGCCATTGATGGTTACCTTCCGGACGGGAAATATGATGAACGGCCCCAGAACGTGTGGTAATATGGGACGATCCACGCGTAGGTTTGTGAAACGTGAACAGTCGCTATCCTGGGATCCGGCGCCTGGTACGCTTCTGGAGGACCTGTCATGAAACCGGCCAAGCCTTCCACCAAGATCAAACTGAATGTCGCTGCTTTTGTAGGGGATTTCGCGCGCGGCGCGTCCGAAGCCGAACTCCTGGAGAAGCATAGACTGAAGCACCGGCATCTGAACCGTCTTGTGGGAGTCTTGAAGCAAAAAGGGCGGATCACTTCCAAAGAGGAGGCCCTCAGGAAGCAAAACCTCAGGATTCGTTTTGGGGATGAGAAAGGCCCTCCCAAACATACCGGACCCGGAGGCGTGCCGGTCGATCCGGACACAGGTCTGACCCTGCACTGCCCCTCCTGTGGGGGCACAGTGAGACGCTCCGCTGAAACCTGTGAATACTGCGGATCGTATCTTGACTTTTCCCTCAAGGGAAAGACAATCCATTGCCCTCACTGCTATGCCCGAACTCCTGCTGAGAGTAGATTCTGCATACGTTGCGGTCGCCCGGTGAACCCGAGCATCGGTGACGGGGTGCTCCGGGAAGATAGGCTCTGTCCCCGCTGTTCAGTCGCCATGAGAGGGCAGACCATCGGCGAGTATTCATTGCTCGGATGCACAGAGTGCAGCGGTTTCTTCCTCCGACACGATACATTCGAGATGATGCAGGACAGGATGGATCGGGTAATCGTTCCAACGGATGGGAAGACCAGGGACGGCTCGACCCCGGAATCAAAAGTAGTGTACGTCAGATGCCCGGTCTGCCGAAGAATGATGAATAGAAGAAACTTTGCCGTTATTTCCGGCGTGATAGTAGACCTTTGCAGAGATCACGGCATCTGGTTCGACTCCGATGAGCTTGAAACGATCATGGATTTCATTGCGCGTGGAGGGCTCGAAGCAGCAAAGGAAAAGAAGATTGAGAGACTCAAAGCTGAAGACCGTCTAAGGCAAATAAGGAACATCGAGGCGGTAGGCCCACGTCAAAGCCAGGTCGGCGTTTCCGCGGATTTCTCAGCAACCGAGTTGGATTTTGATCTCTTTGATCTGGTCCGAGGAATTGTGTCTCTGTTCAAAGAATAACATCGACCGACGGAAGACCGGGGGCTCTTTCTTGCAAGAAACCGCCCCCAGACCCCCGCAAAGAACTCCCAATGTTATTGTATGCAACATTGTTGCGTGTGGTGGGTACCGGCGAAAGTGCTGCGCGACTTCCGCCTTGGTCGTGGACCACATCTCGTTGCTATCCAAAGAAGCAGAATGCTGCAAGCAGCATTCTGCTCATCGATTCAGGCCTATCGGACTCTATGTACGATTATCCCAAATGCTTTTGACATGAATGGCACTCGCTATCTTTCTATGGCTGGAACACAGCCATAGAAAGATAGCGGGTGTGCCTGATTAAAAATTCCTATAAAAGTCCTCCTTGTTCGCGGAGGCGCCGGTCCCAGGTAGGGGAGGCAGAGCCTGGGAACGAAAGGAAAAGACTTTTATGCTTCGTTGTCGCTCTCGTGCGATGGGAGTTGGCATCCGCGATGTACTCGTGCTTAGAGGAAACGGCCCCATCCCTCAATATGCCCATATCCTCAAATACAGTCTTCCTCATCACCTCACTCGAAGCGCCAACCGTCGGCGGACCGCAACGCACCTCCAATGAAGCTCCCACTCTCACCGGCGTAAATTGGGAGTTTTTTGGGAGGGGTCTGGGGCATACGCGCTAACTTAAGCCGACGGAGCGCACTCAGCCAGGAGTAGGTCCA
>CAZGNL010000174.1:0-7092 GCA_964527475.1 uncultured Syntrophaceae bacterium
GTCGATGAGAGACGAACACGTGCCGAGAGTTCCCGATACGGCGAGGCAACCCTCTGCCGCGCCCGGGGCTACCGACACCGCCGCGCCGGCGCCCGCGCCGCGGGTCTCGGACGCGCGGACCGGGCCGGTGCAGAGCGCCACGCCTGAGAAGCAGGCCTCCATTACGATCGATACCCCTCAATACGAGGCTGTGCTCACATCCGTGGGAGCTCGGATCATCTCCTTCAAGCTCAAGAAATATAAGAAATCAGAGAAGGGCGACTCCCTGGTGGATCTGTTCGAATCCGAGCGAAACGCCGCGGCCGGACCGACGATCAGGTTTACCAAACGGGATGAGATCTTCAACGATTCCGGTTTCACGTACCGTCTGGACGCGAACACTGACCGAGTGGTACTCAAAGAAAAGGGCGCGAAGAAAACCGTGACCTTCAAAACCACCACCACGAACGGGCTAACCATCTCCAAGGTCTACACTTTTCATGCCGAAGGGTACATGGTTGATTTTTCCTTTACGTTGACGAACAACCGCACCGGGCATCGCGACTATCTCGTCACGCTTCCCTTGAAAAAGGTTTACAGGGGGGAAACGGCCTTCAGGCCGGCCTGGGACACTGTAGAGATTTTTCTGAACAATAGTTGGAAGAATTACTATTTCGGGGACACATGGATCAAGACAGGAGTAAAGGATGATGAGGAGCTTTTCGGTAAGGTCGCGTGGGCCGGCCTGGGCGACGTATATTTTTTCCAGGCCCTGGTATTCGGAGACAAGCCTGCCAAACGTGTAGGGCTTTTCAAGCGGAAAGAGAATGGGCTCGCGGAGATCCGGGTACGAGTGGGTGCGGTGGACCTGCCTCACGGGCAGCCGGTTACCCAGACCCTTTCTATGTACCTGGGGCCCAAAGATAAGAAGGTCTTGGCCGCGGCGGGGCACAATCTGTCCGCGGTCCTCTACTACAGCGACAATAGTGTCCTAGGTCCGGTCCTGAACACCATGGCCGAATGGCTGATGAAATTCCTGGAGGCCGGATACACTGGTGTTGATCTCCTGGGAATCAGGATTCCCGGGACGCACAACTGGGGAATCAACATCATAATCCTCACCATAATCATCAAGATCCTGTTCATTCCCTTGACTCACAAGAGCATGAAATCCATGAAGCGGATGCAGGGTCTGCAGCCTCAGATGGCCAAATTCAAAGAAAAGTACAAAGACGACAGGCAAGCCATGAACAGGGCGACCATGGAGCTTTTCCGCGAGCACAAGGTAAGTCCGCTGGGGGGCTGCTGGCCTATGTTGCTGCAGTTCCCCGTCTTCATCGCCCTGTACGAGGTGCTGGCCTATGCCATCGAGATGAGGCACTCTCCGTTTGTGTGGTACATTACAGACCTCTCAGCGCCGGACCCCTATTATGTGACTCCGATTCTCATGGGCGGCGCGATGGTGCTGCAACAGTGGATGACCCCCTCAACAGGGGACCCGACGCAGCGAAAGATGATGATGATGATGCCGGTGGTCTTTACCTTCATGTTCCTCCAGGCGCCGTCGGGTCTGGTTATCTATTGGCTTGTCAATAACGTGCTCTCTATAGGCCAGCAATATGCTACGAACCGGATGGCCGACTAGAAGGATTTCGGATATGAACTCTTACAAATTTACGGGAAAATCGGTGAAGGAAGCGATTGAAAGGGCTTGCCAGGAGCTCAAAGTGGATGAGGCTTTGCTTGACGTCAGGGTGATCCAGGAAAGCACCCGGGGATTCCTGGGGATCGTAGGGCAACGCGACGCCCTGATCA
Organism: uncultured Syntrophaceae bacterium; assembly: GCA_964527475.1. Taxonomy (GTDB): domain Bacteria; phylum Desulfobacterota; class Desulfomonilia; order Desulfomonilales; family Desulfomonilaceae; genus CAZGNL01. The sequence continues at coordinate 1,795 of CAZGNL010000174.1, forward strand.
ATGTCAGGAAGCGGGACATTCTCAGGGAAGTGATGGAAGCGGAGAGACCCTCGGCCTCCGATGATCGACCGGAAGAGCCTTCCACCGGTCCCAAGCGCGATGAGCAAGAGCCAGATCGCGCGGCTGTCTCTCCCTCCGTTGAGCAAGACAGAGAAGCGGAACCCCGCGCGGAATTGCCTGAAGTGAGCGAGGCAAAAGCTGTTCTTGAAGGAATTCTACAACGGATGACCGTGGAGACTGAAGTCAACTCTGAAATGATGGACCAGGCGGTTTATCTCGACATTAGGGGTGACTGTTCCGGTCTACTCATCGGCAAGCAAGGCCAGACCCTTGATGCTCTGCAGTTTCTGGTCAACAAGATTGTCAATAGGCAAAGGCCGTTCGGTTCCAAGGTCGAAGTGATCGTGGACACCGAGAAATACAGGCTCAGGAAAAGGGAACAATTCCGCGAGAAGACCTTGAAGAAGAGCCTACAGGCCAAGAAGACCAACAAGCCTGTTTCCTTACCGCCAATGCCGCCCTATGAGCGCCGTCTGGTCCACATGATCCTGGCCGATGACCGAGAGGTTTACACCAAGAGTGTGGGAGAGGGGCACAGACGACTAGTAATTGTCTATCCGCGTCGCGCAATGTCCAACAAACGAAGGAGACGGTAAAAACCCGCGGACCGGATCGCCCGTCTCCTTGAGGAACTTGCACGCGTCCGACCACAGAGGCGCAACGAAACATGAGAATCGCGGAAATGCCCGGGTCCCCGGCGTAGGGGCGCAGCATGCTGCGCCCTCTTGGATGTTCACTCAGTGACGGGATCCGATGGACTTTGCAGCGCACCCGTTTTTGTGGAAACGAACAACAACACACTAAAGACAGCTTTCATGGTCGTCGGTCTCAATGTAGACGCCCTTTTCCAGGACCCGACCGCGATGATCTGATGTGTCCTTCCGAATTCTTTACTTCCCGATGAAGTCATTTGCTCAAACAGCCGGCGACACAATTGTGGCCTTGTCCACGCCAAGGGGTCATTCCGGGATCGGAGTCATCCGTCTCAGCGGCCCTGAGTCCATACAGATTATCGGGAAGATCTTTCGGTCAAGGGGGGCGCACAACAACTTGCCCGATCGAGTGGCCGTGTACGGTAATGTGGTTGATTCGGAATCAGGCAAGGTTCTTGATGCCGGCCTCGCCCTGGTCATGAAAGGACCCCGCTCATTCACCGGCGAAGACGTGGTGGAACTCAATCTGCACGGAAGCCCCATGGTGCTCGACATGGTGACGCGCATGATCGTGCGGCACGGCGCGCGACCTGCAACGAGAGGAGAATTTACTCGGCGGGCCTTTCTCTCAGGAAAGCTCGACCTGGTTCAGGCCGAGGCGGTTGTCGATCTGATCGAGGCCGGCAGCCCGGCAGCAGCCCAGGAAGCGAGTTCTAGACTGGATGCCTCGCTCTCACGGGAAATCCGGGACATCTCGGACAAGATCAAGGATCTCCTTGCCGTGGTGGAAGCCCACATAGACTTCGACGAAGAAGACGAAAAAATTCCGCCTGAACCCACCGAGGCACTGGAAGAGATTCTAGACAAGATCAATTCGCTCAAGAGAGACGCAGAGTCGGCCCGGACCCGCCGAGAGGGCCTGAGCACCGTTATCGTCGGCAAGCCCAACGTGGGCAAGTCTACTCTCTTCAACGCCCTGATGAAGGCAGATCGCGCGATTGTCACCCCATTTCCCGGGACAACCAGGGACCCGGTTGATGATTACATTCTTCTGGGGGATCTCTCCTTTGTCCTTTGCGACACTGCGGGCATTCGCAGCAACCCGGATCCTATCGAAGACGAGGGCATACGTCGCGCACGGGAAAGAATGGACTGCGCCGACATAATCATAGCAGTGCTCGACGGCTCAACCCCGCTCGATGAGGAGGATTCGGCGGTCCTGGCCGCGTGCCGGGAAAAGCAGACTGTGGTGGCCATAAACAAGATGGATCTTGTCAAGGAACACGAATCGCCCTGCTGGGAACCGGGTTCGTCGGACCAGCTTTGCGCGCGCATCAGCGCTAAGACAGGGAAGGGTCTGGCCAAACTCAGGGACCTGCTTGCAGCTATGGGGGAGAGCAGGGCCATGCCGGGCGCGCTATCCTCTCATGGAAGCCTCAATCGCAGAGGACTGCTGCTAATGGAAGCAGCCACTCCACGGATCGAGGGTCTGCTGAAGAGGCTCCAGTCCGGAAGAGAGATTGAGCCGGAAATAGTCTCCCTGGAATTGCGCCGCGCCCTGGAACCATTGGAAGAAGTGACGGGCGAACGAGTGGACGAGGGGGTCTTGGATAGAATCTTTGAACGCTTCTGCGTAGGCAAGTAGCCGCCTGTTGCCAACGATCGTGCCTGGACCTTGAGCCAAGAGGATCAGTATCGGCTGATACTGATTTGCACTCAGAGATAAAAGTCCGCGTTCCCAGCGGCGCCTACCTGGATCGGCTCGATGTTTCGGTATGTTCGTGAGTCAACTTCCCACTCTTCTCTGTGCCTCTGTGTCTCTGTGGTTGAATATTCCTACTCATCTCTGTGCCCCGTGAACGTTCACCGGCCCGGCATCTTGATTCAAGAGAGACAGGCAAGATGCCGGTCCTACTCCGGACCGATCACCGTGGTCATCGTGTCAAGTGTGGGCAATGGTCAGCCCTTTTTTCGGGGGGGGCGCGTGCCCCGGATGGCGAGTTTCAGCCGCCATATTCAGGTACAACTATTTATAGATACACCGATATTGGGGAGTTGATTCCGCGGTGGGATTGTGGCGGTTCGGAGGCTTAACGGCCCAATATCAATAAAGGAACACTTTAAGAAGTGGACATAACATCTTAAAAACAAACGAGATATCGCGGCAGAAAGGACTTGACTTTCCCCCTGATTTGAGATACGCATCAATAGCATTATGTGAAGGTCCGCGACAGCGGAGGTCTTCACCCAGCGGGAAATTCCGGTGCTATACAGGAGACGGGCAATCCCATCACCACCGATTTCGAGAAATTGTGATGAGAAGCCACACTATAAGATTGGTCGTTCCGGTTGGTCACCATCTGGAGGTATGCTTATGTCAGCAAGGGGCACGATGAGAACACCCTGTGCTTTTCTGACCTTGGCTCTCGTTCTTGCGGCGGCGACTTTTGCGAGCGCGTGGGAGCGGAGTTATCGCTATCCCGTCAAGGTCAGGGTGTCCGGGACCGGGGTCTCCGACACCCGTTGCGCCGGAGCGAGGTCCGGGTGCGGGGATAGCGGGGCCTATTGGGACGCTGCCGCAGGGGCTTCCAAGGCCGGCGTGATGTGTCCCAAGCGGGGATACAACTTTGCAATGGGGACTCGTCCCTTTTTCAGCAATCTTCTGGGATCGGCCAAGATCCTGAGCAGGGGAGGAGAAGGCACTTCTCTCCACTTTCACGGTCACCTTCGTCTGCCTTCGGAAAAGACTTTGTGGGAATATTATGCAAGTTTGAGATTGTGGGACAAGGTAACGGTGAGCGTTGAGTACATCCCGTGGAAGTGGTCCGGGCCCGGTCATTCAGGCACAGACGGCAATTTCTCGGGGCTTCCGCTGGCCAGAGGGGACGGTATCGTCTCCGAATTGAACATTATAACTCTCAAAGTGGGCGGTGATTACGATGTGTCTTTCGGCCGTGATCTGGTGTTCGGCCCCAATGCCGACTTGCACTTGATAAAGTGGATTCAGAAGGTGGAAAAGGACGACGGAGAGGCGATGGATTTCTCGCAGACCATGTTGGAGCCCGCCATGGGGGCTCACCTTAGGTACGAGCCGACAAATACAGGCTATTTCTCCTGGTTCAAACCTTACGTGGAGGGTCGGTTCAGTTGGATGAGCTTCCACAATCTGGGCCTTTCCACCTGGAATCTGGGCGTGGGAGTGGCACCTCCGGTGAGCAGGAACGTTGATGGCGGAATCCGGGTCGGGTACAAGCAGTGGAATCTGGACGGAACCCGGGGTAGGCTTAGTACCAACTCGGGCGTGGAAGGGATGTACCTGGACCTGTCTCTCCGGTTCTAGAACTTATACGGGGATTCCCTCGCACCTTTGACCTCAAGCGGCAAGGCCGGACACGGTGGCGCACCGCTATCGCTTCACATCTTTCGACGTACGGCGCGCACCTATGTGTGCGCCCTTTTTGCCCCGCGCAGAACGGTTTGATTTCACATCCCTTTCTTCTTTAATGTGACGGCTTCCCATGGGGCGACCGCGGGTCGCCCCATGGGAACGGGGCCCGTTGTGCTCCCGCGGTTGCTATATTTTGTTGTGGCTCGATTCTCCGGCAGGCAAGTTCGTATCAAGTGCCGGGGTGAGTTGTGCGGGGGCTGCGGATTCCTTCCCGCCCGATGTCAAACACGCGATGGGGCGCCATGAAACGGTCTCCGCCAACGTGATGGGTTGTGAAGACAACCGTGGTGCCCCTTTCACGATTCATCTGAGACACGATCTCCTCAATGCGCTGAACGCTCACCCTGTCCATGTGATTTGCGGGTTCGTCCAGAAGCAGCACATCGGGGTCGAGCACCAGCGCCCTGGCCAGGGCCACTCGCTGAGCTTCACCGCCCGAGAGGGACCGCGCTGAGCGATTGCCGAATCCCGACAGTTCCACCCATTCGAGTGCGGTCTTTGCCATCTCGCGGCGTTTTGAACGCGCTACCCCACGCACCTTCAGGGCACTCGTGAGATTGGACAGTACGGTTGTGTTGAACAGGTAGGGATGCTGAAGCAGCAGGCCGACTCTTCGACGAAACGGAATCAGGTTGTCCTTGCCCGCGGTTCTGCCGAAAAAGGAGATCGTGCCGCTGTCAGGTGTTTCCAGAAATGCGAGCAAATGCAGGAGGGTGGTCTTTCCTGTGCCGTTGGGTCCCACCAGAGCGACCATTTCACCGGCCGAAACCTCCACGTCCTTCATGTACAGCAACGGGTCGGGGCCGTAGGAGAAAGAAACCTCATTGAGTCGGTACGCGGGGGTCATTTTTCTTCTCTCTGCAAGATAAAAAGGGCAGCGTTAACCGCCAGAGCCACACTAAGAAGGACCATTCCCAGGGCCAAGCCCAATTCAAATTCACCTTTGCTCGTCTCCAGCGCGATGGCCGTGGTCATGGTGCGGGTGAACCCTTTGATGTTTCCTCCCAGCATCATCGCTATTCCCACTTCGGAAATCACTCGCCCGAACCCCACAACAATCGCGGCAATGACGGCAAAGCGCGCCTCCATGAGGACCATTCCGGCCTGTTGAACAGGAGTGGCCCCGAGCAGTTTGCA
>CAZGNL010000174.1:7192-11155 GCA_964527475.1 uncultured Syntrophaceae bacterium
CTTCTTCCGATCGGACCGTCAATACCGGACAGCTTGCGGTTCTGACTACATTTTCTGCGGTGCTGCCCATGACCAGATGGGTGATACCGGTCCACCCGTGTGTCCCCAGGACCAGGAGGCCCACGGATTCCTCGTTGGCGAATGAAACGATCTCAGTGGCAGGGATTCCCATCCGATAATATGTGATTACGTCCGGGAGCACCTTGCGGCAATCTTCCGCGACCTCGTCGAGCGCGTCGATCACGGATTCCTCGACGCTCTTGAGAACAGCCTGCTGGTCAAAGGGAACATCCTGCTGAAACGCTGGATACCCTATCTTTGAAGTATTCACCACATGGACCACCACGAGGCTCGCGTCAAAGGCCTTGGCATATTCTTTCGCCACAGCGCGGGCCGGCAGTGAATTCTCTGAAAAATCAGTACAGAACAGAATCTTCTTTGGAAGCATGTTTTCCGTCTCCTTTGAGATACTCAATCGTGCAAGCGTATTTCCGGTTCAGTCTCGTGACAGGTCGCTGCCGACCTGACCCCGCGATTGTCATCCAGTTTGCTCCAATCAGTCTCTGAGTAGACTGACAAGAGCCCGCCACTCAGGTACAACATCGAGTACACGGTCACCATTGTGCCGGCACCATTGCCGAAGCTCTTTTCGAAAGACGCCGGGATCCGGGAAGCCTTGCCCAACAAGCCACGGACTCATGGCCGCAAGGAGGTCTTTTCCCGAAAACCACAGGAGTGTCAGATCGACATCGTCCAAGAAAATATCGTTGAACCGGTCACAATGGGTTTGAAAGTTGTCCTGAATGCTCGACTCCGCAAGTGCCGAACTCACCTTGCTCAAGAATGTGTTTGATGTCGTCACAGCCCAATCCAGACTGGCCTCGAAGGAGTAGTCTTCAGGAAGGGCCATCTCCCGTTTCACTATTTCCGATGGACGAGTTTCCAGTTCGTAGTTCGGTGGCAGGCTGCGCCTTCCGATTCCGATGGCCCACCTGGCGGCCTCATAGAAACGGATCTCTCTGGCAGCATCCCTCAAATGCTGTTCATAAGCGTCTCGGTGGATGGCTGGAACAGCTTCGCAAACAAGTTGCGGCTCCAATAGGTAGTTCTCGATCTCGTGACGACACCAGTGCCATCCCCACACGTTGCCCTCGCCCATTTGAAGCGATACCGGGCTTGTCTGATCTTCAGCCGGATCAAAATCGAAATCCCGATCTCTGATATATCCAAATCGCTTATGCCTTTCTTTGGCAAGATTAGCTGCCTGCGGTCTGAGGGACCGCTTGGACCCCCCGGGCTCAACGGTTGGCTCACCACCCAGGAGAGCAGCCAGAATGATTTTGTCCAATTTGCCCTCAACCAGAACATGATCAACTGACAACTGTGCCCCCCTCCAGCCGGACTATCTCCTCTTCCGGAATCACATCCTCGAGATACGGAGAATGAGTTGTGATGATGAACTGGCAATCCGGTCCCAGTTTCGGAAGAGCCGCCAGAAGCGCCTGCTGTTGAGGCGGGTGCAGATGAAGCTCCAGTTCGTCGATCAGCACAATCGACCGGGCGATGTTCAACCTCACGAATTCGTAGAGTATTTCAAAGACCGCCTGTTCTCCGGAGGAGAGTTCCGCAATATCGTACACCGTGCCGTTCCGCTCCAGGAGGAAGAAGAAGTCTTTTTGTGTCGGCCTGGCCAGACCGCCTCGGGGCTCAACGCCGACGAATCTCGTTCCCGGAAAGACAGATTCCAGTCTTGGCTGAAGTTCCTCGATCATGTCGGGGCTGCCTTTCCGTTCCGACTTGTGAAAGGTCCACAATCCGACAAGCATCTCCCGAAGGGACGTTACGCCCCGGGTCCATGAAATCTCGGTGCGCGCTGCCGCGTAAGTTTCGGGCGCGGAAGTGAATGACGACTCTGGCCTTCCTCGTCCGCTTTCGAGTAAGCCACTGCCCAAGATGCGGTACTGATCGAACCAGAAAACGTCTCCCACCCTTGCCAAGAAAAGCTGTTTCTCGAAAGCATCGAGTGAAATCATATCCAGATACTGGCGTCCCATGGACGCGAAGCCCATTCCGTGTTTTTTCAAACCAAAAAAGGATGGCTGGCTACGATGCTCGTACGTCAGTTTCACGTCCTGCGAGTAGGCAGCCGTAGAGTAGTCCATTTCACGATACAAGTGGTCAGATTGGGACTTCCTCCATCGTCCGTCCAGCTCTATCAGAGCATCCCGTTCATCCTTGTGGAGTTCCACCTCGACGTCAATTCTCGTTGGGCCATGTGTCGCCATACGCTCAGCAACGAAGCCGTTCCATCGAAACGAGTATGGGTCTGCTGATCCTCGCGTTGCGGAGGACAACACAAAGGCGATAGCCTGCAGAACACTCGTTTTTCCGGAGCCGTTTTTCCCCACGAGGCAGGTGAGGAATCGCGGCTCATTGCCGTGATCCTCAAAGGATATCTCAACATCCTTTAGGCCTTTGAAGTTTTGGATTTTCACTCTTTTCAGTTTCATGCGGCCTTCTCACGGCGCCTGCGGTGTCATCCGCTCACGCGGTGGATTCATGTTGAATAATACATGATTTATGGTCGGGCGGGAAGCGGAAGAAAGATGAGATAGCGGGAGACCACTTCTCAAGAAGGCTTGTTCCTGGAATCCTGGACAACAGAGATCTTGAGCAGGTATCGTTCCAAGTTCTCGATTAGGATTTGTTTCTGCGAATGCAGGAAGGCCTCGACGTTCGGCCTGTGGCCGGTTTACCCTCTTCGGAAGAGGTACCAGTTGAGCCCTCGGCCGCTGGTGACCTTGAGGTTCTCCAGGTTGAACTCGGGTTTGCGGCGCTTGACGAACGTGAAGACCTCCTCCACGGTGGCGAATTCGTACGGATACCCGCCGAGCCAGTCTGTGGCGTCGGTTTGCCAGCTCATACCGCGGTGTGACTTGTAGTTCCTCAGATGAGTGATCGGGTTCTCCAGCCGCGCCACAACAATGCCCAGGTACGCGGCCATGGCCAAGGGTTCCAGGACGTACGCTCCAATCGATGGATGAGTGTTGTGGAATCTCTTCACCGCAAGCCAGAATGAATGAATCCAGGACGTGGAATTGTCACGGGCCAGGATCTTGTTGTACAGCGCCAGATAGATCTGACCTCCGGGGGCTACGAGATCCAGTGACCGCTCGAGCGCGTTCCACATGCGGCCGGTGTGGTGGAGCACTCCCCAGGAGTAGACCAGATCAAAGGGCTCTAAGCGCTGGAGGAATGCATCGTCGAGCACCGAACCATCCGACACCTCCCACGTGTCCGGGCTGTTCGCCTGTTCACGCAGATAGCGACAGCACTGCACGCTGAACGGGTCGATGTCGAAACTCACTACCCTGGCGGCTCCGAGGTTGTACGCGGCCAGTGAGAAGAGTCCGCTTCCACAGCCGATATCCAGAAAGGTCTTTCCTTTCAAGTCATCTTGTCCGAGGAATTCCGTGAGCGACTCCTGCGCGATCTCGATCTGCTCGTCATTAAGGCTCTTCAGGAAATTTTGCCAGTTCCTGCCAAATGAGAAGCTGATTTTCTGTTCCATGCCCACGGCAATTCCTTAAGCTTCAAACCTGTCGGTCATCTTCACGCGAATCATGCAGCCGCGCTTGCCGGCTCAGAGGTCTTCCGGGTCTTGATCGGTCATTGGATAGCCTCCGACCCCAAAATGCCGGCGCGTTGTCTTTCCTGAGTCCGCGAGGATCTCAACTGCCCCTGTCCCTGGTAAGAAATGGGTTGTTCGAGTTCTGACTATACTTCACTCTAAGCCAATTCGTCAACCGGTATTCACATCTGTGCGGAACCCATCAGTCATTCGGGGGGCTCCCGGTAGAGGTGATTGCGAGCAAAGTGGTTTAGTCCAACTGAGGGGTTATAAAGGAGCGTCTTCGGCGCTTGACAACATGAAGCAATAATGGTGAAATACACAGCTTCTAC
>CAZGNL010000175.1:0-11090 GCA_964527475.1 uncultured Syntrophaceae bacterium
GCGCGGATCATACCACCGTTCTAACGCGCAAAAAAACTCGCCCGTCAGAGCTGCCAAGAGGGTGACGCATGCGTAGCCCCTACGGACGGGACCCACGACTTTGCGGACATTTTCATACTTCGTTGTGCCCGGCGCCCGGCCGGGCATGTAGGTTTCTATGAAAGTCTCGTGAAAAAACCACCCATTTCCGGGTCAACGTATGGGGAGGTTTGGAGGGGAGATGAGTCTCCCCTCCAAGGTCGTGCGCAGCGTGCGCGCTCTTGAACGATCCCGTCCGAGGCGAAGCCACGGACCAGTAAAGAACGGAAAAGACTTTCATGCTTCGTTGTGCCTGTAAATTCAGGCATGTAGGTTTCTATGAAAGTCCCGTGGAAGAGCCACCCCTTTCCGGGCACACGTATGGGGTGGTTTGGAGGGGAGCCACTCCGCGTGGGGCGATTGAGCGGGCCCCGGACAGCTTACGTGACATGACAGCTGTCGGTAGCATGACGTTGAAATGCCGGCCCGGCTAGGGCCTCCCCTCCAAGTCCATGCGCAGAGTGCGCGCTCTTCGCGTACCCTGTCCGAGGCGAAGCCACGGACCAGTGAACAACGGTAGGGACTTTCGTAGTTCGTTGTGCCTTTGTCTCTAGGCATGTAAGTTGGTATCAGAACAACATGAAGCCTCGACCTGGAACCGGATCTCCGGAACAGGCCGAGGCTACACGATAATCTTCTATGAAAACCAGCTCCGGACACGGATCAGACGCCGCCGGCCAGAGCAACCTTTGTTCGGGCCAGTTGCAGCCTTTTTGAAACCCTTTCGGCCCCGGCCGGATCCGCTGTGGAATCCAGGGCCCCGAGCTGCTCTTCCAGCTCGGCCAGATCGGATTGCGCCTCGGAAAGGTCTATTTCCTCAGCCCTGACAGCCTCCTCCACCAGGATGCTCACGGAATCCTTGAGCACCTCGCAGAAGCCGCTCGCGACCGCAAACTTGATGAATTTGCCGTCTTCCAGGTAGGAAAAGACCCCGGGTTTGATAAAGGTGAGCATGGGTGTATGCCCTATGAGGACTCCGAACTCACCCATGATCCCCGGAGCGATTATTTCTTCCACTTCCTTGTCGAGGGCAAGCCCGGCAGGGGTCACCACCTCGACCTTGAATTTTTCAGACATCAAGCACTCCCAATCAAGCCGCGGCTTTTGCCAGCTTTTCGGCCTTCTCTCTCACTTCATCCAGATTGCCCTGCATATAGAAGGCCTGCTCGGGAAGATCGTCCAGGTTTCCTTGGACGATTTCCTTGAAGCCCGCGACAGTATCTTCGATCTTGACATATTTGCCTGCCGCTCCGGTGAACTCCTGGGCCACAAAGAAAGGCTGAGACAGAAATCGCTGAATCTTGCGCGCTCTGGCAACCGCCAGCTTGTCATCCTCGGACAGCTCATCCATTCCGAGAATCGCAATAATGTCCTGAAGGTCTTTGTACTTCTGGAGGACAAGCTGCACAGATCGGGCAACCTCATAATGGTCTTCACCGATTACGCGCGGATCGAGGATTCTCGATGTGGAGTCGAGCGGGTCAACAGCCGGGTAAATACCAAGCTCGGCCACCTGCCGTGAGAGCACCACTGTCCCGTCAAGGTGAGCAAAGGTGGTCGCGGGCGCGGGGTCTGTAAGGTCGTCCGCGGGCACATAGATGCACTCGACCGCGGTGATGGACCCGTTCTTCGTTGAGCAAATGCGTTCCTGAAGTTCACCCATGTCGGTGCCCAAGGTAGGCTGATAACCGACCGCGGACGGCATTCGCCCGAGAAGCGCGGAGACCTCGGAGCCTGCCTGGGTAAAACGGAAGATGTTGTCGATGAAGAGCATGACGTCCATCTGCTTGACATCACGGAAATATTCCGCAACGGTCAGGGCCGTCAGAGCAACTCTGGCACGGGCTCCGGGGGGCTCGTTCATCTGGCCGTAAATCAGCGCTGCTCGATCCAGGACTCGTTCACCTTCGGGTTTTTCCATCCCGGGGAGCACGCCGCCCATTTCCAGATAGAGGTCGTTCCCCTCGCGAGATCGTTCACCGACACCCGCGAACACGGAAGTTCCTCCGAACTGCTTGGCGATATTGTTGATAATCTCCATCATGAAGACGGTCTTACCAACACCGGCGCCGCCGAAGAATCCGATCTTGCCGCCCCGCATAAACGGAGCGATCAGGTCGACCACCTTAATCCCTGTTTCCTGAACGGCAATCTCGGTTACCTGTTCGTCAAACGCGGGGGCCGGCTTGTGAATGGGGAGTATTTCTTCCCCTTTCACCTCTCCCATCTCGTCCACCGGTCGGCCTACCACGTTAATGATGCGTCCCAGGACTCCTTGGCCCACCGGAACAGAGATAGGCTGACCCATGTCTCTCACGGACATGCCTCGAACCAGGCCGTCGGTAGTATCCATCGCGATTGTCCGAACCACGTTGTCGCCGAGATGCTGAGCTACTTCGACCACAAGATTGTCAGGCTCGTCGTTGATGGCCGGGTTGGTGATATACAAACCGTTGAATATTGCCGGAAGACTCTCTTCCGGAAAGGCCACGTCAACAACGGGCCCGATGACCTGAACGACTTTTCCTTCTGCCATCTTCGGTTATCCTCCTGAAACCATCTCAAATCGGTATTCTATCGATCTCGTTTGTCGCCGAAGGCTTTGGATCAGCCCTTCAGCGCCTCTGCGCCGCCCACTATTTCCATCAGCTCCGTGGTAATCGATTCCTGACGCAACCTGTTGTGTTTCAGGGTCAGCTTTTGAATCATTTCACCTGCGTTGGTAGTGGCCGCTTCCATTGCGGTCATGCGAGCCCCGTGCTCGGCGGCTACCGAGTCGAGGAGGCCCGTGAAGATTTGAACCTTCACGTAAGTGGGCAGAATATCGTCGAGCAGCTCCTCTTCCGAGGGCTCATACAGATATTCCCTGTGACGCCCCTCATCCGGAGATTCCGGACTCACGGGCATGAGTTTGTTTAGAGTGAGTATCTGGATCACAGGTGACCGGAACCTGTTGTACAGGACGTAGACCTCTTCGTAATCGCCTGACGTGAACTTCTCAGCGGCCAGGTCACCGATCTGAACCGCAAGATCAAAGTCTACGTTATTCATGACGTTCACAAAGTTCCCAGCCATATTCACGCGCCGCCGCCGAAAATAGTCGTTTCCCTTGCGACCTACTGTGATCAGATCAACTTCAATGCCTTCACCGGCCTTTTCCTTGATGAACGTCTGAGTCCGCCGGTTGAGGTTGGTGTTGAACCCACCGCACAAACCGCGGTCGGCTGTTATCAGGATCAATAAGATCTTCTTCACATCTCTGACTTCCAACAGAGCATGGGCGCCGGGATTAGCGCGCGTGGCCAAGGAAAGGAGCACCTCTCGCATCTTGTCGCCGTACGGCCGCGCGGCGCCAATGGCTTCTTCAGCGCGGCGCAATTTGGCCGCTGCAACCATTTTCATGGCTTTGGTGATTTTCTGGGTATTCTTGACGCTGTCGATGCGCTTACGAATGTCCCGAAGGTTTGCCATATCGACCTCTATGAGTAAAAAGAGTTGCCTGGAGTCGTTTTCCTATTATCCACACCGATCTATCAGACCACTTACAGTTCCGGTGGTGTGAAGGTCCCCTTGAAATCGTCGAGGATCTTTTTCATCTTTTCTTCCAGCTCGCTGGAGATAGCCTTCTTTTCCGCCATCTCCGTCAGCACGTCCGGATGATTGGTCTCCAGGTGGGTCAATAACTGCTTCTCGTACTCGGCCAGGGCCCGAAGATCATATTCGTCAAGGTAGCCGTTGGTGCCTGCAAATATTATGGCTACCTGTTTCTCCATTGCCATGGGCACGTACTGGGCCTGTTTCAAGATTTCCACGAGTCGGGTGCCTCTGGCAAGCTGGGCCTGGGTTACTTTGTCCAGATCAGACCCAAACTGCGCAAATGCCTCCAATTCCCTGAACTGAGCCAGATCCAGGCGCAGTGAGCCTGCGACCTGCTTCATGGCCCTCACCTGAGCGTTGCCGCCGACTCGGGAGACGCTCAATCCGACGTTGACCGCCGGACGGACCCCCGAATAGAACAGGTCGGTCGAGAGAAATATCTGCCCGTCGGTAATTGAGATCACATTGGTGGGAATATAAGCGGAAACATCGCCCGCCTGTGTCTCGATAATCGGCAGGGCTGTGAGGCTTCCCCCTCCATGTGTCTCATTCATCTTGGCAGCGCGCTCCAACAGTCGTGAATGCAGGTAGAAAACGTCTCCCGGAAAAGCCTCTCGTCCGGGGGGCCTACGCAGGAGCAGTGAGAGCTGACGATACGCGGTAGCCTGCTTGCTCAAATCGTCGTAAATGAGCAAGGCGTGCTGCCCGCTGTCCCGGTAGTATTCGCCCATGGTAACGCCTGAGTACGGGGCGATGTACTGCATGGGAGCAGGATCCGAAGCAGTGGCTGACACGACCGTCGTATATTCCATTGCGCCGAACCGCTCAAGGGTCGCGACCACCTGGGCCACAGTGGAGCGTTTCTGGCCGACCGCGACGTAGATGCAATGCACGTCCGTGTCACGCTGATTTATAATTGTGTCGATTGCAATGGCTGTCTTGCCTGTCTGGCGGTCGCCGATGATCAACTCCCGCTGCCCGCGACCGATGGGAATCATGGAATCAATGGCCTTGATTCCGGTCTGAAGCGGATCCTTGACCGGTTCCCGCTTGATGATACCGGGGGCCACGATTTCCACCACACGAAATTCGTCGGTCTCGATGGGGCCCTTTCCATCGACGGGCAGGCCGATGGCGTCCACCACACGGCCGAGCATGGCATTGCCGACCGGGACCTGCACGATTCGGTTGGTCCTCTTGACGGTGTCTCCCTCTTTGATATGGACGTCTTCTCCGAAAATGGCCGCGCCCACATTGTCAGCCTCGAGGTTGAGGACCATAGCCATGATGTTGCCGGGGAATTCAAGGAGCTCGCCGGCCATGGCATTTTCAAGCCCGTGCACCCTGGCGATGCCGTCGCCGACGCTTAGCACGGTGCCTGTCTCACTCACTTCGACTTTCTTGTCGTAGTCCTTGATCTGTTGTTTGATAATGTCACTGATTTCTTCGGCTCTGATCTGCATTGTGCCTATCCCTTCAAGCTTTCCTTAAGCTGGTTGAGCTGGGTACGGATAGTCCCGTCAAAAACCATGTCCCCCACCTTGGCCAACAGGCCGCCCACAAGAGACGGCTCCACTGTTGGTGTCACCACGGCCTTTTTTCCGCTTATCTGTGAAAGCGCGTCCGTGACCCGCTTCAGGTCGTCATCAGCAATGGAAGTCGCGCTGACCACTTCCGCGCGTATTATGCCGTTGATCTCGTCCAACATTTCCTGGTAAGCGACCGCTATTCCAGGGAGTTGGTCTATCCGCTTGCGGTCGATGAGCAAATTGATGAAATTCGACACGATCGGGTCCGGTTTCATCTTGGCCAGGACCTGCCCGGCTATTGCTTTCTTGTCGTCAACCGTAAAAACCGGGTTGATGAGAATCTCTCGGAAATCCGTAGAGGTCTCCATTAGATCACACATAGTGGTAAGTGATTCTGCGTACGCGTCCAGAGCTTTGTTTTCCCGTCCAATGTCTACCAGCGCCTTTGCATAACGCCTTGCCAAAGTGGTGTCGATCACTTCATACCCCCGACCTTGTCAAGATAATCTTCTACGATCTTTTTGCGGTCTTGCTCGGTGATTTTCTCACTGATCAGGGACTCGGCCAGTTCCACCGCCAAGCCCACCGCTTCGTTCCGGAGTGATGTCTTGGCCTTGCGAACCTCCTGCTCAGCTGCGAGTTTCGCGGATTCTATTATCCCCACGGACATTCTCTCCGCGTTGGCAACCACCTTCTCGCTTTCCAAGCCCGAGGCCTTCTGGAGATCTTCACGCATTTTCTCCAGCTCTTGCTCCATGCCGGCCAGCTTCTTTTCGTACTCTTTGAGCTTGGCCTCGGCCTGAATTCGTTGTTCTCTGGCCTCATCCAGATCCCTACGGATCTGTTCCTTACGTTCAGAAAAGTAGTTTACCAACGGTTTCTTGAGGAAATAGATGAGAACACCGAAAAGAATCAACGAGTTGATGATTCGCCACCCGATCATGGTTGTGGTCCAGGTGGGTTCCTCACCGTGAGCACCGGATGCGAACGCTGCTGAAACAAAGAGCGACACCAGTGCAGGAGCGGCAATATAAACCATGGCACGAGCCTTCATGAGACGGGCCTCCCAAGGATTTTTTCCGCAATGGACTGAGCAAGGGGGGTCATTTCGGCCTTGAGGGTCGTGCGTGCTTCATCGGCTTCTTTCCGGATCGACTCCTTCATGTCCTCAAGTATCCTGCCGGCCTCTTCGCGGGCCTTTTCCAGGAGTCCGGCTTCTTTCTTCTTGGCCTCCTGCAACAGGGCGTTCTTTTCTTGAGCGGCTGTTTGTCGGGCCTTGCCAAGTTCCTCCTGATGCCTCGTCTCCTGTTCCTCCACCTGTTCCTCAAGCGCTCGGGTCTTATCCCGGTCCCCCTGGATACGGGCTTCCCGCTCGCTAAGCTTGGCCATGATGGGTTTGTACAGGATGGCGTTGAGAATCAGCAATAGGACCACAAAGTTGACAATCTGGATGAGCAGGGTGATGTTTATGTTAATCAATCGCGTTATCTCCCGGGTTCAGAAGGTTAACAAGACTCCGGCGTTCGCTCCTATAGTGGAACCCACCGGGCATCTACGTCCAACTAGCTGATCTTGCTTATAAATGATGCGATTTTGACCCATGTCAAAAATAAAACGAAATCTTAACATCACCCAACAGGGGTGTCAAGGTCTTTTTCCCTTCCGCGGTAAGCCTTCAGTTTCGCGGGGTGAAGGCTCTCTGTGACGATGTCATTGCGAGGATTGAACGGACAACTCAATCCTCATATTCACAGCGCAGAAGATTGCTTCGCTGCGCTCGCCATGACATTTTGAGAGAGCCCCCCGAATGACTGAATGGTTCCCCGCCTCTCGTCCCAATCGTCGCGGGGTCTATGATCCATCGAGCTTGGGCAGGGGCACTTCTTTGGGGGGGTCCGGGCCCATGTCGGCATCTTCTTCGTACGTGGGGGACCAGGCATGCGCGGAGATGGCTTCCAGGGGTTCATCTTCGTTTGCGGAGTCTTCTTCAGGCCCCAGCAGTGAGGGCACTTCCGCGGGGACGGAACTCATTCGGCAGTTGCCTTCAAAGATGACGCCTTCTTCCACGATCAGGCTGGGAGTACGGATACTGCCGTACACCTTGGCAGGGGGATAGAGTTCGATTCTTTCGGTAGCGTTGAGATCACCGTGAACTTCACCGGCGACCTTGAGCACATTGGAAAAGATCTGGGCATGAATTACGGATTCACCACCTACGACCAGTGTACCACGACTGATGATTTCGCCTTCGAAGTTCCCGTCCAGGTGCACCACGCCGGAGAACGCAAGCTTGCCGGTAAACTCGGTCTGGGAACCCAGAAACCCGCTCACCGCGTCATCTTTCTTTTTCCTGAATCTGGATCGGAACATGTCGCCTCCAGGGCCTACGGCCGGGGCGTACAAAATGGGACGCCCCTCGCTGGTTTGCAATTGCTTAGCACACCCCTTCCAGAAGTTCAACCAATAATTCAAGGAATTAACAATAGATGCGATCACCAGCGGTCGTTCCGTCTTCCAAGCCGAGACTCGATCAGTAAGAGAAACGCCTCATGCTCACGTTGACTATCAATGATACGGCCAGGAACGAGGCCAGAAGCGACGATCCTCCATAACTGAGGAAACTGAGCGGAACCCCCACCACCGGCAGAAGTCCCGTGACCATTCCCACATTTATGACCACATGCCAAAAAATCAGCGCGGTGGCGCCGAAGGCCAAAAGTGTGCCGAAATCTTCCCTGGCCTCACTGGTGACCGCCAGACCGCGAAGGAATAGACCGCAAAACAGGAGCAAAACCACCGAGCAGCCGACAAAGCCCCATTCCTCGGCAAGAATGGAAAATATGAAGTCCGTATGTTTTACCGGAAGAAACATCAGCTGGTTCTGCGTTCCCTGGAGAAAACCCTTTCCCGCAATTCCCCCGGACCCAATTGCAATCTGAGACTGAATGATGTGATATCCCGCTCCGAGAGGATCATAATCGGGATTCAGAAAGGTGAGGAGTCTCTTCTTCTGGTAGTCCACCAGGAAACGATCCCCTGTCAGGAGCAGTATGGGAATCGCTGCAAGGGCGAGGCCGCCGATCTTGAGCAATCCCCGGGTGTCCACCGCCGCGAAAAGAATCATGGACACACCCACCAAAAGAATGACCCCTGCTGTTCCCAGATCCGGCTGCACCAGCACCAACGCGGCCGGGAGCACGATCAACATCAGTGGACGAATCAAATCCAGCAAACCCGATATGCTCCCCGGCGGACGATCCTGGAAGTACTTCGCCAGAAATATCACCACCGCCACCTTGGCAAATTCCGATGGCTGTAGTCTCATGAATCCGATCTCAAACCACCTCCGTGATCCCGCGGTAACCTTGCCGAACCCCCACACGGCCAGCAAGGCCAACACCATGATCACATAGATCCAGACAGCCCAGTTTTCAAGCCAGTTATAATCGAAGAGCACGAATCCGGCCATCAACAACAAGCCCAAGCTACACCAGGTTATTTGCTTGATCACAAGTCTGCGGCCCATTTCCCCCATGGGGGTAGTCGCGCTGTAGATCAGGGCAATCCCGATTCCGGACAGAACTAGACAGATCAGCACTACGCGCCACTCGAAAAGCGCCGGCCGACTCCAAATCCATTTGCGTTCCAAAGGGGACATCTCGTGCCTACAGATATGCCTGTCCTCAAGACTTCTTTCCGACGCGTCGGCTTCACGTTTGCCGCAAGGCTATTCCTTGGGGTCGCCCGGGTCGGGCACGCCGTAGTATCGGCATATGATCTTCCGGGCGATCGGAGCGGCTACAGCTCCGCCGCCCCCACCATGCTCAACAATGACGACAACCGCTATCTTCATGGGCCGATCGTCCACGTAAGCAATGAAGATGGCGTGTGTGCGCTCGTGATAGGGAACCTTTTCCATCTTCAGGGCCCCCTCACGAAGCCGTATCACCTGGGACGTGCCTGTTTTTCCTGCCAAACTGATTCCCGGAATGCGGCTCTTCTTTCCGGTACCGTCATTCTCCGACACGACACCGATCATGGCGCGTCTGAGCAACGAGAGTTCACGTGGATTCAGCGGAATCTTCCAACGGACAACCGGAGAGTGATCAAAGATGAGGCTTCCGTCGTGTGAGATGATTCTGCGGACAAGGGCGGGCCGGAGCAGTTTGCCGCCGTTGGCCACGGCCACTGTCATCATCGCGAGTTGAATGGGAGAACAGACCAGGTAACCCTGCCCAATGGATACGGTGACTGTCTCTCCGTCTCTCCACGCCTCCCGGTAGGTGCGCAGCTTCCAGGCAGGGGTCGGGATCAGCCCCGGGAGTTCCTGCGGTAATCCCAGGCCGGTCGGCTTCCCCAAACCAAACAGTGACGCGTAACGGGCAATTCTATCAATCCCCAGCCTCAGGCCCAACTTGTAGAAGTATGTGTCGCAGGACTCAACGAGCGCTCCGTGAAGATCCACCTCTCCGTGACCCTTTCGTTTCCAGCAGCGGAAGGTCTGGCCTCCCAGCTGGAATTTACCTTCGCATGTGAATCTCTCATCAGGGTGGACCATGCCTTCCCCCAGCGCGGCAGCGGCGGTCACGACTTTGAAGGTGCTGGCCGGGGAATACACGCCACGGATGGATCTGTTTTCAAGGGGGTGAAGAGGATCGCTGTTGAGGTTTTTCCATTCATGTTCGGATATGGACGGCGCAAAAAGATTGAGGTCAAACCCCGGCTTGCTCACCATAGCAATAATCCGGCCGGTGTCCGGGTCCACGACGATCACAGAACCGGCGCGATAAATGAACGTTTTTTCAACAAATTTCTGAAAGGAAACATCTATAGTAAGAGTAACGTTTGCACCGGGGGTTGGGGACCGTCGGGTCAGGTCGGCCAATTGCCGACCCCTGGCATTTATTTCTATCTGCTCCCATCCTTCCACCCCTTTGAGTAGGACTTCGTATTCCTTCTCGATCCCTGCTTTGCCGATTCTGTCGCCCGGCCGATACCCCATCTGGGAGTACTTGAAAAGTTCCTTTGCCGAAATTTCTCCTACGGTGCCCACCACATGGCAGAGTGCTTCCCCGAACGGATACAAGCGGGTTGGTCTAGTCTCCAGAGTGACCCCTTTGAGCGAGGTTATCCGTGATTTGATAAGAGAGACCTGTTCAAGGCTCATGTTCTCCTTCAAAGGACAAGCCATGTACTTGGGTGACGATTTGCTGCGATGGATGAGTCTGCGCAGCTTTTCAGGCGCCAATCCAAGGACGTCCGAACTGGTTTCAATGATCTTCTCCGTATCGCCCATCTCACCGGGTATTACGGAAAACGTGAATCCGGGGCTGTTGTCGGCAAGCACCCTGCCTTGCGAATCCAAGATCCGACCTCTGGACGGTGAGAGACGAAGAAGCCGAATCCGATTCTCCCTGGCCTCTTTGACGTACGACTCTCCATGAATGAGTTGGAGGTGCCAAAGCCTGGCCACAAGAACCGCCAGAAACACAAGGACGACCACCAATGCGATCCTTGCTCTGGACTTATAATATCCGGCTGAAGTATCCGAGCGGTGAAAATTGAGCATGCGTAGAGAACTTTCCGATCGGCCCGCCTGACCGCGGGCGCTCAATACAATGACTTCGCACTACCGGTTATACTAACTATCACCCCTGATAAGGGACAACGAACTACGAAAATCTTGGGGCAGCTTGTCCGTGGCTTCGCCCCGGATGAGGTAAGCGGTTCTGTAAATACTTTAAGAATCCAGTCATCCTTGGAGGGGAGGCCCTAGCCGGGCCGGCATTTCAACGTCATGTTACCGACAGCTGTCATGTCACGCAAGCTGGCCGGGGCCCGCTCAATCGCCCCACGCGCAGTGGCTCCCCTCCAAACCACCCCATA
>CAZGNL010000176.1:0-10995 GCA_964527475.1 uncultured Syntrophaceae bacterium
ATTTTGAGACTCGGTCCCTCACCTGTACTGTACTTCTTTGAACGCAACTTGGTATAAACCCGAGGCAGACTTCCGCGGAGATAGCTCTCAACTGTTTCCGACCGCGTTCCGGTGATCCTTTCCACGTGGTTCGTGACAGCTTTGAACTCTTTGTTGTCAACAGCGCGATACAATGATGTCAGGATTTCAATGAAGAAGTCAGGCACGTCCTCTGTTCCTTGCCGACAAACCTCAGCGAATTCCTCTTCAGTCACGCTGTCAAACCTGACGGATCGGCCGGTCACACGAGAGATCGTAATGGCCAGTTCCTCCATGGAAAGCGCATCGGGTCCGCTCAGTTCGTAGACCTGATTCGAGTGGCCGCTGTTGAGACAAGCTGCGGCCGAGGCTCGGGCTAGATCATCCCGGGACACGTAGGCCACGCGGCCCTGCTTCACGGGATAGGGAAGGCGCTTCATTTCCACCAACTCCGGTATCCAGTCCGCGATCGGATCCAGGTACAGGTTATTCCGGAGAATCGTCCAGTCCATTCCACTCAAGCGTAGTTTTGATTCCGCGTACAGTAAGAAAGGGGTGATAAGGAACTTGGAATCAAGGAACCCCGCGGTGGACAGGCTCGCAAAAAGGATTCGTCTGACTCCGCACTCTTTGGCGGCTTCCACCGCGTTGAAATGTTGTTGGATGCGCGGTTCCACCGGGGCAGTGGTCGGTACGAGCATCAAGATCTCCGTTCCTTGAAGTGCAATCCTCAATGAGGTTGGGTCCTCATAATCGCCCTTGCGGACCGTCACACCGAGGTCCTCGAGATCCTCGGCCTTGCCCGGATTCCGAACAGTGGCCATCAAATCGCCGGCCGAGGCCCCCTGGTCCAGGAGAGACTGCACAACTTTCCGCCCCAGCTGTCCTGTGGCGCCCAACACGTTGATCTTCATGTTTCCTCCTTATGACGAAAGACCTTTTCAAAACGACCTGATATTCATCGCGGGGTAAGTGAAGGGGGCTTGCCGGGTCGCCCCCTCCGCTGGCGCCAAGGGCAATCTGTGCCCCTGTTGCACGCGCCACTACTTCCCTTTCTTGAAGAGCATTCTATTGGAGATGTCGAGGAGCACGGGCGCTTTGTAGTCGGGGAACTCCTTCAGCAGCAGCGGTTTCACATCGTGGCTCCCCTTCTTGGCCAGCGTTACCGACTTGTCCGCGACATCCAGGTACTTCAACATGTCGTCAAATACAATCGGTCCCGCGGGCTTCCCGTGCCCACAGAGCACGGTCTTGATCCCCGGCCTCTTTTTGAGTTCGGTAACGACTTTCTCCCAGCCCTTGATATCGTCCGCGCCAAGGAAGAGATGAATCTTATTGTAAGCGAGGTCCTGAGCTACCAGGGTACCGTAATCAGGCAGCGTGATCAATAGCTGGGAATCCGCCTCCGCGTCCTTCACCCGCTCAAAGACGTACGCAATACCGTCGATGGTCTCCTTTCCCTCCTTCATCTTTCCGTCGGGAACAACAGGAGCGTCGGTAATAAGATCCTTAAGCCGTGCCTTCTGGCCCTTTATCATCGCCGGTCCTGCCTGTTTGATGAGGCCGGCGACTTCGGGCAGCGAAGTCACTCTCATGTCTTTGAAGAACTCCAGCCCATACCAGTGATCCGGATGACCGTGCGTGATAATGACTCGGTCGATCGGCTTTCCGAGGCTGTCAGCATATGCGCGAAGCTCCTTGGCGTAGGGTCGCAAGAACTGTGCGTCGATGATGACCAGCTTTTTTGGCCCCTCAATGACGTGACTCGTCACAGCGCCGCTCTTTTCCGGGCTCACGTAAGTATGGATCGTAGACGCGCCGATTTTCGTCGCGACCACGCTCCCTTCCATCTTGTCCTTGACCGCGCTTTGGGCTACGACCGCGAACGTCAGAACGCTCAGCGCCAAAAGGATAATCAAAAACTTTTTCATCACAATTTCCTCCTCAGTGGTTTGATGCCCAAATTCTTGGGCAAGAAGATTTGCTGCGTTTTCTCCGTGGATTTCCCTCTCACCTCCTCCCACGACGGGAGACGAGAGTTTTGCAGCGGTTGGCAAAATGAATGTCCGATTCCTACAGGTGTGGGGCAGGCTTTTCAGCCTACCAATCAGACAGAACTTCTTTTTGCAATTCTTTTGAAAGTCCTCCTTGCTCGCAAGGCGCCGGTCCCAAGTATGGGAGGCGGAGCCTCCCGGTATGTATTCCCAGGCAGAGCCTGGGAACTAGAGGAAGGGACTTTGATGCTTAGGTGTCGCTCTCTTGCGATGGGAGTTCCTATGAAAGTCCCGTGGAAAAACCACCCCTTTCCGGTTCAACGTATGGGGTGGTTTGGAGGGGAGATGAGTCTCCCCTCCAAAGATGACTGGATTCTTAAGGTATCTAAACAACCGCTAACCTCATCCGGGGCGAAGCCACGGACAAGCTGCCCCAAGATTTTCGTAGTTCGTTGTCCCTTATTAGGAGTGATAGTTGGCATTACACATTCCCAGGACAAATTGTGGAGACAGCGAGCCTCGGGGGGATACGGCAAAGCCTATTAGTCGTTGGACGTCCAACTAACCAGGCAAACAAAAATGTTCGCGGCGATCATCTGCCCCGCTCATCCTGCCCTGTTCCGTCGAAGTTGTCGATCATACGCTGGAGGAGCCGTACCAACATGTACCTCTCTTCAGGACTAAATCCCTCGTAAACAGTGTGCAGCAACTCGTGGGAAATCTCATCGAACACAGGCTTGAGATCCTGACCTTCCTCGGTAAGTCGAACGTGAGTAACCCTAGCGTCCGAGACACTCTTTGCCTTTTCCACATATCCGAGGGCCGCGAGCTTGTCCACCAATGTTGTCACAGTAGATTTATCGCGATGTATCCTGGTCGCCATCTCGCCCATAGTTAGCTCGTTTCCGTCGAAGAGGCCGTAGAAAACAGACCCGTGGGCCGGCGCCATGTCTTTGAGCCCTCTTTGGGCCAGTCTTCTGGCGATGAACGCGTTCGCCCGGTCCCTCACCGCGGCAACGAGTGAAATAACGGCCTTGACCGAATTATCCATAGCTCCATACTAGTTGGATGTCCAACCAATGTCAAGCATTTTTCTCGTCTCACTTGTGAAAGAAAGCAACCCCTTGAAATGCTATAGCAAACTTGCTCTAATCAGCAAACAGGTAAGCCCCCGGCTCTGCCGGGGGTCATTTAACTCACTAAATCCCCCCTTGCCCCCCCTTTTTCAAATGGGAATTACAGTTTAGATGATCACATACATCGTGGTATAATGCCTGAGCCGACTCTTGGTGCTTTAGAGCGGGAGCGGCTCCCCGGTTGACCGGATAGGTGCTCATCATGACTTTCCCTGTTTCCGGAGTTGAGACGGCTGTTTGGGTTCCCCCACTGGTTGCCTGTGTCATATCCTTTTTTACCTCTATGGGGGGGGTGTCGGGCGCGTTTCTAATCTTGCCCTTTCAGGTGAGTGTTCTGGGCTTCGCCGGCCCTGCCGTAACGCCCACCAACCTGATCTTCAATGTTGTAGGCATTCCAGGGGGATTGTATCGTTTCGCGCTTGAGGGCAGGATGGCGTGGCCACTGGCCCTGAACATCATTGTCGGCACTCTTCCCGGAGTGTTCATCGGCGCCATGGTGAGGATAATCTATCTGCCCGATCCACTGGATTTCAAACTGTTCGCTGGTCTGGTGCTGTTGTACATAGGCGCCAGGATGCTCTATCAATCTTTCCGCGGCGCAAGGCCGGAGGATGTGGCTGCAAGAACCGCTGAAGAGAAGTTGAGAAAATCCATGACGCGCGGGATAGAGAAGGACACGGCTTCAGGGAACGATCCGGCCATTCGAACGCTGTCCTGGTCGATTTCCCGAACAGAGTACGAATTCTATGGGGAGCGTTTCAGTTTCAATACCACGGTCCTGTTCTTGCTCTCACTGGTGGTGGGCCTGGTTGGGGGAGTGTACGGCATCGGAGGCGGCGCGATTATCGCTCCGTTTCTTGTGGCCTTTTTTCGGCTCCCGGTCCACACAGTCGCGGGCGCCGCCCTTATGGGGACCTGCGTGACTTCAGTCTTCGGAGTCATCTTTTACGTGCTGGTCGCTCCTTATTACGCGCCACCAGGCGTGGCGATCGCTCCGGACTGGCTGCTCGGGTTTCTGTTCGGAATCGGCGGGATTGTCGGCATGTACATGGGCGCCCGGGCTCAGAAACACATCCCCGGGTACGTGATCAGGCCCCTTCTGGGGCTCCTCATCACCGGGTTGGCGCTTAGATACGTTGGCGGGTACTTTGTCTGATACCACTTACATGCCCAGGAGGCTGTCTCAAAACCTCCAGCACGACATGAATCGTAGCACGATGGGTGGCCCAGACGCCACCGCGTCTGGGTTCCGAAGGAACAAGAGGTTCTTCACAACCGCGGTCACTATTCCAAATGGCCGCTCACAGTCCGCGTTGTCTCAACCCAACCTCTTGTCGCTGCGCGACCCGGACGTAGTAACGTCCGGGCCACCCTCACCCAGCCGTGCTACGATTTCCGAAAGATCGCCGGTTTTGCGACAGCCTCCTAGAAACAAAGGCATAACGAACTACGAAACTCCCTACCGTTGTTCACCGGTCCGTGGCTTCGCCTCGGACAAGGTACTCCAAGAGCGCGCACGCTGCGCATGGAC
This sequence comes from uncultured Syntrophaceae bacterium, assembly GCA_964527475.1. Lineage (GTDB taxonomy): Bacteria > Desulfobacterota > Desulfomonilia > Desulfomonilales > Desulfomonilaceae > CAZGNL01. The sequence continues at coordinate 4,680 of CAZGNL010000176.1, forward strand.
CATTACGATCTGACAATGAAAGCAATAGTCCCATGAAAGATAATGATCTGGCAAAACTGAAGATAGATCGTCACCAACGAGATCATTCTTTGAACGCGCGCAAGAGGAGACCCCGGGCGGTGCAGTGGCTTGCCGTGTGCATTGTCGCGGCCGCGGCCGTACTGGCACTGGTCTGGTCCGGAATTCTCTCCCCCGCTCTGGAGGTGGAAGCCGTAAAAGTTTCCCGAATGTTTGTGGCTCGGGCATTGACCATCCTCAACGCAAGCGGGTACGTTGTAGCGCAAAGAAAGGCCGCGGTTTCCTCCAAGGCCACAGGGAGAATGTCGGCGCTCTTTGCTGAAGAAGGGAAGGTGGTCAAGGCAGGAGACATCCTCGCGCAGCTCGAAAATGACGATCTTCAGGCCACCCTGGAGGAGGCCAGCGCGGGTCTCAAGGTTGCGGGAGCGCGCCTCAAGAACTCGGAAGCCGAACTCACCGACGCCACGCAGAACTATAATCGGCAAAAATCCCTGAAAGCAAAGGGCGCTGTCTCACACCAATCGTTCGACGCGGTGGAAGCGAGGTACAAGAAGGCTCGCGCGATTGAAACCTCGACACGCTTCGGCGTGGAACGGGCTCGCGCGGCCGTGAAAGTTGCAGAGGTCAACCTGGAATACTCATTCATTCGCGCTCCGTTTGATGGTGTTATTCTTACCAAGAACGCGGATGTTGGAGAGGTGGTGGCGCCCTTCGGCGCGTCGGTCAATGCCAAGGCCGCTGTGGTGACCATGGCCGATATGGATTCCCTTATGGTGGAGGTTGACGTTTCCGAGTCAAACCTGGAGAAAGTGAGGAAGGGAGCTGCTTGTGAGATCCGTCTCGACGCGTTTCCCGGGAATCGCTTCAGCGGCACGGTCCACATGATAGTCCCGACGGCAGACCGTGCCAAGGCCACGGTTCTCACCAAGGTGAGATTCGACAAACTGGACCCCAAGGTGCTGCCGGAGATGAGCGCGAAGGTGGCCTTTCTATCCCGGGCCCTCAAAGAGGACGAGAAAGCCCCGTTTCTGGGAATTCCCCGGTCCGCGGTGAATACTTCGTCCAACAACACGATAGTTTTCAAGGTACGAGACGGGAGAGTCAGCGCGGCATCTGTGAAGATCGGCAGGCGATGGGGCGACACGGTAGAGATTCTGAACGGACTCAAAGAAGGGGACGTGGTGGTGCTCAAGCCGGACAGTGATCTGGAACACGGCAGCCGTGTAACGGTGAAGGAATGAAGACGGAGAAGCGGGATGACCGAACGCTGGTCCGGATCGAAAACCTCAGCAAGTCCTACACTCGCGGCGGTCAAGAAATCCCGGTTCTCAACGACATATCCCTTGTGGTCAAGCGGGGGGAGTTCCTTGCGCTCATGGGGCCCTCCGGATCCGGCAAAACCACACTGCTGAACCTCATCGCGGGGATAGATACTCCGGATCGAGGCGCCTTGACCATAGACGGCTTGGATATTGCGGACATGTCGGAGTCGGAACTCAGCAGTTGGAGAGCCGAGACTGTGGGGTTCGTCTTCCAGTTCTACAACCTTATCCCGGTGTTGACCGCGTTTGAAAATGTGCAACTGCCGCTGTTGCTGACCTCCTTGACGCGACGGGAACGCAGAGAGCATGCTTTGGCCGCGTTGGAAGCGGTTGGCTTGTCCGACCGTACGGATCACTATCCGTCTGAACTATCGGGTGGACAACAACAAAGGGTGGCTATTGCTCGTGCGCTCGTCACCGATCCCCTTATCGTAGTCGCTGATGAACCTACCGGAGACCTGGACAAGAAATCGGCCCAGGATGTTCTGAATCTGTTGTCCAAACTGAACGAGACCTTCGAGAAAACCATCATCATGGTAACCCACGATCCCCGCGCCGCGGGCATCGCGAAAAGGATCTTACACCTCGACAAAGGGGTATTGGCCGATGCCCTCAATCACGACATTTGACCCCATACAGCAGTCGGTAAAATCTCTGTCCGATTGGCGGGCTGGAAAGCCTGCCCCACACCTATATAGCAGTTGCCTAAAATAATGACCGATAGATTCTTGGCTGCCACTGCCGGCTTGTCCAGCAGAGCGATCATTTTCGGACACAATTTTTGACACTTGCTATATATCTTTGAACCCAAAGTGGCATTGCACACCCCGTTGGTCTTGGCCCCACGGATCCGAAAATAGGGCCAATATGTTACCGATAACGCGGCTCTATTTAGTTCTTGTCTTTGCGTACAAATCTGCTAAACTGATCTAAGTGGAAATGGGGTGAACAGATTCATCACACAACCAACTATTCTTAACCTTTCAACAAAAAGGGGGAAATGAACCGGCAGAATGTTTCCCGGCATAGCTTTCGGGCTACGGGAGTGCAAACGAATCCAGCGGTGAACCACTTGGGATCTTGCCGTGTGTTGCGGGGAGGGACCGTGTTCCTTGATCGTAAACTGATTGGACAGGCCTGTCCGAATCCTCTTCGACAAAGGGAAGGAGGCGTGTAATGTCTACCAACGCGCTTGATGTCAGATTACGAAACCTTTTACTGATTCTCTTACTCCTTGTTGTAATCATCTTTTGCGGGTATCAGGAAGGGTATGTCTCATGCGGCGGCAAAGAGGTCGGGACAGTTCTCGAGAATGCCCAGTTGCTTCTGTTGGCCGTGGGTATCGGTTTCTTCGGGGTGGCAATTTGGCTCGGCTGGGCCATTTCTACTATGCGGTTGGCTTCCCTTATGCTCGTTGTGTTGATCCTCGAGTACATCAAGGAAACGCTCGGCATCAGGGTAGGGCTGTGGAAGTACATGGGAGACGGCTATCTGACCGGTGTCTTGGCTTGGGTGCTCATGGCATTGGTTATCTATGCCGGTTCATGGAGAGCTGTGCTGAAGCTCGCCATGAAGTCGAAAATCACGCTCCCCAGATTCCTCAACCCCATACTCATACTGATGGTGTTCACCATAATCCCGTGGATGATGCCCAACCCCCTTCCGGAGGGCGCGCCTATGCCGAGTTGCACGTGGGATGCGGGATTTGTCGGCAACCAATTGTGTGGGTTCATGGCATATCTGTTTTCCTGGACCAACCTGTACTGGATTTTCTACGGGACCCTGATGTTGATCTGTGTGCTTGCGTCACTGTGGACGGACACGCGGGCCCTGGTGGCCGTTTACATTTCAGTTCTGATTCTGGCCTTTATAGGCGAAACAGCCGGTGGATTAGCCGAGATCTGGCAATACCTGGTTGGCGGTGAAGTCTCTTCGTTTCCCCCGTTTTATCTAATGTTCGGATGTCTGCCACTGGAAATGCTCGCCGCGTTTGCCATTTCAGCGGTAATTGCGGGCGAACCTGTTGTGCCCCCTCCTCCGGGGGGGCCGCCGGACAACGGCCCTGGTGAGGAGACCGAGGCAAGGGACATGCCATCCTCGGAAACTCCCAATGAAAACGCCCCTGCTGATGAGCCGCCCAACAGCCGCTCGTCCGGTTCCAAAGCCTCAGCCGACGGCGGTCCCGGGAACTCTTTAAATGAGCCCCCTCCGGAACCGCCGCCCAACGGCGAATCCGAACCCCCTTTGACCGAAGGGGAGCGAGTATTTCGGGTCTTCATGCTCTTGAGCGCGATAGCATATTTGGTTGTGGGAACACTATTCGCTCTGGTACCCCACTGGATTCTGGGAACGATCAACTGGATGGGCTCCCTTATGGGCTTTTCCGGATCTGACATCCCGGTCTATGGTCATCGATTCTGGGTATCCATGACCTTTTCCATGATGATGTGCATTTCAGTGCTGGCCTTTTATGTCCAGTACAATGTGAGAAAGAACAAGAACTACACCGCGCCTCTTCTGGCGGCCAAAGCGGCTTCATCGTTGTCTGCTCTTTTCTTTTTCATTGTGTTGACCAACAAGTTTTTCGCGTATCTGGTCATCTTCGCGGTTGACGGCTTCCTGTTCTGGCTCACCTTGTATTTCTACATTCGTGCCAACATGGCATACTTGAAGGTTCAGACCGCTTACTTCAGGCAAGAGATCGCCAATGCCAAAAAGACCGGTCCCACGACCGTGGCAGTGTACAAAGGTGACAACAAATTCGAACTCCTGGACAAGGTGCTGGACACGACGGAGTTCTTCAAGGTTCTCAACAGACGATTAGATGAGGTCGGTAAGGAGAAAAAGGATTTTTCGGTAGTGATAAAACCGAACTTCATGTTCATGCACGCCAAGGAGGACTATTCCACGTATACTGACCCGAAGCTCGTAGAGCACCTGATTGACAAGATTCGCGAGAAAGGGTTCACGAACCTGGCGGTTGTGGAAGCTCAGAGCACGCTGGGGAATTATTACGCGGGCAGAGATGTGGTCAACGTGGCCAAGAATATCGGGCACGAACCCAACGGCAAATATAGAATAGTCGACCTCACTGAGGAGAAGGTCCCGCACTACTATGGCGGAAGACTGGGGTGGCACTGGATAGGACCCACATGGCGAGATGCTGATTTCAGGATCTCTTTCGCAAAAAACAAGACGCACTTCTTCTGCAGTTACACTCTGGCGCTGAAGAACATCTACGGAACGCTGCCGATTCAGAACAAATACAGATGGTACCACGTCAAGAGAGAATATGACTGGCCCACAATAGAGAGCATGGAAGACAGGAACTGCCCGGTTCACTTTGCCCTTGTGGACGCCTTCTACAGCGCTGACGGTCAATTCGGGGTGTGCGTCGACCCGAATCCGAATCCCACGCGCACTATCTTTGGCGGAGAAAATCTTATAGCCGTGGATTGGGTCGGCGCCAAGAAGATGGGCCTTGATCCTGATGATGTAAGGATAGGAAGGTTCTACTACCTGGCAGTGAAGGCGTTGGGCAGACCCGAGATCAATTGGGTAGGCGACAAATCGGTGTACGAACCATGGGAGAATGTCAGCCAGATCTTCATCCAGGCTTTGGACATCGTTGAAGAAGCATACCACGCGGGCAACTGGTCATTTGCCATCGTGTCGGCCAATTCACCGGACTTTCCATTGACGGTGAAGAGCTCGTCAGTACTGTTTCTCAGGTGGCTGATCAAACCTTTCAAAGCCGTCTATTATAAGCATGACGCCCTCTAGGAGCGTGCTGCCTAACGTAATGGACCGGGCTTGAAGCGGTTCTGCGTCCGGTGAGAATGGAGTGGGAGACTCATCTCCCCATACGTAATTCCGGGAGCTTGTACGGTTCACGGTGAACGATTACTGCGTAACAGCAGGAGGTGAGACCGGATGAGAACCATGTTGGGTGTTGTCTGCATAATGTTCGGAGGATTCGGCTGGGTGGGGCAATTGATATCAGGGATCAATTATCCGCTCGCCCAGCGGCTGGGGTTGCAGGAAAAGAGCCAAGGGACGGATGCTCTGTTTCGATCGGCGGAAATCAACGCTGCAAGGTGGGATTCATTTGTGCTTTGGACTCTCATGGTGGCGGGTATCCTGATGCTCGCGGACAACCATTGGTGGCCCTACGTGTCATTGGTCGCGGGCGGGATCTACCTCGACGGAGCGGGTAGGGAAGCCGCGAAATACATAGGCTTGAGGAGAGCCGGCGTCAGAATCGGCGACTCCAGGGATCTGAGGATTGCCGCGGTCTTTTTCCTGGCAATGGCCGGCATCGCCCTTTGGGTGATTGTCTACGCGATGTGGTCCCTTGCTTGAGATGAGGAAATGTCCGTTTGTTCACTCAGAAAGAACAGAACGCAAGGCTTGTAATACCAAGTTGCGTTCAAAGCAGTACAGTGTACAGGCGATGGACCGAGTCTCAAAATCCCCCCGGTCCCCCCCTTTAGCAAAGCTTACTCTTACCCACACGTGACACCGTGGGTGGTGTAGAAGGGAGAGTCAGTCGTCCCTCCTGGACTTAAGGAAGGGAAATTATGGTGGTTTCTTTTACCCGGCCATAAATGACCGGGCTACTATCAGATGCCCCGACGGGGCATGAAGAGGTGTCCCGTAGGGACACTAGAAAGTAGCCCGGTGCTTCAGCGCCGGGTTCCTCAATCCACTCTAACCCTGTCTGAGAGTCCCGTAGGGACGACAGAATGCGAGCGGCGCCCGCGGTGTCACGTGTGTCCAAGTGTAAGTTTAGCAAAGGGGGGCAGGGGGGGTCTCCCTTCCGGACTTGAGCCATATGTTCCCTCTTTGAAAGCGCATTCCTATGAAAGTCCCGTTGAAAAACCACCCCTTTGCGGGTCAACGCATGGGGTGGTTTGGAGGGCAATGCTGTTGACTTAAGAAAAAGCCAACCAGTCCCGATCGTCTCCCCGGCGAAA
>CAZGNL010000177.1:0-10910 GCA_964527475.1 uncultured Syntrophaceae bacterium
CGCGGCCGCGGCCGCGCGCGAGATCACGAGAGTCGAGAATCTGACATCCTTTCACAAAGAGTCGTCCGCACTGAGCGCGATCAACGCGAAATCGGGGAGCGAGCGGATAAGGTCCGATCCGGAACTACTGGCTCTAATTGAGAAGAGCCTCCGTTTTGCCGCGGACAGCGGGGGGGCCTTTGATCCCACTATAGGTCCTGTGTCCCGGATCTGGAATTTCAGCGCGGGGGAACCGCGTTTTCCCAAATCCGACGAAATAGCGGAAGCCCTGGACAAAGTGGGCTGGAGGAGAGTGGAACCGGACATCGCGGCGGGAACCATATCCCTACCGGAAAAGGGAATGGCTCTGGATCTTGGCGCCATAGCCAAAGGCTACGCCCTGGACAAGGCCCGGGCGGCTCTGCGGCAATTCGGTGTCACTTCGGCACTGATAAATGCCGGGGGAGACATCATAGCCCTGGGTGAAAAGGCGCCGAATCAACCGTGGCGAGTGGGCGTACAGGACCCCAACAAACCCAACTCCATCGTGGCTGTGGCGATCGTACGGGATAAGGCCATTGTGACATCAGGAGATTACGAACGCGTTCTCATAAGAAATGACAAACGGTACCATCATATCCTTGATCCCAGGAACGGGTACCCGGCTCAAGGGTTGCGGTCTGTAACCATCGTGGCCCCGGATGGAGTTACGGCCGACGCGCTGGCGACCGCGGTCTTTGTGCTCGGACCCGATGAAGGTATGAAGAAAATCGAGTCCACTGCAGGGGTGGAAGGGCTGTTAATCGATCACAACGGAAAAGCTGGACTCTCTCCCGGAGCAGGATCTCTGTTTGAATTGAGGCGTTGAAGTAAGTCTTCAGTCATTCGGGGGGCTCTCCCAACACGTCATGCGAGCGTAGCCAGGCAATCTCCCTGATCAATGAGTATGGAGATTGCTTCGTCTTTTCACTCCTCGCAATGACATACTGGATAATAAGATCTGTCCAGCGAAACTGAAGACTTGCGCGCTAAAGTAACCATTCACTTGCGGGGGGCAACGGGGGGGCAGACACATAGAGCCTGCCCCGGACTACGATCCGGGGTCTGCCCCTACGTCTGGGCCCAGATTCGTCGTGGGGCAGAGTGTACGGCGCGCACCTGTGTGTGCGCCCTCTTGCCATGCGCCAAACGCAGGAACGTGGTCGTTCCCGTCGGCCGCTCCTAAGTGAATGGTTACGCGCTAAACAGTTTTTGCCTTGATCGGAGGCCCAAACCAATGTAGAATGGGTCTTCAAAACACCTTGAAGCGATTTCACATGACAACTGGTCTCAAGAATCTCTTGTTGTTCCTGATGCTTATCTCCCTGCTGACCGCGGGAGGGTGTGTAAGCAGCATTCCCCAGTACGTTGCGCCCCCGGATGCTCCGGTGTCCGCGTGCTATCCCAAGGGGCACGATCCGTACATTCCGATGGATCACAATCCCTCGGCTCTCAATCCCTGGGACACGATCAGTTCCGTAGCCTCGCCTTTGTTGTACGGTCCTCCCCGTTAAGGGCCCGTCACGAAGCGAGTACTACAACTCATAAATCGTGAAACCTTGCCGGAATTGTAATGGTTCACCGGGCTTGAAGCGGTTCTGCGCCCGGTGAGTATGGAGGGGGTGACGACACTGTCGGACTTGAGAGGTTTGTTTTGTGACAGGCCCTAAGACTTCCCCCCCACCCGGCGGAAACCTAAACGCATCAGAAAGGCGCCGAGTCTTCCTCTTTTCTTGAGTCTCTTAAGGCCAGGTATAGCTGTGCGTACCGTTTCTTGATTCTGTCACGTGTAGACAGCACAACGCGGGCAAATCCTCGAGAGGCCCGCGGATGATCGCTGTTGTACGCGCTCAACGCGGGCACAATTCCCCCATAGAGATGGAGATAGTATTTGAAGACTCGTATTCCTGAGTCAGCGTTGATTTCGGGATCCAACAGGTCCCGGTATTTCAAGCCGAATTTCCTCGCCCAGGAGGGGGCATGGACCTGGAACATCCCCCGGCAGTTCAGATGATTGACAATATTGCTCTGGAATCCACTCTCCACGTGGGCTAAGGCCATGTACAGCCACATGTCTCCGCAAGTGACACGGCCAAAATGCTTGTTCCCGGCGCGGGCTATGGCCAAGGAAAGGGTTTGCCCGGTTTCAAGGTCGACCCTTCCCGCGGTCAACTCCTTGATAATCATAGCGCAAATGGTCAATCCATCCCTGTGAACCCTGCGCGAGCCGGCGGCCGTGTCCGGAATAGCCAGCAGCACGGACAGCAAGATAAACGGAATAATACTCCTTGTCATTCATACCCTCCCGGCCGGCATTCTCCGTGACCACGACAGCGGTAGCGCCGCTCATGGTCAAGGGACCGGCCCCCCATGACAGTCGGTTGAACCGGATCGGGGACATTGGCTTCCCACGGCCTATCCCCTGGGATTCCCGGAGCCGATTATACTGCACACCATATTCAAAGCTGTCGAAAAACTCGTCGTTTCCGCATGTTTGCCGAGTCGGAGCCGACCTGTCTTCATCTGTACGCCAAAAGGCCCGCGGGGTTGGCGGCTCTGCGGGCCTAAGTGTCGGATCTCAAAACTATTTTGACTTCCGGACCTTCTTGGATCCGGACTTCTTCTTTTTCGCGGGTTTTACACGAGAAGTCTTGTACAGGGACCGTTCCGCGTAGGCAAAGGATCTGTCAATGGGACCAAGGACCACGTTGGTACAGCCTTTCACCACATCAAGACAGGGATTGAACAGACAGAAGACGGTCTTAAGGCAGCCGGAGACCAGGCCCTCGGTTTGCGAAGCAATGGCGGCTCCACCATTGTATATCTTGGTGCCGGTAGATGACACACCCTTGGCACGAGAGCTCCCGGCAAACGCCGGCATGGCCAGTGCCGAAATGAGAAGTGCAGCAATGATAATCCATACCGTTCTATTCATAAGATGAACCTCCAGTTCATATTGGTAATGCTTAATTATCCCATATTTCCAACTGTTTTGTCAAGAGTCCTAATTCGCAAGTTTGCTTTCGACTGAGTCTGTGCTAGTATAGGGTAAACATATGCGTAGCTGAGGTTTGATCATGAAAACGATAGTCGCGGTTGTCGGGTTTTTGGTTCTGATTTGCCCTTGGACGGCGTTGGGACAAAACACTACCATGTATGACTATTCTTACAGGGGACCTCTGAACCGGGCCGGTGTGCCCAGGTTCAAATACATCCAACAGCCCCGGCCTGCGGTCAGGCAGCCTCAGCAACAGGCACAGTACCCGCCGCAGATGAATCGGCAGAATGCGCCCGCGTCCAGGATGTACAATCGGCTCCGCCAGGTGGGGAAGGGGTTCCTGGGCTTTCTGCCGGCGCCTTTGCGTGGGACACCCCAGAACCTGCCGGCGCCCGGAACCGCACGAGTCACAATAACCAATGTCCCCGGCGTTCGTTGAGCGTTCCTGAAGATTTGTCAAGAAGACGGCTCTGATGCCACGGATTCGTGCATGGTTTTTTCCGCGCCTGTCTGCACTCCGATCCGGGGTTTGCGGGGATGACCGCGATACCGCGTTTTGCAGGAGCACCGTATACTTGCTTGCAAAGAATTGAAGGATGACACAGGAATACGAGATCGAACTTGTGAAACAGAGGACCTATAGGGGTTCTCAAAACTAATCACGGATTGAGATCTGGGTGCCACTGCCGGCTTGCCCGGCAGTGCTCTGCCATTCCGTCAGAACTTTCGAGAACTGCTGTATGTTATACGCATAGATATTCGGTGCCAAGATCACGCATCCCTTACGCCTAAAAGCGTTAGCTTTGACCGTGCCGACGAGATGTTCCGGAGGAACATCGGATAGTAGCCCGGCGATTCATCGCCGGGTATATGCAGTGCCTACCAACCGGTCCGAGTCCCGGAGGGACGGCTGAACTCCGACGAGCAGGGAAGGAATTTCAATCGTCCCTCCGGGACTCGCGGTCTGTTCACCAGGTTAGCGCCCATGCCCCCCTACCGTCGAGGGGGGGGGCCTTGCTCCCTCTCCCGGGGGAGAGGGAGCAAGGGGATTTGCCGCATTCACCAGTGGCAAGGAACTTGCGAAACGATGTACTAGTACACGAGATTCTCCCATAGGTGGATTCGCTTGGGCTCGTCAGCGCGAAAGGGGCAACGTTGCTTTCAGATCAAGACCTCATGAATGTTCAGAAGGTCAGCAGCCGACTGACCGAGACTGTAACCATTGCTGCCAACAAGGGGTTTGCCGAGAGCGCGTTTGGGACCAACCTCTTCAATGTAGCGCGCCAGATTTGCGGTGTCTCGGCAAACAAAATACGGATGGAAGAAGGAGAGGAGTCGGTTCTTGCCGGCAAGCCGTCGCTTACGCTGTACGGGGGAGACACGAAGAACATCCACTATTCGGCTATTCCGGAAGGAACGGAACTGCCTCCTCTGTTGGACGCGGTGGCATGGCTGGGCAAAGGCGAGGATCTGCCGTCCTCAGAAGGAATTGAGCTGGTGATGGAGCTTACCGCGCCGACTCATTTGATGATCCTGATGGCGGCGGAGTGTCCCCACTGTCCCGTGGTGGTTCGTTCGGCCGTTTCTCTGACCGTGAGACAGCCCTTGATCACCTTGACCATTGTGGATGCTCTCGAATTCTCGGATCTTGCCGAACGCTACAAAGCCAGGTCCACACCCACCATCATCATCAACGACGGATTTACCCTCGTCGGTCACGTGACCGCGCAAGACTTGGCCGGACACCTGGTCTCCCAGGCCGATCCCGCTTCCCTTACGGCCACACTTGAATCCATGATAAACTCCGGACGCGCTGAAGATGCGGCCGGTCTGGTGTGCAGTTCAGGACAGCCTGAGGCCCTGTTGCCGCTTTACCGGTCAGGGGAGTTCTCCACGAGAATGGGAGTGCTGGTGGCTATGGAAGAAGCCCTGGAGCAAGATCCGAGGGTGCTGGACCCCTTAGTGGAGGATTTAACGGAGCTGCTGTTTCATGAGGAGGTCGCATTGCGAGGAGATACGGCTGATCTGCTCGGAACCATAGGCAATCCCGCGGCTGTTCCCGCGCTTCGCAAAGCCGCACAGGACCCGAATGAAGACGTCCGCGACGCGGTGAACGAGGCACTGGAAAAGCTGGAACAATAGATGTCCGCTCTGACCGGCCCGTGTGAACAAGAGAAGTGGGAAAAGAGAACAAAAAGGAAAAGGGAGATCAACTCTGGTTCAGGCTGGCGCTCTTCGTATTGCCACCCGTGGTCAGCGGCTACTTCAAGCTGGTAGATCTCACGTCTCGAAAGATTTTCCTCAATCAAGAGTACGAAGAACAGGTGTGCAAAAAGCGGACATTCACCTGCGCGGGTTTCCACGGGACCATGCTGTTTCCGATCTATTATTGCCGGCGTTATCCCATAGTAGTTATGGTAAGTCGCTCCTGGGACGGCGAACTGATAGATCGATGCCTGCGCAGATGGAACTATCGCTCCACCAGAGGCTCCTCATCAAGAAGGGGAAAAGAGGCGTTGGTGGAGCTTATTGACATGATAAGGGAGCACGATTACAGCTCGGGTCTCGCGGTAGATGCCCCGCAAGGACCTTCCCGTACCGTGAAAATGGGGATAGTCAAGATCGGAATGGAGACTGGGCAACCGATTGTCCCGCTCGTGAGCTGGAGTACCCGCCAAATACAGTTCGGTTCCTGGGACAGAATGATACTGCCCCTTCCTTTCAGCACAATCGTCATGGCATTCGGCAAACCTACCGAAATCCCCCAGGGCCTGTCCCACGAAGAATACGAGAAGATCCGGCTGGAGATCGAGGCTGAGATGAACCGGGTCTCTCAGCAGGCCGAAGACAAAGTGAAAGAACTCAAAGAGAAGAAGAAGCCTAATCTCGCGGAGACGGCCTGACATTTGTTGCGAGTGTGATACCGACTCACACGCCTGAAGAAGGCCGGGCCGCGGGGTATTGCATCCCATGCCGATGCTCGTCAGCCGAACAGACCCGCCTGAGACACGATCCAGCGGTTATGCGTTCCTCCGGGGAACATCGCGCGAACGATCCGCCTTATCGCCGCCTTGATTCAGGGTTTCCAAGTATTTCTTCAGGTCATCACCGACCAGCAGTTCGTCCCATTTGGACTCACTCTCCAGCTGTTTACGGTAATACCGGGAAATCCTGGACCCGATCCAGACCAGTCCCGTCAGCATCAGAACCAAGTAGAATAGAGTGATTAGTGTACCCGTAATGCTCATGTAAGACTCTCGCTGGTGACATCCCGCACTGTGATGCGGCCCTCTCTTTGCATCTCAGGACGGCTTTGGGGGCATCAGGGCGCCTGCCACGAGTTTCATTCTACCACGCGCAAGGCAATTCGGTCTCAAGATTTTGGATTCCACCTCATCCGGAAATCCTCGGGGAACGTTTGGTCGGTCCGGCAGCCGCTTTCCGGGCTGAGGGGGGCTTCTTTGAAGACGCGGTATTCGCCCGATTCGCGCCCTCTGATTCCGGGTCCTTGGTCAAAGCGATTTTCAGCACGTCATCCATATGGTTTACGAATTTGAAATCGATTTGACGTCTAATATGCTTGGGAATTTCAACCAAATCCTTGGCATTCTGCTCCGGCGCCACAACAGTGTAGATTTTGGCCCGTAGCGCGGCCAGGGCCTTTTCTCTCAAGCCTCCGATGGGGAGGACCCTACCCCTCAAGGTGATCTCGCCGGTCATCGCGACATCAGCCCGCACAGGGATTCCCGTCAGCGCGCTGATAAGAGCGGTGGCCATGGTTACCCCGGCGGACGGCCCGTCCTTGGGTATGGCCCCGGCCGGGACGTGCACGTGTATGTCCTTGGAAGAATAGAATTTGTCGTTCACCCCGAAACGAGAAGCCCGAGACCGGAAATAGGACATGGCCGCCTGACCCGATTCCTTCATGACGTCGCCCAGTTGACCGGTCAGCAAAAGGTTGCCCTTTCCTGTCATGGGGGTAGCCTCCACATGGAGCACATCTCCCCCGTAAGGGGTCCACGCCAGTCCGGTGGCTACTCCTGTCTCGTCGGATCGCCTCTCATCATCCGGCAGAAACTTGGGGACCCCGAGGAATTTGTTGAGGTTCTTCACAGTGATTCTTGGAACCTTCTTTTCCCCTTCAGCGATCTTTCTGGCGATCTTTCTGCACAGATTGGCGATCTCCCGTTCCAGGTTTCGAAGACCCGCCTCACGGGTGTACTGATTCACTATTCCCAGTATGGCCTCGTCCGTGATCTTGAAATACTCCTCCTTGATACCGTTCTCCTTGATCTGCCGCGGAATGAGGAACTGGCGAGCGATCTTCAGCTTTTCCTCGTCAATGTATCCGGCCAGTTCTATGGTTTCCATTCTGTCCTTGAGCGCGGGGATGATGGGATCGGAGATGTTCGCGGTGGCGATGAACATGACTTTGGACAGGTCGAACGGCACATTGAGGTAGTGGTCACTGAACGCGTGATTCTGCTCGGGGTCGAGAACCTCCAGCAGCGCTGAAGATGGGTCTCCCCTGAAGTCTGCACCCACTTTGTCTATTTCATCGAGCATAAAAACCGGGTTGTTGGAATCCACGTTTTTCAGGCCCTGGATAATTCGGCCCGGAAGAGCGCCGATGTAGGTCCTGCGATGACCGCGGATTTCCGCTTCGTCCCGGACTCCCCCGAGAGATATTCGGGTGAATTTGCGTCCGAGCGCACGAGCTATGGAGCGTCCCAGCGAGGTCTTTCCAACCCCCGGCGGGCCCACAAAACACAGGATAGGGCCCTTCATCTGTCTGTTGAGTTTGCGAACTCCCAGGTACTCCAGAATTCGATCCTTCACTTTTTCAAGATCGTAATGGTCCTCATCCAGTATTTCCTTGGCGTTCTTGATATCAAGTTTGTCTCGCGTGGATTTGGACCACGGCAATTCCACCATCCAGTCGAGATATGTGCGTATGATTGAGGCTTCAGCGGCATCCGGGTGCATCTGGCCGAGGCGGCTCAGCTGTTTATCAGCCTCTTTTTCCACATCCTTGGGCATCCGGGCTTTGGCGATCTTTTCGCGCAGCTCCTCGATTTCCTTGGTTTTCTCGTCAATCTCTCCCAGTTCGCTCTGAATGGCCTTGAGCTGTTCTCTGAGAAAGTATTCTCGATGGGTCTTGCCCATCTCCTCCTTGGCCTGGGTCTGGATCTTGGCCTGCATGGCGGAAAGCTCCAACTCCTTGGAAAGCAGTTCGTTCACTTTCAGCATGCGTTCGAGAGGATCCATGATCTCAAGGATGCTCTGGGACTCGTCTACCCTGAGCTTTAGGTTGGAGGCCACCAGATCGGCCAAGCGGCCGGGATCCTCGATTGAATCAAGAATAGCCACTGCGTCCGGGGATATAATACCCCGCAACTGCAAGATTTTCTCCGAGTTCTCCTTGACCGACCTCATCAAGGCCCGGGTTTCGATGGCAACAGTACTTGCCGGAGATTCGGGGATCTTTTCTATGTGGACCAAGAAAAAACCATCAGAATCCTGATAGGATTCGACGCGAGCCTTGGCCAGTCCCTGAACCAGGATCTTCACCCTGCCATCCGGAAGCTTGAGCATTTTTACGACCATGGCCACGGTGCCCACCTGATATATGTCATCAGGTTCCGGGTCTTCCTCCGCGGACGACTTCTGCGTGACCAGAAGAACCAGTCTGTCCGTCTCCAGGGCCTTTTCCACTGCCTTTATTGACCGCTCCCTTCCCACCATGAGAGGGAGGATCATGTAGGAATAGACGACCACATCCCGGACCGGCAACAAGGGCAGAACATCGGGAATGTCGGCGAAGTCTATCTGGGGCGCCTTGGGATCGACATGATCAAGAAAATCGTCTTTCGGTTCCATTTCATCAGCCATAAGCTGAACCTCTATTCTTGCGCTAATGATCGCAGATTCAGTATTAATGCAGGGTAAAACATGGTTTTGGGATTTTTACCCCCCACATTCCCATCTATTCCCCGCTTAACGTACAGATATATACTACAAACCCATTGTGTCAACCCGTTTTGTCCACATTTGTCCCTTTAAACATCCAAATTTCAGCGAAATGTGCCGCGTCTGCGGTCGTGGCGTGGATGACCTCGGGGAATGCGGTTCTTTCTTAGTACTCCGTGGCGCAAATGCGGTTGCGTATTCCACCCAGTGTTGTTGTCTCAACGGGCCTGCTCACAATACGGCCCCCCTATCCGTCATTCCGGCGGAAGCCGGAATCCAGTCTCTTTCAAACCTTTCTGGACCCCGGGGCCTGCCCTGGACACCGATCCGGGGTTCACCGGGGTGACGGGCCGGGTGATTTGGTGCGATCCTTGACTCACTATCTTTGCCAGTCATATGGCGCCGTATTTGTGCAATCGAGCACTTAGGGACTTGCGGTCCGTGAGGTGGAGTCGAGTCCGACTCCGATCCGGACTGTGCCGGTGGCGGATGCCTGATCTTGAAGGAACGATTTCTCGGAAAATGCTCGGCCGACGAAACCATTGTTGAAAATGCTCACGCAATACGATAATCTGAAATATTCCGTGTGCGAACGTTCTGATTGTCCGTACAGAGTCATGGTTTCAGGGGCTCGGACACCGACCCTATCCTATGGAGTCAGTTGTTATGCGGTCCAAGAAAAGAATCAAGATCAGTGATCTGGTGAATGATATCCGTGGGGGACTGAGTGACATAGATCTCATGGTGAAGTACCAACTTTCGGTCAAGGGGCTTCAGAGCGCCTTCCGAAAGCTCTTGGACGGCAATTGCGTTACCCGGAAAGACCTCGACGAGAGGATGTCTTCATATGATGACACGATCGACATTGATGACGTCCGGAAATTCCCGAGAAATGTGCCGGCCGTGCCCATCACCATATACGACACCGAACGTCCGGACGCGGTAGGCACACTGTGGGACATTACGGAGACCGGCGTCGGCGCAAGAGGTATAGAGGCCGCTGTGGACCAGATCAAGACACTTGCGATCATGGTCGGCAAGTTCAGCGAATTTGATCCGTTTGAAATCGAGGCCAAATGTCGATGGGTAAGAAGGTCGAGGCACGACGGAGAACTCGCTACGGGATTCGAAATTACCAACATCTCAGAAGAGAGCTTGAGGAGGCTTCGAGAACTCATCAGTGGATTGACACTTGAAACTGATTCAAATGTGATAGTCCGGCCTTAGCAGTCCCTCTGAAAACGCCGGCAGGGGAAAGGGAGGCGTCATGGCGCACGATGATGCGAACCGACTCAACGAAATGGTTGACCACGTCAGGTCCGGTTTAACCGATTTCGAGCTGATGAAGAAATATCAGCTTACAGCCAAGCAGCTGCGCCGTACGCTCCAAGAACTCATCGCTACCGGGGTTCTCAAAAAAGACAGGGTCTACCGTCGGCCCATCTTTTGTGATTACGCCATGGACAGGCATGAAGATCGCCAATTTCCACGACACTACCTCACACGCCCGCTGCCCATCCATGAGGCTGACAACCCGCAGAACAGAGGCTGGCTGACCGACATCACGGAGGTCGGTTTGGGAGCGAGAGGAATTGAGGTGGAAACAGGGCAAACAAAGACCTTGACGGTTTTTCCCGAAGATTTTCGTGAAACGCAACTGATCTCAATGGTAGCCTCCTGTGTATGGGCCGGAAAGGGCCATCCTAAGAAGCAGCCCGTTTCCGGGTTCCGGATCACTGAGATCTCGGATCGTGACCTGGAGGAGATTCGGAAACTGATTCGAACCTTCATTGCAGGAAACTGAGCCAAGTTGGATGTGGCCGCGGTGGCCGGAACCTGATCTGCTAAATCCAGGTTGAGATTTACACCATTGAGTTCGGGTGTCGTTCACGGGATCGGCAAGACCCGTACGGAATGAGGTCAT
>CAZGNL010000178.1:0-10799 GCA_964527475.1 uncultured Syntrophaceae bacterium
CGAAACTTCTTCCTGATGGCGCAGGCTTTCCAGCCTGCGAATCCGTGAGAACTTTCGAGAAGTGCTATAAATGAAGCTCCCACACCAATCGGCTCGTAAATTGGCCCTGCGCCCAGTAGCTCCCCGGCCCCTCATTGTTGAACCCTTCCCGGTGAACGGTTGCTGAAAGAGGTGGTTTCCAATTTTTTGACTATGCGGGTGGTTTCAGGTAATGTCGCTTGGGGTTGTAGGCTTATTTTTCCCCAACCGGAGACGTTGCTCGCGAATTCCATGTCAGGCGAGGGACCTCGATGAAAGACGAACACAAGGCCGATTTCTCCAAAACAACTGAAAAGCTCAGACATGAAATCGCTCAGCGCCGGCTGGCGGAAGCGAACCTTGCAAATGAGTTGAATAAATTCCAGACCCTTTACGATTTGGCTGTTGCCATGAGCGGAGAACTCAGCCTTGACGAGGATCTGTCGCTGGTCGTCGAGCACAGCAGAAAATTGCTTGGAACCGATACATCGTATATCGCGTTGCGTGACGAAGCGGCCGGTCAAGTGTACATGCACACGCTATCGGGAGTCAATACGGCTGCGTTCAAGACAATGAAAATACCGTTTGGGGCCGGGCTTGGAGGAAAGATCGCCAAGAACGGCAAAGGATGCATCGTCGAGGACTATTTCCAGGAGATAGGGCCGCTTGTTCACGACATAGTGCGTGCGGAGGGACTGATTTCAGGCATTGCCGTGCCCATTCAGATAGGTGATACAAATCTTGGTGTTCTGTATGTATTCAATCGAACCAGGACTTCATTTTCTCAGTCCGATCTTGACACTTTGTCTTTGCTGGGCAACCTTGCCGCGCTTGAGATTACTCGTAGGAGGGCCGAACAGGATCTGCGTGAGGCCCGTGATCATCTCGAAAAACGAGTGGCGGAGCGTACGGACGACCTGAAAAAGGCAAATGAAAAGCTGGTTCTTGAAATCGAGGAACGCAAGAAAGCGCAAGAAGCCTTGCTCCGTAGCGAGCAGATGTTGAGCAAGATATTGTCTGCGTCTCCTTTGGGCATTGGTTACGTGGAACAGGGAGAGCTCAAATGGACCAATCAGGCCATGTGCGATATGTTCGGGTATGAACGTGAGGAGGATTATCTGGGGAAGAATCCGGCTGCATTTTACGGTTCCGAGGAGGAATACACGAGGGTCCGTGAGCTGTTACGGCAGAGCCTGAAACAAGACAAGCCCGCTGAGACCGAGGCTGTGTTCTCACGGCGTGACGGTTCGAAGTTCTACGGCCACATCAGGATGAGCGCGGTGGACAGATCCGACGTGCGTACGGGCACTATTTCCACCATCTTCGACATTTCTGCGAGAAAGCGGGCCCAAGAACAGCAACGGGAAAGTGATGAACGTTACCGAACGCTTGTAGAGAACTCCTTCGACGGCATCTTCGTTCAGAAAGGAACCGAGATAGTGTTCGCCAACGCTCGCCTTCACGAAATGCTCGGTTACGACTACGGAGAGCTGACCGGCAAAGAACACTGGATAGTGTATCATCCTGATTACCGCGATGTCACAAGAGAGAGGGCCCAGGCCCGCCTGCGGGGTGAAATCGTAACGCCGCAATACGAGGTTAGGCTGTTGCGAAAGGATGGATCGTCATTTCACGGGGAAATTAACGCTCGTGCGGTCTTACTCGGCAATGAACGGGGCATTCAGGTGTGGGTCAGGGATGTGGATGAGCGAAAACTGTCAGAGGAGGCGTTGCGCGAATCCGAGGAAAAGTATCGGACTATTATTGAGAACATCGAGGAAGTGTATTACCAGGTCGATCCTGCCGGCAACTATGTCTTTCTGAACGAATCAGCCGCGAAGTCGTTCGGGTATGAGAAAGACGCAATGATAGGCCGAAATTTCCGCGAATTCATGAGCAAGGAGTACGCTGACAGAACCTTTCGGACGTTCAACAGAGTGTTTGCGACAGGGAAATCCGAGAGCGCGCATGCCCTGAAATTCCTTGCACAGGACGGCTCCGAAAGAAGCGTCGAGATTTCCATATCCCCTATTAAGAACTCCAAAGGCCGGCTGACCGGGTTCAGGGGTATTTGTCGTGATGTCACGGAACGCAAGCGTGCGGAAGAGGAACTCCTGAAATTGCAAAAGTTGAAAGCGATCGGGGTCCTCGCTGGAGGCATGGCCCACGATTTCAACAATATTCTAACCTCAATTCAAGGGAATATTTCAGCGGCAAGAATGGACAAGAACCTCGGTGAAGAAAGCCTCAAACGTTTGAACGAGGCGCAAAGGGCAACCGTCAGGGCTCGAGATCTGACCCACCAGCTACTTATCTTCGCTGAAGGTGGAGCGCCGATTAAGAAGGCCGCGGCCGTCTCCCACATCGTTACCGATTCCTGCAATTTTGCCCTGAGGGGTTCCAATGTCCGCTGCGAATTCTCCATTCCTGACGACATCTGGATTGTGGAGGTTGACGAGGTTCAAATCAGCCGCGTTGTGGGCAATCTGGTGATGAATGCAGATCAGGCCATGTTCCGCGGTGGTGTGATTACAGTGACCGCTGAGAACCTTACCGTGAAGGATGAACAGGGCCTCCCATTGAAACCTGGAGATTATGTAAGGATTTCTATTGAAGATCAGGGGACGGGGATGGACGAAGAGATACTGCCCAAGATATTTGACCCCTATTTTACGACGAGACCGGAAGGAAGCGGTCTGGGGCTTTACGCCGCCCACGCGATAATGATGAGCCACCACGGACTGATCACAGTGGAATCAGAGTCGGGAGTGGGTTCGATCTTCCACATCTTTGTTCCCGCTTCACGTGAGGAGACTCCACCTCGGCCGGAAGCGGACGACAGACTTGTCACCGGCGCGGTTAGAATCTTACTCATGGATGACGAAGAGCCCATAAGAGACGTTACCGGTGAGCTGCTCTCCATGCTGGGCTACGAGGTGGACACGACCAAGGACGGCAAGGAAGCCGTGGAGCGCTACCGATCAGCCGCTGATTCCCAGCGCCCGTATGACGCGGTCATCCTGGATTTGACCGTACCCGGAGGAATGGGGGGCAGAGAGGCCGTCCATAATCTGGCTGAGATTGACCCCGATGTGGTGGCAATTGTCTCAAGTGGCTATTCAAACGATCCCATCATGGCGGACTACCGCAAATTCGGCTTCAGCGGAGTGATTCCCAAACCGTACGATGCCGAGACGCTTGGTCGCATCTTGAAGGCGGTCCTTGGAAGAAAAGACCGCCGAATTGGAAAACACTAGTACATCGTTTCGTAAGTTCCTTGCCATTGGTGAATGCGGCAAACCCGGATCAATAGTATTCGCGAAATCCTATGAACCCACATGCCCGGGAAGGGCACAACCAAGCATGAAAATGCTCATACCGCACCGAATTCCGGGCGTAGGGGCTACGCATGCGTCGCCCTCTTGGATAGTCGGCCGGGGTCGCCCTCATGGAAGCCACGGTATTCCAAAAGGGGATTCTCATACAAAAGTCCCGTGAAGAAACCGCCCCTTTCCGGGTCAACGTATGGGGTGGTTTGGAGGGGAGATGAGTCTCCCCTCCAAATTATTGCGCAGCGTGCGCGCTCTTCACGCGCCTGTCCGAGGCGAAGCCACGGACTACCGAACAGTGGAAAAGACTTTCATGTTTCGTTGCGCCTGTGTTTTCAGACATGTAAGTTGTCATCAAATCTGTCGGGCCGCACGAAATACTTTGTATGCCTCAGGAGAGACTGAGGTGAAACGCACGACCGCTTCATACTCAGAGCCGGTCTTCTCAATGGAAACCACCTTGCCATAGACTTCCGAGGGGGTTTCGTCCATCTGTTCTTCAACGAGCAATATTCTTATGTCTTGCCATTGGCCCAGGGCATCGCTGGAAATGATTACTGCTGAAGAGAGAGAAACGTGGGTCATCCACCCCGTCGTCCCTTCTCCGTTCAAAACCTTCTCGTCCAGTCTGTAGATTTGAATGTTGATTCTCTGTCCCAGCGGTACCGGCGTGTGGTCTCTTTCCGGGAGCCTGGCTTCATAGGGGCCTACGATACCCCGGACATCGTACAGGGAGACCGTGCCTGGAACACCCTTCATTTCCACCTTGAGCACGTCCCTTACATCCAGAATGTCTGCAAGTCCTTCATATGTGGATTGGCTTATGAGGACCTGCCCGCCCACGGTGAAAGATTCAACCCGGCCGGTGAAGTTCACCTGCGCGCCTACAGCGCCGTACTTGGTACGCCTTTCCGACCCGATGTTTCCCACCACGACTTCACCGGTGTTAACGGCCACTCCCATTTCAAGATGCGGCAAGCCGTCGGCTTCGTTAAGTTCATTTATCTCATCCATGGCGGCTTGCATCTTGACAGCACACGCCACCGCCACCGCGGGATGATCGTCCAACGGTTCAGGAGCGCCGAAAAAGGCCAGAATCCCGTCGCCTATTATTTCATCAATGATGCCTCGGTGGTCCATCAGGATTTCGACCATCTTGCCCAGGTACCGGTTCAGAAACTTTATCACCTGTTCGGGGCGCATATGCGCGGTGAGAGCGGTGAATCCCCTGAGATCCGACATTATCAGTGATATTTCCCTGTTTTCGCCTCCAAGCTTCAATCCGTCCTTGGATTCCAGAAGACGCTTGACCACTTCCTGGGTCACATAGCGGCCAAAAGTATCGCGAATTCTATCGCGATCTTTGAGGCCTTCGGTCATGCGCATGAAGCCCCGCGCCAGTTGCCCCACTTCATCTGTGGAACGAATGTCGGACAGATCCACACCCAGGTCACCTTCAGCCACCCTACTTGTAGCAGCGGCCATTCGACGCAACGGCCGCGCGATGGATCCGGCCACCAGGAGGCTTACGCCCAGCAACAAAGGGAGCACCACCAGGGCCAGCAGCAATGTCCTTTCATAAAGCGCTTCCACCTCGGCGAAAAGCTCTTTCTTGGGGAAAATCGCCCCCAGAGACCAACCAGGTGATGGAATTCGAGCGTAGGCGAGAAAGGAATCGTTGCCGGTCAGGGAAGAGCCAAGGTCAAAGAAACCCGAGTGCTCCCGTATCATGGCCCTGCCTATCTTCCGCAATTTGGGGTCGTGAAGTTCTTCGGCCAGGCTGAACATGGATTCCCGCATTATGAGCTCCGGGCGGGGGTAGGTTACGATTCTGCCGGTGTCGGAGACAATGAAACAAAATCCGGTTCGGCCGACCCGTATTGAACCGACCAGGTCCGTGAGCCACTCCAAAGATATGTCCGCTGTTATTATGGCCCTGAATTTCGGTGGTCCCCCGTCTTCACTGAGACCGAAGAGGGGATAGGAATAGGTAGTCATTACTATTTCCGCACCCCCTTCGTCAAAATACGGTTCGGTCCATACCGGCGCCTTGAGAACCTTGGGAATGTGGTACCAATCCGCCATGTAGTAACCTGCGGTCGTGGAAAGTTGTTCGTAATTGATGCCGTCCTCGCCCTTGAAAAAATAGGGGGCAAAGGACTTGACTCCTTCCCCAAACGCTGACGGTGCAAATGCCACCGCAGAGCCGAATACTTCACGGTTGCCGGTTACCACCCACCGTATGAGCTTCAGCAGCGTCCTCTCGTCGCAGTGGTGGGTCTGAAGATAGCCGGCAAAGTTCTCCGGAACCTTTGCCACGGCCCGAAACTCCTGTTCTATTCTCCTTGCAACGGAAAGCGAAAGGTTGCGCGCGTTCTTTTCAGCTTCGCCCAGAATGATCTCCCTTGAATAGTAGTAACTATAGGTCAAGAGCAGCGCGAATACGATCGAGGTTCCGCCCAATACCAGAAGGGCCATCTTTAGAGTTATGCTGCTGCGGATCCGTGCTTTCACTTTGCGCCTCGGTAGAAATGTTCAAACTGCGGAATATGATCGATAAGCTGGAATTCCTTCAGTGTTCTTCCCACAGCCCGGTAATCTTGCACCTTGAGTTTTCCCAGCCCTGTGGTATCTCCCGCGGGCAGGATCAAGTCCTTCATGGCCCGGAGCATCCAACGCTGGTGAGCTTTGTTTGTCATGGTGTTGGCCGCATCCGCGTGTTTCATTACTATATTCAGGGTCTCATCCTCATGTTTGAAAGCATAAAGCCAGCCCCTTAGAGAGGCCTGTACGAAACGTGAACATAGTTCGGGATCCCTCACAAAGGTTTCTTCCATGCAATATAGCCCGTCCTCCGGGAAGTTCAGCCCGAAATCGCTGAAAGAGAAGACGGTTAGTTCCTCACGATTCAGCCCGGAATTTAATATGGTGTGATACTCATTGTACCACATGGCCAGGATTGCATCCACGCCCCCTTTGATCAATAGGGTCACGGAAGAGTAGTTCGGAATTATCTTTACGCGCAGATCGAACTTACGAAAGAACGCTGAAGGCTGGAGCAAAAATTGCGACGCCCAGAGTCCTACTCGCTTACCGTTGAGGTCTCGTGGTCGCGCGATTCCGCGGTCCTTCTTGGCAACCAGCAACAATGCGGAACGCTGGATTATCTGGGCCAGGTTTACCAACTTGGCACCGGAGGCCCTCTTCTGGACGCCATTTGAGAGCCACTCCACACAGAAGGTGGTTCCACCCGACCTGAGGGAGTCAAGCGCGGGGTTCCCCGGCCCACCTTGGAGCAGAGTCAGATCAAGGCCGGCATCCCTGTAAAAGCCTTTTTCCAAAGCCATCATGTATCCCGAAAACTGTGCCTGGGGCAGCCATTGAGGCAACAGAGAAACCTTATTCAAACCCGTCTCTGCCATGACACCAGGAACAGAAAGGAAAACCAGGGCCCAAACCAATGTTATTCTAATCTTCCTCATTCAAGCCTCGACGGCCTTCAGCATCAAAACGGGATTGGTGGTCCTCACTATTCAGACTGTGAAAGCCCATATGAATTCAATCGGACCCAAATTGCAAGGCCAAATCATGGTTTGCACGTAATCCTTCGGTTACGGGGGGCATATCCTCTCATCGCGTGTGTCATTGCGAGGAGTGAAACGACGAAGCAATCCCCATCCTTAGCGCACAGGAGATTGCTTCGCTCCGCTCGCAATGACATCTACGGGGAGTTCCCCTAATAAACGAGGGCTTACCACGCGCTCAAGATTTCCCTTGACACCGGTGTCGAGAGTATCTATGCTTATTTAGGGGTATAGATCGGCTAATCTGACACAGAGGTGGAAACTGTAGTCCTTGGACTATTTTGAGAGTCGAGTCGGTGGCAATGCCTTGTTCAAAAGCCATCGGACGACCGATCAATGGTCCAAGACGACCCGCGTTGAGTAGACGGCGGAATAATTCCCGGTTATGATTGCTGTAGTTCCAGACGTACGGATCAGCGCCGTGAATGCGGGGCAACCAGTATGCCTGCCGCGACCGGGCGAAGATCGACCCCGCGGACACAGGCGTAAGAAAATCGGAGAGCAATCATCGCAAAAGTGGCCATGAAAGGACCACCTTTGTCCAATTCACGTTTAACTTTTGCCAAGACAGGAGGTCAGACAGATGAAAAGAACAATTTGCATGATGAGGCTTTTTGGCGCCGCAATACTCGTGGCCGCATTGATTCTTCCGGCAAGCGCAGTCTTTGCTAGGGACGGCAATCATGAGGCGATAACTCAGCAACTCCTGGATTTGATAAAGGCGCATCCGGAAATCGAGAGGATGTTGAAGGCATCCATCAAAGCAGCGCAAAAGATCAATCCGGACATTGCATCGAATCCTGTACAGAGCTACGACAAGTACTTTGATTACATAGACAAGGCATCGAAGCTCCCGCCGCATGATTCGCCTCCTTACACACGTGACGAATTACTGCAACGCATCTGTTATTTCTATTTTCTGGTTGACCAACCCCTGGAGGAATTGAAACCCATTCCAAAGCTTTTCAACCCTGCGCTTCAGTACTATGAACCCTTTTCCAACTGGTTGCGCGACTTTGCCAAGACTTGGGGACAATTCCTTGATACCACAGCTTCATGGAGCGAGGAACAATACCAGGAGTTCTATAAAGACCCGGCTTACGGGTTGCAGAAAGGGTGGTATGAGGACCATAAGAATTGGACCACATTTAACCTGTTTTTCAGCAGAAAACTCCTGGCGCCTTATAAGCGGCCTGTGGCTCCTCCAATCGTTGTTGCACCGGCTGATTCCGTGCCGCAGGGAGTATGGAAGATTCGTGCGGATTCAACAATCGAGGTAAAGGACGGACTGAAAGTCAAGCTTGCGAGGTATTTCAGCGTCAATGATCTTCTCAGTAAGGACAGTCAATACAAGAATGCCTTTGCCAACGGTGTACTCACCCACACATTCCTGAATGTATTTGACTATCACCGCTATCATTTCTCGGTTGGTGGGAAAATCAAAGAGATGAACAGGATCGCGAAGAATGTGGCCTTGGAGGTGAGCTGGTCTTCTGGAGATAACCAATATATTCCACTGGATTCAACCGGCTGGCAGTTCACGCAGACGCGTGGTTACGTCATAGTGGATACGGGAAAAACATATGGGCTGGTTGCGCTCATTCCCATGGGAATGGCCCAGGTGTCTTCCGTGAATTTTGAGAAGAATGTCACTGTCGGAAGCATTCATCTGAAAGGCGACCCGCTCGGGTATTTTCTGTTCGGTGGATCTGATTTCATTATACTTTTCCAGAAACAGGCCAATTTTGAAATCACCGCGCCCGAAGAAGATCCCCGCGCTGAGAAAGCCGGTTCCGACAAGGGACAAACCGTTGAACCAGTGCTCTATAAGCACATCCACGCGAATGAGGAGTACGGCCGAATGAAAGGACAAACCAAATAGGCCGAAGAAACTCGGCTGAACGACTTTATGAAGTCCTGAAGCGTAATGGTGTGACGGAATCTGAAATCAACTACCATAGCAAGAAAGCGACAACGAAGTATGAAAGTCCTTTCCGTTGTTCACTGGTCCGGGGCTTCGCCTCGGACATACGCATTAGGAGCGCGCTTGCTGCGCTTGGCGCCGCTGTCGGGGCCCACTCCGTGGTGTCAATAGGTTCTCCACGATATACCCGTTCTTCGACCAAGTAGGCCCATCCCTCGATATCCCCGAGTCTCCGTGAAAAGCATAAACCCCAAACCTTTCTCGAAGCACCCACGCCCGGCGGGCCGCTACGGACTACAAATAAAGTCCCACACCAACCGGCTCGCAAATTGGCCCTACGCCCAGTAGCTCCCCCTTCGAGCATCCTCCAGTAGGCCTTCTTCTTGGCCGTACGAACCATGCGCTCAAATCGCTTCAGATTCCGTGGATCCACAGCCCACATGAGGACCGTTCGGCCTTCATGGCCCGCTCGGTTCCTTTCCCGGGCATTCACGTCCCCACCCCTTGCCGGCAAAGTCTTGATCTGCTCCAGCGAACCGCGCTTGGCTGCCTGCAGCAGTTGTTCATTCACTGAGGGCTCGGTCGCGATTCCCAATACAGGCGCGAGAATGCAAGCCAAAATAACGGCTGTCCTGAGTATCCTGTTTGGCCAGGCACGCTGTGTTTTCATTGGTGTTCCTTTCTGATTTCGGGGGACACATTACTGATTTAGCGCTGACATGCCCAACTCCTTTTCAAAGCACCCCTCTATGGCTCGCCCCTGTGGCTTCGTGGTCCCCGGGTATCCGCGCCTTGCTACGCAACGTGCTGGTTGCTCGGGGGATGCTCCCCGGCCGGCAGGGAACTCAGCGTTTGTGGCAATGGATGAAAATCTCAGCGGCCCGGACCTGAGCAAAGGCAGACCCAACAGTCGAGGAGAGCGGTCACTGTGGAAAACGCTATTATGTCCCCAGAAATCTTTAAGAAAACAGGTGCCACAGGGCTACAATATTGGAGGCAGCGCATAGTATTGAAATCACCGGAATGAGCAGTAGATAGTTGTCGGGAATCGACAGTTCATCTAAACTGGCTTCGTTAATTGATTTCAACGGGTTGAAGGGTTTCTCGGTGACGAACTTATCAGGGCTCTTGTAGTACTCCTCTCGGATATCGAGACACCTCCTGATCGTGTTGATGAATCTCCACAAGAAGAGAAAAATCACCACATGAACAAAGAAAAGGATCGCGATTATTGAGAGCGGAACAACTAGGTCGGAGGTTTCCCTGTGTTGCAGGAAATAGGCGGAGACAGCGGTGTACGCCGAACAAAAAACAATGGTCGTATTGAAAAGCGCTCCCTTATGGAACCGCAACTCTTGGCGATCCTCGTGCATCAGGGCGTTCACAATGGAGACTTTCTGGCCGACATCCGGTATGTCGTAGTAGTTGATACCCATGATGTTCCTCTCTGACTTGTTTGCATTAATTCGGGGGACAGATTCGGGGGACATAATACTGATTTAGCGCTGACATGCCAAGCGCCTTTTCAAAGCATCCCTGTATGGCTCGCGCCTGTCGCTTCGTGGTCCCCGGGTATCCGCTCCGAGTCACGCAACGTGGTGGTTGCTCTGCGGATGCTCCCCGACCGGCAGGGAACTCAGCGTTTGTGGCAATGGATGAAAATCTCAGCGGCCCGGACCTGAGCAAGGGCAGACCCAGGATTCTGGCAGAGTGCTTCTGAATATGTTCTCTGCCTTTTCATTGACTATGTGGGACCTCGAAATTGTCATGGCTCGACCTGACTGTAAGACTTGCGGCTACCTTCGCTGGTAGCTGCAGTTCAAATTTGGAATACAATGCGTTTAGCCGATTATCTCTCCGGTTTCCTCGTCGATGTCCAGTCTTCGCAGAACGTCGTCAAAGATGATGATATCTTTATCGCCAAATCCTTCCAGTATTAATCGT
>CAZGNL010000179.1:0-10701 GCA_964527475.1 uncultured Syntrophaceae bacterium
CCCGGAAAGGCGTGGTTCTTTCACGGGACTTTCATAGGAATGCGCGTTCAAACAAATGATAAAGAGCACTGGTGGGCAAGCCGGCAGTGGCACCCAAGAACCCGATCTCACTCTCTTGATTGCGCATTGGTATCAATCGTTCTCTACGTCAGGCCTATTTGTCCGGGACCAACGATATCTGACTTTCAGACGGCTCTTTCGCGGGAGCATCTTTTTCAGCGTCCTGCCCGATTGCCTCTGCGACCACACCACAACTGTATTCATAGTATTCAGGATCTATTTCATGGCCCACACAGGAGACTCCCAAGTCCACGCAGGCCAGGGCTGTGTTACCGAGCCCCATGAACGGGTCCATGACACGATCTACTCGTGAGAGACCGTGAACCTTGACACACATCTCGGCAAGACGAGGCGGAAAGCTCGCGGGATGGGGCCGCTCCCGGTTCCTGGACGTTATGGTCTTGTACGGAATGAACCAGGTGTTGCCGCGGCATCTGAGGTCTTTGCCGGTGGACTTCCAGCGTGCGATGTTGGACTTGTGCTTGTACGGAATCCCGACCGCCAGCCGGTCCAGTTTCACGTCACCGTGTTTGGTGAAGTGGAATATGTACTCATGCGCGTCGGAAACAAACCGCGGGCTGTTGATCGGTTTGATGTGACCAACGTTGATATCCTCGGACAACCGGTGATCGTCACCGTTTGCGGATTTGTCGATTGCAATGGATTTGATCCAATGGATGGTGTTCTGCAAGCATAGATGGTTGCGTACGCGCATGGCGCCCTCCATGGGGCCCCACGGATCGCTGGGCTTGCCGCTGATATTCAGGAACAGCGACCCCGAAGCGCTGAGCACGCGCTTCACACGGACAGCCCAATCCTCCAACCAGTTCAGATAGGAATTCCGGTCGATTCCGTCGTCGTACTTTCCGTACTTGATGTTGAGATTATACGGAGGCGAGGTGACGACCACGTCAATGCTCTCAGCGGGCATCCTGTCCATGCCTTCGAAACAGTCTTCAAGGTGAAGGGTGATTGCTGAATCGCTTCTCTTGAACACGTGCTTGGTCATCCGATTCCCTTTGGTCTCTTATACCGACTTATACGCCTTGGAAGGCGCACCCAAGTATGAAAATGGATGCAGTGCAAAGTCCACCGGGGGCCGTCCCTGTACGAGCATAGAAGAGGGCGACGCATGCGTAGCCCCTACGGCCGGGACCCGGCGCTGTACGGGCATTTTCATGCTTTGTTGTGCCTTTATGCGGTTGAACCGACCAAATCCCCCCTACCCCCTTTTTCAAAGGGGGGAATGACGGCATCCGTTCCGCTCACCGGTAGATCTCTCATGGCAACAGGTCACATGTTTGAAAGCGCGTCCCTATTAGCCGTCTACTCGCCCTTTTCCACGGCTGCTGCCTTTTCCTGAATCGCGTTTCTCTGTTCCTCACGGTATTGTCGGAGCTTCTCAGCCAAGGGGGGCTCAAACACTGCGAGCATCTCCACAGCGAACAACGCTGCGTTCTTGGCGCCGGCCGATCCCAGGCCCATGCAGGCCACCGGCACACCCCCGGGCATCTGAACCGTAGCGAGAAGCGCATCCAACCCGTTCAACGACGAAGAATCCATGGGCACTCCGATGATAGGCACAATGGTGTGAGCCGCCAGGAAGCCGGCAAGGTGAGCGGCCATGCCCGCGCCCGCTATGATCGACTTCCAGCCTTCTTGCTCAGCCCTCCGCGCCAACGCGGCCACCTTGTCCGGAGTGCGATGCGCGGATGCCACGGTCATGAGATAGGGAATGTTGAATCTCTCAAGGATCTCGGCGGCCTTTTTCATGGCCGGCAGATCCGAATCACTGCCCATTACGATTCCAACCTGAATAGGGAGCATGTTTCCTGCTTTCTACAATCAGTAACGCCCAGCCGACGGTCTTAAATTGATTCCAAATATCGCGTGATGGCCCCGTCGTATTCGTTGGTCAGCTTGAAGACCTTTCTTGCCAGGCGGAAATTGGTTTCCGGGGAGACCGATCCGCCCGATTCCTTCATCTCACTGATGATGGCCGGATAGTCTCCGGGATCTGTGACCACCGTCACAAAGGGGTAGTTCTTGGCAGCGGCTCTCAAGAGCGTGGGGCCGCCTATGTCAATGTTCTCAATGGCATCTTCCAGAGTGCAGTCCGGGTTGGAAACGGTTTTCTCGAACGCGTAAAGATTCACCACGACCATGTCAATGGGTTGTATGTTGTGTTCGTCCATGGCCTGCTGATGCTCAGCACGAGAACGTATTCCCAGTATGCCGCCGTGGATCTTGGGGTGCAGAGTTTTGACCCTTCCGTCGAGCATTTCAGGAAATCCGGTGAAATCGGAGACCTCCCTTATGTTCAACCCTGCTTGAGCCAAAACCTTGGCTGTGCCACCTGTGGAGAGGATTTCGACGCCGAACCCCGAGAGTGCCTTTCCCAGGTCCTCAACGCCCGCTTTGTCCGTCAAACTGATCAGCGCCCTTTGAATTTTGCTCATTTTCGCAACCTCTTTCTCATATTGTCCGTTCCGCGCCGCGTCTTCCCTGTCCGGGGCCGGCGCGTGTAATCCGGCGCCGAAACCGCGCTGCGGCCCGATCATCAGCGGAGTTTCACCTTGGGGATACCTTTGAACTTCTTGGCTTTTGCCTTTGCGATCGCTGCTTTTGCCTTTCGGCCAAGGTCTCCCTTGGGCTCCATCTTGGCGACCATATCGAGTTCTTTCAGGCCTTTCTTAACTTTGCCGCACGAGACGAGAACGAGTCCCAATTGGAGGTGCGCGGCCAAGTCGTCCGGGTCTATCTTCATGACTTTCCGGAAATACCCTTCGGCTTCGCCACATCGCTTCTGATCTTTTCGAATCATTCCGCATCGAAACAAGGGGTCCTTGAAAGAGGGATCTATTTGTATCGCCTTTTGATAATACTCGAGCGCCTTGGCATAGTCCTTCTTCTCTTCATAGCAGAAGGCCAAATTGTACAGCGTGTTAATGTTGTCCTCTTTGAGCAGGAGTGAATGCTGGTAGCTTCGTATGGCGTTGTCGATGTCCTTCTTGTTGAAATAGGCGACACCCAGGTTGTACTGCGCCTTCTCCGGAGTGGAGTATTTCGGGTCCTTGAGGCACAGTTCAAATTGCTCTACGGCCTCGTCATACATGGCTTTGACAAGATAAACAGTACCAAGGTTGTTTCGGGCCTCTGTGAGTTTCGGTTCCAGTTTCAGAGCAAGTTTGTACTGTTCGATAGCCCTGTCGTAAAGCCCCTTCTGCTGATAAGCCAAACCCAGCGCGTGTTCCACATCAGCATTCTTTTCGCTCAGCCTCCTGGCGGCAAGCAGTTCTCTGACAGCTTGGGGCGTCTTCCCTTGATTCAGGTAGTTTATTCCCGTCACGTAGTGGATCTGCATTTTCTTTTCGACCTCGTCGGTCGAAGTGTTTTTCTGAGGAACGCATCCACATAAGAGGAGTGAGAGAAAAATTACGGCGTGGATCTTGAGCCGCAGCATGACAGTTTCCCTCCAGAGTTTCTCAAAGTGTCGTCTCCCGGCAACCGTGAGCCGGCAAAGATCCGGCGCAGGGCTCATTCAATCATCTCCAAGACTTGTACGCGTCGCGGCCGTCACAGCTCAGTGAACCATTAGCTCCCGCACGACCATTACAAGGAATCGATCGGCATCGGTGGTGGAATCCCATTCGCGGCTATCCTTTTGTTCGGACTGTCGGATCGGCTCAAATCTCGACCTTTGTTCCTCGAAGATTTCCGATCTTCCATCCGAAGGCTCATCAAGCCTTTTGATTCTGTCATCAAGACGCCGCCTGATGACATCCTCTGCCGCGGTGCAATACAGAATTCGGAATCCTGCGTTTTTCGACCGAGCCAGATCACGAGCACGCGCCCGATGTGTGCTCTGCATGAAAGACGCGTCAAGGATAACGGATCGTCCCTGTTCGAGGGCCTTACGGCCTTTTTCCAGGAGAGCGTCGTACGTCATGTACGTCGCATCCGACGTATAGATCCCCTTGCCGTACTTGTCAAGTCGGTGTTCACCAGGAGAAATCCCCAGGATCTCTTTGCGTATCCGGTCCGATTTCAGATAATCGATTCCCATGCGCCTCGCGAGCTTGGCAGCGAGAAAGCTTTTCCCGGTACCCATAAGACCGCAGGTAATCACAAGGCTTGGGGCCGGCGGCTCAAGATAAGCGCGGGAGAGGTGGAAGTAATGCCTTGCGGTCTGCCGCGCGGCCTCCTTGTCTTGCTTCGATATTTCCGGTTCATCGAGGGTGAACCCGGAGACCTTACCCCGCACAAACGCTCGATACGATTTGTAAAACCCGAGCAGTCTCAGAGCGTCCCTGTCACCGCGGGTGTCGGCGTAGACCCTCCCAATGCGATCCGCGAACGCGGGATAGCCCTGGAAATCCAGGTCCATGAGTAGAAATGCCAGATCCGACGCAGTGTCTCCGTAACGAAAACGATCGTTGAATTCAATGCAGTCGAAAAGAACGATCCCGTTCATAATGACGACGTGATCCAGATGAAGATCTCCGTGACAGTCCCGAATGAATCCGGAGTCTACTCGCAGCCGTATCAGTGATTCGTGGGTTCTGAGGAATTCCGTGCTGAGGAAAGAGATTTGCCCGTGGGTGTCCCGATCGAGGGTCCTGCCTACGAAAGGCTCGGTCTGGTCGAAGTTTTCGTACAGATTGTGAAGGATCACTTCCGGAGAACCGAAATGGGCTATCTCGGGGCCCGTGACCGCCTGGGAGTGCAGTGAGGCCAGCCGTATTGCCAGACGGTCCAGGATTTCGTCGCTCACTGCATCCTGTTCGAGCATCTTGAGCATGACCCGCTCTTCAGGTAGACGGCGCATCTCCACCGCGGCTTCTATGGGCTCACCTTCGCCCGCGAGATTCACTCCGGACAGCCCCTCATAAATCATCACCACTCCAAGGTAGATCCCCTCGGAGAACCTGGAATTGAGTCGCACCTCCTGCCGACAAAAGTGCACGCGTTTCTCAAGGGTTGTGAAATCAAGGAATCCGAAATTGAGCGGTTTCTTTACCTTGTACACCAGATCTCCGGCTATGAAGATGACGGAGATGTGGGTCTGGATCACCTGGACCGACTCCGGACCGTGCGGGTATACGGCCGGATCGGACATGGCCTCGATGATCTTTTCCAGCGATCGGCTCATTGCGCTTGTTCGTTGCGTGACGCCAGTTGCCCGCACGCGGCAAGAATGTCTGTACCGCGGGATCGCCGGATGATTGCCATGAGCGATCGGGACATGACTATCTCCTGAAAGCGCAGGACCCGCTCAGGGCTCGGGGCGTTAAGATCCGGGGAGACCCCGTGGTTCAGCGGAATGAGATTGACCTTGGCTCGAATTGGGTTCAGCAGCCGAACCAGCTTCTTCGCGTCCTGGTCCGAATCGTTGAAACCGTCGATCAGCACGTATTCGAACGTGATGCGATCTCGCCTGGGGAGCGGATAGTCCTTGAGCGCAGCCATCAATTCCGACAGGGGGTATTTGCGATTTATCGGCATGATCGCGCTTCGCTGCTCGTCCGTGACCGCGTTTAGGCTGACCGCGAGCTTTGCCCTCGCCTCCCTTCCCAGTCCTTGTATACCCGGAACCAGGCCCGCGGTGGAAACGGTCAACCGCCTCCAGGAAATCCGGGGACCATTGGGGTGGGTCAGTACCCGGATTGCGGAGACCGTTTCAGAGAGATTTGCCAAAGGTTCCCCCATGCCCATGAACACCACGTTGGTAATACGGCTTTCCGGAGCGGCTTTGCGGACTACCGACAGCTGAGAAACTATCTCCCCCGCGGTGAGATCACGTTTGAATCCCATCTTCGCGGTTCGGCAAATACGGCATCCCATCGCGCATCCCACCTGCGTTGAAACACAGAGGGTGTCGTGATCTTCCCCGGGGATCAGCACCGTCTCTACTGAAAGGCCATCTTCCAGTCCCAGAAGGAACTTGCGCGTTCCGTCCTGAGACGAGGTTGCCGTCAGAACCTCGGGAAAGCTGATGCGGCATGTTTCGGACAATTCTTCCCGAAACACCTTGGAAAGGTTTGTCATGCTTCCGAAGGAATCGCTCAACCCCTGATGAATCCACTTCATCACCTGCGTGGCCCTGTATTTCTCCTTGCCCAGATCACGAAAAATGGTCGTAATTTCTTCGTGGGTCATGCCCACCAGATCCGGCTTTAACTGTGAATGTGATGCAGTAGAGGGCGACATTGGAACTCCCAGGCCTCAGCAGATCTCTATTTGACTGAAAAAATGAGCGATCTCGATTCGGGCGTTCTCCTCGGAATCGGAACCGTGAACGATGTTGTTTTGCTTGCTGCCCGCCCAATTGGCGCGAATGGTCCCTTCAGCCGCTTCGGCAGGATCGGTGGCCCCCATGATTTCACGATTGCGGGCAATCACGTTGTCCCCTTCCAGGACTATGATCACCACGGGGCCCGATATCATGAATTCCACCAGTTCCCCAAAAAAGGGCCGCTCCTTGTGTACATAATAGAATCCCTCCGCCTCCGGACGGGTCAATTGCTTCATCTTCATTGCCGCTATTCTAAAACCCGCGTCATCAAACACCTTTGTCACCGAGCCGATCAGGTTCTTGGACACCGCGTCCGGTTTTATTATGGACAGCGTTCTCTGCATAATGATCTCCTCAAACAAGTATATTTAAAACTACCCAAGAATGAAATGGGCCTAGAAAATATTCCATAACAGAAGACTTTGCAACAGGTTCTCAGCCACCCTCTCGTCAAACGGCAGCCCAAGAGCGCCCCGCGGGTCAAGGTTGCGCGGTGTCGATACGAGTTGAATTGGACGGCTGAATGAGATATTGCTGTCTACCACCGCAGCAACAAGGAGGTCCCATGAAATTCCGGTTACGCTTGAGCATCCTCGTCACAGCAACAGCGCTGGTCCTTGCGCCCCTGACAATCTCCGCCAAAGAAGGCGAGTTTAAGCTGCCCAAGCCGCGGCTGAAAGGACAGCTCTCTGTGGAGGCCGCGATGGTGGCCAAGAAGACCGTTCGTCACTTCAGTAAGAAGCCTCTCACGCTGGAGCAGGTTTCTCAGATTCTATGGTCGGCAAACGGCGACCTTCCCACAGACGCTATCACGAGCGCTACCAGAAAGGTCATTGCGTCCGCGGGCGCGCTCTATCCACTGGAGGTGTTCCTGTTAACCGGGAAAGACACCGTTGGCGCCTTACCTCCCGCCGTGTACCGTTACAACCCCAGGAAGCATGCTCTTGAGACGGTTGCCGCCGGGGACAAACGTTCCGGCGTAGCCGGGGCCTCGTTTTCCCAGATGTGGCTGGCCAAGGCTCCCGCAATCGTCCTTATCGCCGCGGTCCCCCCCAGAACCACCGTCAAATATGGGAAACGAGGTATGCGCTACATATTCATGGAAGTGGGAGCCGCTGATCAGAACATCTATCTTCAGGCCGAGGCCCTTGGATTGCACGCAGGAACAGTGGGCGCTTTTCAGGATCCGCTTGTTGCAAAGGCGGCCAAGCTTCCGTCAAGCGCGATGCCGGCACTGCTGGTGGCCATAGGTAATTAGGGACCGTCAGAATCAACGGATTAGACTTCAGGCGTCTTTGTCCTTGACATGGCGACGATCTATGTCTATTCTGCCATGATTGAATCGTCTTTTCCAAAGTAAAACAGCGTCTTATTGACCAAAAGGAGGTAGGTGGATGGAATTGGTTAATGTTGTTTACATTGCGCTCGTGTGCGGCGCACTGGGCGTGGCTTACAGCCTGATTACGGCCGGATGGGTCTTCAAGCAGGATGCCGGCACCGAGGAGATGCAGGCCATCTCCGGCTACGTGGCTGAAGGCGCAATGGCTTATCTGACCCGCCAGTACATGGTGGTGGCAATAATAGCAGTCATCCTGGCGGTAATCCTGTATTTCACGCTGGGCCTTATACCGGCTGTCGGATTCATCATCGGTCTGGTGGGATCAGCGCTTGCCGGTTTCCTCGGAATGATCGTGTCCACTGGGGCAAACGTGCGTGTGGCCGCGGCTGCGGGCAAAGGGCTGCCGCAAGCGCTGAAAGTGGCTTTCAGGGGCGGTTCGGTTACGGGCATCGTGGTTACCGGTTTGGCCCTGTTGGGAGTCGCCGGCTTCTATCTGCTGGCCGTATATGTGAACCCGGAACCCAAGGCCATCTTCAGCGCCCTGGTTGGGCTGGGATTCGGTAGTTCGCTCATGAGCGTGTTCGCTCGTGTGGGCGGTGGTATTTACACCAAGGCCGCGGATGTGGGAGCAGACCTGGTGGGCAAGGTTGAGGCCGACCTGCCGGAGGACGATCCCCGGAACGCGGCTGTCATCGCGGACAACGTGGGAGACAACGTAGGCGATTGCGCCGGTATGGCCGCGGACCTTTACGAGACCTACACGGTCACCATAGTCGCGGCTATGCTCTTGGCCAAGTCTATCTACGGAATGGATTCTACCGCGTTCTTCCTGCCCTTGTTCATTGGTGGTGTCGCAATCATTGCGTCCATCATTGGCTCCTACTTCGTGACGTTGAGCAAGACCAAGGCCGAGAAAGACCTGTACATAATGGGCGCCCTCTACAAGGGCATGGCTGTCGCGGGAATCTTGGCAGCCGCATTCTTCTACATTGTCGCGGTTAAGCTTCCCATCGGAGCGCCGCTGCCGGCAGAGGGAACAACCGAATTCATAATCACTCCGATCAACGTGTTCTGGCTGGCCGTTCTCGGTCTCGTTCTGACAGCCCTGATCGTGGTCATCACCGAGTATTTTACTGGGATGTATGGACCGGTGAAGTACGTGGCAAACGCCAGCAGCACCGGACACGGCACCAACATCATAGCGGGCCTGGCAATCGGCATGATATCGACGGTCCTTCCAGTCATCGCGCTGGCGGTGGCTATCCTGATTGGGTACGGCCTTGGAGGCGGATTCGCGGGTAACACCGGTACCGGACTCTACGGGATTGCCATTACCGTTGTGTCCATGCTGTCCATGACCGGTATCGTGGTGGCCATCGACTCCTATGGTCCCATCACGGACAATGCCGGCGGAATCGCCGAGATGGCCAACCTGCCCGAAGAAGTGCGCAACCGAACCGACCCGCTGGATGCGGTGGGCAATACCACCAAAGCGGTGACAAAAGGTTACGCAATCGGTTCCGCAGCCCTGGCCGCGCTGGTGCTCTTCGCGGAGTACACGCGAGAGCTGCAGGAATTGGGTTCACAGGTCACCTTTGATTTGTCTAACCCCAAGGTCCTCGTCGGGCTGTTGATAGGAGGGATTATTCCCTTCTTTTTCGCGGCATTGTGTATGTTGGCCGTGGGTAAAGCCGCGGGATCAATCGTGGATGAGGTTCGCCGTCAGTTCCGCGAGATCGAAGGACTGAGGGAAGGCAAACCGGGCGTAAAGGCCGAATACGGCAAATGTGTGGATCTGGTCACAGCCGCGGCCCAGAAGCAGATGATCCTGCCGTCTCTGCTCCCGGTGCTGATCCCGCTTGCAGTCGCTTTTATCCCGGGCCTGGGTAAGGAAGCCCTCGGGGGAATGCTCATCGGCAGCATCGTGGTCGGCATATTCCTGGCCATCTCCATGACCACCGGCGGCGCCACCTGGGACAACGCCAAGAAGTACATCGAAGACGGCAACCTGGGCGGCAAAGGAAGCGAGGCTCACAAAGCAGCGATCACCGGTGACACCGTAGGCGATCCGTACAAGGACACAGCGGGACCGGCCTTGAATCCGGTGATCAAGGTCGTCAACATGGTTGCCCTGCTGATTGTTCCCTTCATCGTCTAAGTTTTGATTGAGGCTGGGAAGTCTCGGCCTTTTGATAAATATTCCCCGTCGCCTCCTCGTGAGGCGGCGGGGTTTTTTTTGTGCTCCAGGCACGGCCTTTCAGAGGGATGAACTCTGATCCTCTTCTTTTGCTATCCTTTCCTCAAGGTCTTCAAGAAGTTTTTCGTATGTGATTCCAACTTTCTTAGCCCTTCGCCTCCAGCGCATCGTCTGAAAGTGCATTCCGAGACCATATCCGACCACCGCGGAAATAGTCCCTACTATAACCGCGATGACCGACCATCGTAGGAGCACGTCCCACCCGAGGTATGCGAACGCGTGCAAGGGACCCCAGAGATGCTCGGCCTGAAGCACAGGTCGCATGAGCGCGATGAAGGCATTCTGACTCAGGATGTCGGGTCTGCTCAGGAGCAGAGATCCCCAGTAATAGTACATGTAATACATGGGCAAAATGGTGATCGGATTGCTGACCCAGGAAAACGCAAACGCGATGACACCGTTGAATCGGAACGCGGTTCGCAGCAGGACCAGGACCGCTATTTGCGCGCCCACGGGAACTCCGAACCCAACGAGAAGGCCCATTGCAACCCCACGCGCGTCGAACCACGGCGGGTTGTTGGAGTGTACCAGGGGCTCCACGAAATGCCTCCGCAGCGCGGCCGCCACGCGAGACAAGATTTCGCGGTAAGGGGAAGGGCCCCTGGAACCTTTTCCCGAATCACCATGTTGGGCAGTTTGCTCCCGAGGGGGCGGTTCTCGTTTGGGCATGCCGCTCTCACCCGTATCTTTCCAAGTCGTAATGGTTCACCGGGCTTGAAGCGGTTCTGCGCCCGGTGAGAATGGAGGGCC
>CAZGNL010000180.1:0-10685 GCA_964527475.1 uncultured Syntrophaceae bacterium
TTCCTCCGAAACTTCTTCCTGATGGCGCAGGCTTTCCAGCCTGCGAATCCGTGAGGACTTTCGAGAACTGCTATATCACCCCTAATAAGGGACAACGAACTACGAAAATCTTGGGGTAGCTTGTCCGTGGCTTCGCCCCGGATGAGGTAAGCGGCTCTATAAATGCCTTAAGAATCCAGTCATCCTCGGTGTACCAGATCGAACCGGCGGGAGAAGGGCAAGTTGGGGTGATCGGGAGTCACCCGCACAGCGTATCCGTATAGACCGGCCTGGCTCAATGGCATCCGGCCTGAGAATACTACGTTACCGTCGGTGCGGTCCGCGGCCGGTTTCACTGTCAGTGGTGTCACGTGCCGATCCTTGAATTTCTCCCATATATCTATGGGGCCGTGCAGGAGTTCAACCCTGAGTTCTTCGGGCCCATGACCCGCTGTATCCAGAGTCACCAATACTTCCACTTCCTTGCCTTTGAGCGCGTTCGTTTCGTCGAGCACCTCAACACCCTTTATGGAGATGTTCTCCCAATCGAGTTCCATCTTCTTTTTCCAGGCGACCATTTCCCTGAGGACCCCGTGTCCGTCCTTTTGTAGCTCGTGGAACGAGCGAGCCGCGGGAACATACAGCTGCGCAACGTAGTCACAGACCATTCTATGGGAGTTGAACTTGGGGCAAATAGTGCGAATCGAACGTTTCATCATCCGAATCCACTCCCTGGGGAGGTCATCCGCGCTGCGCTCGTAGAAGATCGTCTTAACGCTCTCTTCCAGGATTTCGTAGAGGGCCTTGCTTTCCACATCATCCTGGTAATCGTGATTATCGTATTCCTCTCCCCAGCCGACAGCCCAACCGTTTTCCCCTCGGTAACCTTCGTCCCACCAACCGTCGAGCGTGCTGAGGTTGAGCGCGCCGTTGGCCGCGGCCTTCATTCCGTTCATACCGCAGGCCTCCATTGGACGACGAGACGAACTCAACCACACGTCCGCGCCCTGAAACATGTGGGCGGCCACATCGATATCGTAATCCTCGATGAACACCATGTGGGGCCCGAAGGGATCGGCATTTGTAAATTCAACGATTTCACGAATCAAGCCCTTGGCGTGCTCGTCGGCCGGATGCGCCTTACCCGCGAAGATGAACTGAACCGGGCGATCCGGATCCTGGACGATCTTGGCCAGACGTCCGGGATCCCTAAGAAGGAGTGTGGCCCGCTGGTAGTCTGTGAAGCGACTGACGCAACAAATGGTGAGGGCCTCGGGGTCCAGGGCGCTCCGGACGGATTCTGGTCCTCCATTGGGCGCCCCCCGCTCATTTAGCTGTTTATGCAGGCGTTTCCGAGCAAACGACACCAGCCGCATGCGACCTCTTTCGTGAGCGCGCCACAGTTCGGTGTCCGGGATCTGCTCGGCCCTCTGCCAGGTCTTTTCACTGTCCGGGTCCTCGGTCCAGCCGGGGCCCAAGTAGCGATCGTACAGCCTTATGAGGTCACGGGAAGTGTAGGATGGAATGTGAATGCCGTTGGTAATCGCGGAAATTGGGACGTCTTCCGGATCAGCGTGGGGCCACACGTCATTCCAGGTTACCTTGGCTACGCTCGCGTGTAGACGGCTGATCCCGGTGGATCGCGCGGCCATTCTGAGGCCCAGGACGGGCATCAGGAACCCTTCCGACGCGTCGGCTGGATGTACTCTTCCCAGCCCCATAAAAGTATCAGGAGCGATCTCAAGGGCTTGAACGACGTTTTTGAAGTACTTTGACATCAGGTGTCGCTCGAATCGATCGCTTCCATCCGGGCCAGGCCTGTGCAGCGTGAGGACTGTCTGGCTGGTCACCAGATCCGATGCCTCTTCCACAGACAGTCCCTCCGTTTCCACCAAACTCCGAATCCTCTCCAGGATCGTGAACGCCGCATGACCCTCATTGAGGTGAAAGACCGCGGGTTTAATACCGAGAGCCTCCAGCACACGAACTCCCCCAATCCCGAGAACCAGTTCCTGACGGAGGCGCATCTCCACATCCCCGCCATACAGCCTTGCCGTAGTTCTCCTGAGGCCGGCATCATTCTCGGGAACGTCGGCGTCGAGCAAGTAAAGAGGCGCCCTTCCCACATCCGCCCTCAGAACTCGGACCTTGACGGTCTCACCGCCCAGATCCACCGGGATGAGCAAGGGAGATCCCGTCTCATCGGTGATCTTCTCCAGGGGAAGTGTGTCAAGGTCAGTACGGGGATATAGCTCTTGTTGCCGACCGTCGGCCGTAAGCTTCTGGCGAAAGTAGCCTTCCTGATAAAGAAGTCCTACCCCGACCATCGGCAGGTTCAGGTCGCTGGCGGATTTCAAGTGGTCGCCGGCCTGGAGCCCCAGCCCCCCGGAGTAGAGCGGCAGGCATTCGGCCAACCCGAACTCCATAGAGAAGTAGG
Organism: uncultured Syntrophaceae bacterium; assembly: GCA_964527475.1. Classification (GTDB taxonomy): domain Bacteria; phylum Desulfobacterota; class Desulfomonilia; order Desulfomonilales; family Desulfomonilaceae; genus CAZGNL01. Next base: position 2,417 of record CAZGNL010000180.1, read on the forward strand.
CGGTGACAAACTCCACGGGTTGTTCCAGCCGATGATCATATGATCCGGACCGCTCCATATACGCGCGGTAACGCTGATAGACGCGCTCGGAATGGGATTTGTACCCCTCATCTTCCCGAAGCGCCTCAAGCTCGTGGCGACTTAAACTCACCAGAACCTTCAGCGGGTTGTGATTGGAATCGTTCCAGAGCTGTTCGTCGAAATGGTCGAAGAGTTCCACAGCTTCAGCGTTCCACGAGAACCACAAATTCCCCGCTATTTCCCTCAGGTTCTTCAGACTTCCCTCCATTGGAGGGACCACGATGTATTTCCTTGCTGCCATGCCTACCTCTTTCTTGGCGCGGTTGATCTCATACCGCTTCGCCATTTAACAAGTAAAATCTCGGTAACCGTTCACCGCGAACCATACAAGCTCCCGGAATTACGTATGGGGGAGGTTTGGAGGGGGAGATGAGTCGCCCCCTCCATTCTCACCGGGCGCAGAACCGCTTCAAGCCCGGTGAACCATTACAAATCTCGTGGCCTATGATGGGGGATGCTCGTGGCAAACCCGGATTACAATGATATTCACGAAATGGTATCACATCAATGCGCGTTCAAACATGCGGCCTCCAGATAATGGTAAGCGTTCACCGCGACAAGCACAACTCCTTGAAACTACGTATGGGTAGGTTTGGAGGGGGTCAGGGGATTTTCCCGGTTCTACCGGATGCCCTGTCGATTGCACACCTTGACGCGGTAACGGTATCAGTAGTCGGTCCGATCCGCTTCCGACCGGGACCGACCGCAAGGCCGTCGCGGCCGCAGAAGCCGATCAAGAATTCCCGGTTGCTCTAACGTATCCTACGAGAATTGTTCAGGTCAACACCAATGGTTCGAGCATTGTGCGATTTGAATGTCCGAAAGAGTTGACTTCGCGGGCTCGGATGGGTAAGCATGTTAACGTATCCGGGGTTCGATACCGGTTCGAGCGAGAAAGAATTCGGCACAAGGGGATGGGGAACGCTACGGGCTGCCACGGTCACCCCTGGCGGTGGACCGCGAAGAGCCAGACGTCCCTGTCCGACAAAAACACAAAGAATCATGGGGTTTGAAGTGCATCAGATCCCGAAAGAAAAGGATTACCAATGGCCGGTTCTGAAATCTTGTCAGAAAAACTGATCCTGGCAGTCGATGACGAGGAAGATGTCCTGGACATCATTGAGGAAGAACTCACCGATGCTGCAAAAATCACCATCCACAGGGCCGCGACCTTCGAGAAAGCACAGCAGTACCTGGTGTCCTACACTTACGATCTGGTAATTCTGGACATCATGGGTGTGAGAGGATTCGACCTGCTCCGAATCGCCGACAACGCCGGCTTCCCCGTCGTCATGCTCACCGCGCACGCGTTCACGCCGGACGCGCTCAAGAAATCCATTGAACTGGGAGCACGCGCCTATTTGCCCAAGGACAAGCTCGGATCATTGGTCCCGTTTCTGGAAGACGTCCTGAAACTGAACTACAGTTCTGTCTGGCAGAAGGCCCTGGACGAGGTAGCCACCCTGTTCAACAGCAAGTTCGGATCGGACTGGCGAACGACCGAGGCGGACTTCTGGGGCGAGTTTGAAAAGAAACTGGAGGTGGAGGAAGCCGCGATCATCAAGTGACGCACTTTCTCGGCCTGGTTCCTGAATCACTCAGCATCTCGGAACATTGCCGTGGCCCCCAGAGCCGGCGAATGCCAATGCCCGGCGCCCGGGCGCGTCGCGGCCGGATTATGTGTTCGTGAACAGCCCGAGCCGCGCCCCCCGGCGCGTCTTGGTTCTGCTTGATCTGAATGCCCCGAGCGGTTGTCGACATGGCGGGGACCGCAGTTGAAACTCTCATGCTAAAGAATTCAGGCACAACGAAACATAAGAGTGTCGCAAAGTCATCGGGGCCCGAGCGTAGGGGCGACGCATGCGTCGCCCTCTTGGATAGTCGGTCTAAGCCGGTACCAGGGGGGGCCTTGCAGTGCATCCATTGTCTTAGGGCATTCACGTAATGGGCTTTGGCAAACACGCGCTGCCTCACATTGAGACGATAAACGTAACCGTTCAGCGTGAACCGTACAAGCTCCCGGAATTACGTATGGGGGAGGTTTGGAGGGGGAGATGAGTCTCCCCCTCCATTCTCACCGGGCGCAGAACCGCTTCAAGCCCGGTGAACGATCACCGACAAACTTGTAAGGAGCAACTTCATGAGCGACGTAGTAATAGTTTCAGCATGTCGTACAGCAATAGGTGAGTTCGGAGGCACTCTGAAGGACTCGCATGCCTCGAATATCGCCAGTGTCCCTATGAAGGCCGCGATTGAGCGGGCGGGAGTTCCTGTAGACACCATAGACGACGTGCGCTTCGGATGCTGTTTGAATCCTACCGATGCTATGAACGTGACGCGGATCGGCGCGTTGATGGCGGGAATTCCCGACTCCGTGCCCGCTGTCACCGTAAACCGTGTCTGCATCTCGGGAATGGAGGCCGCCCTGTCGGGCGCGGCAATGATCAAGACAGGAGCAGCCGATGTGGTACTGGCAGGTGGAGTGGAGCACATGTCAGGTGTGCCGTTCACATTGGAGAAGGCGCGCTGGGGTGTCAGAATGGGAAACGACACCATCACCGATGCGTTGACCACCGGGCTTCATTGCGGTTCACATATCCTGCCCTATCCTGATGATGGTCCCGTGGAATTCTTCAGAGGAAAGCCGTACATCATGGGTCACACCGCGGAGTTCGTAGCGCGAAAACTGGGCATATCACGGGAGGAACAGGACGAGGTGGCCCTGCGAAGCCACAACAACGTTGAGCGCGCAACCCACGACGGCTCTTTTGCCGACGAGATAATCCCCATGAGCATCCCCCAGAGGAAGGGCGAACCCAAGACATTCGACAAGGACGAGCACTTCAGACCCGGGCTGACAATGGATGCCCTGGCCAAACTGCGTCCAGCGTTCATTCCCAAAGACGGGACCATTACCGCGGGAAACTCCAGCGGCATAAACGACGGCGCGTGCGCCATGATACTGATGAGCGAAGAGAGGGCCAAGGCCGACGGCCTCACCCCGCTGGCTCGGATCAAGGCCCAGGGGATGGGGGCATGTCATCCCTCCATAATGGGCCTGAGCCCTGTTCCTGCTGTCAAGAGTCTGTTGGAGCGATCCGGTTACGCGCTTGGGGATTTCGACTTGATCGAACTCAACGAGGCATTTGCAGCGCAGTACCTTGGATGCGAAAAGGAGCTGGGTCTGAATCGCGAAATCACCAATGTCAATGGATCCGGTATCGGCCTGGGCCACCCTGTTGGGTGCACAGGCGCCAGACTTATGACCAGCCTCATCTACTCCCTGAAAAAACGGGGCAAGAGCCTGGGACTCGCCACCTTGTGCGGCGGCGGCGGCGTATCAATGGCATGCGTACTGGAAGTCGTCTAATTCCGGCTTACAGTAACTGTCAGTCATTCGGGGGCACGGGCCCGATGTCATTGCGACTCCGGGCTTGAACCGGAGGAAGCAATCTCCTGCGCGCCAAGTGTAGGGATTGCTTCGTCGTTTCACTCCTCGCAATGACACATGCGATGAGACGATCTCCCCCGCGAAACTGAAAGGCAACGGGCCGAGCGGGCCACTTCTTCACCTGACACCAGGCGAGGTGTCAGCCGGCTCCGGTACCCCTGGAAGGGATCTTCGTGGGGACAGGACCGGCAAGATGCCGGTCCTACTTGGGACGAATCGGGGCGCTTACGCCAAGGAACGGGACCCGCGGGCCATGATATCCGATGCGCTGGATATCGAGCCCATTACCAGTGGAATCCCATGGAACTCACAACATAGCTCATGGCCAACAGAATCACCGCGGCCACAGCCAATATTCCGAAAACCAGGTGTAGTCGCCGGCCCAGATCCTTCCACTTGTCTCCGTACGTTTCCAGTCCCTCGGACTTGCGATCCTGGAAAACGAACTCCTCCAAAAGAAACCAGGCTAGAATAATAAACAACAGAACAGTCAGGTATTTCATTTCATTTCCGGCTTGCGCGATACTCCTTGGATTATGGTGAAAATCGCGGACACTTTCAACCGGTTTTCCGCGGGGTTGTCAGGTCAAAGAAAAAAGAATACTCTTACCCCATGAAAATCAAGTTCTGGAAAATGCACGGAACCCTCAACGATTTTGTGGTGTTCCACGATTTGGCAGGCGAAGTAACTATGTCCCCGGGACAGGTTGCTCGAATATGCGACCGCCGGGCAGGTGTGGGTGGTGACGGCGTTATCGTGGTGAGGCCGTCGGACCGGGCCGACTTCTTCATGGACTACATCAACGCGGACGGCTCCCCGGCCGAAATGTGCGGCAACGGGATTCGTTGCCTCGCCAAGTATGTTTACGACTTGGGGCTCACTGAAAAGGATACCATGCTCGTGGAAACCCGGGCCGGTCTGAAGACTCTCGATCTGTTTCCGGGTCCTGACGGCAAAATTGAAAGAGCGCGCGTTGACATGGGACCACCCATTTTCGATCCCGAACAGATCCCGGTCAACCTGGAATCCAATGGCAGGCCCATACTCAATTACCCCATCGAGATCGAGGGCAGACTGTTCTCAGCTTCCATCCTGTCAATGGGAAACCCCCACTGCGTTATCCCGGTGGACCGCGACATTGATGATCTGCCCAAACGATTTGGACCCGCGATTCAGACCCTACCGCTGTTTCCTGCCCAAGCCAACGTTGAGTTCATACAGGTTCAGACCCCTCGACGACTGAAAATGCGGGTGCTGGAACGGGGCAGTGGAGAAACTCTGTCTTGCGGCACCGGCGCGTGCGCAGCCGCGGTGGCGGCTATACTTGGGGGGTTGGTGGAGAATTCCTTGACAGTGGAACTCCTTGGGGGAAACCTGGATATTGAGTGGAAAGATCATAATTCTTCAGTATTTATGGCCGGTCCCGTTACATTGGTGTTCGATGGGACGATAACCATTTGAATCTACACCTAAATCTGTCTTGACATAAGACTCGTTCCGGATTAGGTTGTGCCTTGTCAACGGATTTCGATCCGTTGTGAAACCACGTCTGGAAAAGGTTCGTCTCAATCGCCATGAATCTTGAATCACAGACCCTGTGTACCCGGCGTCGCGCCTGATTCCCGATGGAGAGTAAAAAAGAGAGATGAAAGTATCGAGATCTGAGGCTGGATTCACTGTAATTGAAATGTTGGCAGCGGTAGCCATTATGACTACCCTGTCAGTGATATATTTTCTGCTGGTCGGCTCTTACAGGGACCACCGACAGAGCGAGCTTGCCGCGAAGGTGCTGATGCAAGCGGCAGAGGAACAGGAGCAGTACTTTGCCAAGGAGCACCGATACTTTGACGCGGAAGTATCGGGGAACGGGGAAGACATTTTTCTTTCCACTCCCGGTGGGGGCAAGACTTTGGTACGCGTGCCTCCCAACGTGATCCTGAGTCTCAAGGCAAGGGGCAAAGACAAGACCGCGTTTGTGGGTCATGCCTTCTATGAGCGGAGCAAGTTTTTGCACAGGTATGACTCTCGAACAGGAAAGATGACCACCATTGGACGCGTCCAGGACGACACAGGATGAGATCGAGACTAATTGCCGGATATCGGCGACATGAGGTTTTATTTGTCGCCGCGCTCATTGGGGTGATCTTCGTGGCCGCGATGGCTGTGGTTGCATGGCTTCTGCGCACTTCCATAGTCCCCGCGCCATATGAAGCCCTGTCCAAGGCCGAGTTGAAAAACGTCTTCGCAACAGGATACCTACGCTTTCGCGAAGACGACGGCACCCCTTACCTGAAAGTGGAATTGCACAACGGAACCCTTTGGTGGATAAAAAGGATCGAGTTCGATTTTGACGGACATCATTACACGCTGCGAGACCCCGACGCATTTCGACCGCTAAGCTTCGGCGCGCTTCGGTGCATCCTGAAGAGGCCTCCCCCGCACAGGGGAAATGTTGAATACGATGTAAAAATACTCAGAGCTTTCGGATACCCACCTGCGCAGGATCGACGCAAACGCGGGTCAGAGAAGGCGGCCGGCGACACGGAATCCGCTGGCAAACGGAATTATGGTGACGCGCATTGAGATTCGGTGTTAAGATTACCCCCCTACGCCTCCCGTAAATGAGGGTGATGGGAGGGGCCCCGTGGTAGAACCCCTTCTCAATGGATGGCGCCACAGCTCCCTCGGGTTCCCACTTTGTCGTCTCGGTCCCGGGAACCGTGTCCGAGAGGGACAATTTGAGAGCTTAGCCGTAGCATGCTTCGGCAACCATATTTTCCGGAAAGCGAAACAGCACAATGAAACCTCAACCGGACATCACATCAGCCGATTTCAAAAACGCCCTGGATAAGGGCCGGCCGCCCAACGTGGCGCGTCTGTTCCCGAATTCACGGGCCCTCATAGTGAGCGGCAAAGTCATCGACCGGGCTCTCATCACCCGGGGCAGTGCAATGGCCATTGCCGCGAATGCCAGAAACTCCTTTGTGTGTCGCGGCGCGCTCAGGGCGGCGGCCAAGGCCAATGCCGCGATTATTATTGAGATTGCCAAATCCGAAGGGGGAGCCGCGGCCTATTGCCCGGTGAGCATGTGGAACCTGGCAATGCTCGTGGACACGATCTGTAATGAATTGGGGATTCAGGTTCCTGTAGCAGTGCATGCGGATCATTATGGGATCAAGGGCGACAAGGATGTGGAGATCGGAAAGACTGAAATCCCCAGCCTGTTCTACGCGGGAGTCACATCCATAGCTATTGACGCGTCCCATTTGCCCGATGACGAGAACCTGCTGGCCAGCCTTGAACTCAACCGGTACGTGCCTCCGTGGGCCGGTTATGAAACCGAGGTGGGGGAAATCAAAGGAAAGCTGGGACTTTCAACCCCGGACGAGGCGGCCTTTCTCGTTGGAGGCCTCAACGCGTATGATATCTTCCCCGACTGGATCGCGCTCAACAACGGCACCATGCACGGTATCGAAGCCGACGGCGCCGGGATACAGATTGGCTTGACCGCGCAAATGCACAAAACCATCGAGAAGTACAGTGTGTCGGGCGCGCAACACGGAACCTCCGGCAACAGCTTCGACAGGCTCAGATCAATTGCCACAGAGACCCGCACCACCAAGGCCAACGTAGCCACCGCGCTCCAGATGGTTTCATGGGGTGTGGAAGTGAATGAATACGGAAATGCCGTGCAGGACCAGGATGGGGCCTTCATAAAGTTGCCTGATGCCGGAGTCCCGGAACAGATCTGGGAAGAGATGGTCGCCTACGCGCAGGACAAAGGCTGGAAAGGCGGAGATTACAAGCGCTTGAATCTGCCGTTTGAGAACAGGCTCCTGGGGCTCCATCGGGATATACGGGAGCGGATGACTCAGGCGGTCGAGGATTTCGTGTACAACATGATCGTCAATGTATTCAATGCCGAGGATACTGCTCCGTTAGCCGTAGAGGCCATCCTAAAAGCGGAATCATACGACCTGGGCCCGAAAACCCGGCGCATGGAAGACCCCGAAGACTGGACCGAAGACAAAATACGTGAAAAGGCAAAAGCCCTCGGCACCGACAAAGGACCAGCAGGCGATTTCGAGGATTGAGACCGCTGCCACGCATTGAAAGACACAACGAAACATAATAATGCCGGCAAGGCACCGGAGCAAGGCATGGACATGGACCTGTTTCAAGCCATTTCAGATTCTGGTACGAGACGAAAGAACAACAGCAGAAGTATCTCGACACCATAAAGAGTGAAAACGAGAAGCGTGCTGAAAATATCAGGAACGAAAATCTGCGGCTCATCGACGAAATGGGACGGGGTATTGAGAGTCAGATCAGCCGCATGGCGGACGATCAGTCACGCTTCAGACGCGATGTTACAACCGAATTGAGCAGTGTTCGCCGGTGGTTCGCGTCGACAATACTCACAATAATTCTCACCGGAGTCGCCGGATTTGGCGGCGTCATATGGTCCATATGGGCCACGCGGCCTTGATCTGTCTCATACCAACTATCATCGCAAGAAAGCGACAACAAAGCATGAAAGTCCTTTCCGTTGTTCAGTGGTCCGTGGCTGCGCCTCGGACAGGGTACTCGAAGAGCGCGCACGCTGCGCATGGACTTGGAGGGGAGGCCCTAGCCGGGCAGGCATTTCAACGTCATGTTACCGACAGCTGTCATGTCACGTAAGCTGTCGGGGCCCGCTCAATCGCCCCACGCGCAGTGGCTCCCCTCCAAACCAC
>CAZGNL010000181.1:0-10595 GCA_964527475.1 uncultured Syntrophaceae bacterium
CGCGGATCATACCACCGTTCTAACGCGCAAAAAAACTCGCCCGTCAGAGCTGAGTTTTGGTGACGCGTGTGTGGATCTCCTCATGCCGATGTGCGATCAAACGCTTACTGAAGACCACTGCTGGGCAAGCCGGCAGTGGCACCCTAGAACAGAACCGTACTCCTTTGATCTCAACTTGGTATCAGTCACGAAGGGGGATTGAAATCAGAAGGGCAGACATACAGAGCCTGCCCCGGACTACGATCCGGGGTCTGGCCCTACCCAGCGGGCTTATGCCCGTCGTGGGGCGGAGTGTAGGGGCGCACCTGTGTGTGCGCCCTCTTGCCACCCGCTGGACGCAGGGATATGGTCGTTCTAGTCGACCCACACGTCACTGAACGGTGGCGCGCACGCGGTAATAGCCGGACGCATTCCAGGGCCGGCGCGCGGCCCATACACTTCAATTGCCCGCACCTCGGTGTGTATCGATCAGCCGTCCCACGGGATCGAATTCAGGTATCGATCCAATTTCTTCAGATACGATCGGGTCTTCCAGAGTGTGCCATGCTTGATGAAAGCCTTTTCCCCCATCCAGAGATCGCCAATGACGGCAAATGGGGTTGCCCCGAATCGCTCCAAGTGTGCGGCCGCGATGGACTGATGGACCTCAGTGCAAATGTAATGAGGGTCCTTCTCCAGCAGGAATGCCTCAAATATCCCTTCCGGGGCGGTGTCGGGGAGAATGACCTCGGTAGCGAACCTGGTCTGGGATTGCCGCTCAAGAGGCCGTCCACGCTCGTCATAGTGTAGGAAATCGCCGTCCAGCGCTATGTCGATCCCGGAAAGGTCTCGAATCCTGATCTGTTCCATCATGTTCCTGCTGGAAAATGGACCGTAGTGATAGTCCATGCCCACGAAGAAGAGCCATGAAAGATCGCCGGGAACCGCGTAACGCGCCGCGTACTGTACGAACATGGGCTTCAGTGCCGCTACCCCCACGTCAACTCCGCCCCTGACAGTGTACATGTGATTGCAGAGTTCCTGATCCGTGAAACGCTCGCCCCGTTCCGTCAAAACCGCTCGTGCCCGACTGAAGTTGAGCTGCATGGAGCCTTTGGTTCGTACAATGTTTCGCAGCTTCTCAATGCCTTGGCGAATCTTATCCTTCAAGAAATCGGGCAGTATCGCCACTTGGTTCTCCAGATCCGTGGCAATGCTTCGGGCCACCACTTCCACTTCCCCCTCAGTTCGGCATGCCAGCAACCGGGGATAGTATTTTGCCTTGTAAGCCGCATAGTACCCGGGTAATGGAGGCACGAGAAGCAAAGGCCCCGCTACTCGTTGAAGCTTTTGCTCCGCCCTGTCCAGGATGGCTGACATGTCTTCTCCGCCTCCTGGGTCCACCGCGGGCGGATCAGCGTTGAATCCCGACTCAATCGAAATTATGCACGCGGTAAGTGCCAGAATTTCTTTGCAAATGGGGAGATCGTTCCTCTGTGCCGCAAGAATGATAGCATCAATCCACTCATTCCGGTGCTTGACCGAACAATTGAGCGGTTGAGCAGATATGAAGCCGGCCAACCACCTACCAGCGGCATCAGCGTCCATTATCTGCACCGCGCTTCGCATGAGACCCGACTCTTCCCTTACCTTGTCCTCAAGCCTCTCAAGAGCGATCCTCCGCATCTCCTGTGACCGATCCAACGCGGTCTGATCCTTGCCGGCCGTGCGTTGGTCTTGGGTGCTGTCTCTCGGACCTGCGGATTCCGGAAATCGGTCTTTCGGCTCCTGCGTTCCCGGTTCCCGCGTATTCCCGGCACGACTCTGAGAGGAAGTCGGACCCGAGGCGTTGACGTCGGATTTGACGGACAAACCCTCGCACCGTCCTCGCGGCGCAGGACACCATCCCACAATCGTTGCGAGAATCGCCACAGCCAAAACAGGCCTGATATAGGTCAGATTTTGGAGGTGTCGGAGGTTTTTCTTCATCGAAAACATGGTCGAGTTCGTGATAGTCCCGTGGGCTCCGTATGTCAACCTCATGGTGGGAAAAGAAGTAAGCCTCGAGTTACGGGGGCTCTGGTAGGATGTCATAGCGGGCGGAGCGAAGCAATCTTCGTAGATAGAGCGTGACCCGCGACAACCACAGGGAAAGTTTATGGGTGGGAATCTCCAGGCCGACACGGCAAAGGGACCTTACCATAGGTCCCCGGGGTCAAGATGGAATGCTCAGGAATCAACCTGGTGCAAGCCGACTGTCTGAATATCGGCTGTGGGTCACGCGGGGAGAAGGTTTTCCAGGGTCTGCGAGGAGAACTCCTTCTTGAGTTTCTTCAATGCCCTCTGCTCAAGCTGGCGAACCCGCTCTCGACTTGTTCCGAAATGGTCGCCTATCTTCTGAAGGGTCCAGTGCGACTCATCCAGGAATCTTTTCCTCACGATGAAACGCTCCCTGGGATCGAGCTTTCTTAGGGCCTTCTTGGTCGCGCCGGCGAGATCGGCTGCCGCTTCCTTGTCCATCAGCCGGCACTCCTGGTCGGCGCTCGGATCAGATAGAAAGTCCAGGGCCGTCACATCTCCGTCGTTCCCGAGGGCCTCGTCCAGTGACCATTCCCTGGCCTTGATTCGGGCCTCCACCTCAATGACTTCGTCTTCTTTGACCTTCAGATCCTTGGCGAGCTTTCGTATCTTGGCATTCCTCGCGTCCGCATCGAAATGTTCACCTATTTCCCCAATGCGAAAGAAGAGTTTTCTCTGCGCCTGCGTAGTTCCCAGTTTGACCAGATTCCACGACTTGAGGATGAAGTTCTTGATGTAAGCCTTTATCCACCAGACGGCAAATGAAACGAGTCGAAAACCCTTGTATGGGTCAAAACGTTGGACCGCCTTCATGAGTCCGATGGATCCTTCCTGAATCAGATCTTGAATCGGAAGCATGTAGTGACGATACTGGAACGCTATCTTAACCACGAACGGAAGATGAGAGACCACCAGCTGATGCGCGGCTTCTCGATCCCCGGTCTCCTTGTACCTCACTGCCAGGTCGTATTCCTGCTCAGCGGTAAGCGGTTTTATGGTCCTGATTTGGCCCAAGAAATGGTCAAGCTGTGATGCGACCACCGGATAGTTCATATTTTTTTGACTCCGCAGACTATCAACATGTCTTTTGATCTAGTATTGGCGCCATAACGCCGAACAGACTCATCATGTGATGAGTCTAATCCTAGAGTAATAGTCGTTCGCGGTTTGTTTGTCAACCCTCCCGGACGCTTTTTTGGTAAGGCTTCAGCTTCACGGGGTGATCTTTTCATCGAGCGTGTCATTGCGAGGAGTGAAACAAAGCCTGCCCCGGACCCCGATCCGGGGAAGCAATCCCCATATCTACTGTGCAGGGGATTGCTTCCTCCGGTTTAAGCCCGGAGTCGCAATGACATCTTGCGAGTTAACCCCGAATGACTGAAGGGTCACTTTGTTTGTGCCGTATCGCTTCGGACGGGTTGGGCCGCCTCGAAGATTGGAGGCGCCCCAACCCGGGGGTACGACTGGCGCGTGTTAATCCGTGAAGACGGGGATCTTGCGCGGCACCGCCTCATCAGCCTTGGGCAGCACCAATCGTAGTACTCCATCGGTCATGGTGGCCGTGATTTTGTTCTGGTCTACCATGTCGGTAATGTGGAAGTTTCGGAAGAAGTTCCCCACGCTGTACTCGGTCAGAAGCGCGGTTCCGTGTTCCGATCCGAACACCACTTTCCCGACGATTGAGAGGGTGTCGTCTTTGAGGTCGATATCCAGGTTGCCGGCGTCCACACCCGGCATGTCGGCCAGTAGAACCAACTCTTTTTCCGATTCGCAGATATCCACTGCGGGAGTGAAGTAGGTCCCCTCGTGGATCAATTCTCCATGATCGGGGGACACTTCCGCCTTGTCGGCAACCTGCAGTTCCTGATCAGCCATGTCCGCCTCCTTCTTCCGAGCGACAGTTACTCGGTTGTAACCGTGATCTCCTTGGGTAGGGCTTCCTTCGCCTTGGTCAGCGTTACGGTGAGTACGCCGTTTTTGTAGTTGGCCGTCACCTGCTCCTTATCCACTTTCGCAGGGAGCGTCAGACTGCGGTGGAACGTCCCGGCAGCGCGCTCACGTCTGTGATGACCGGCCTCTTTCGCTACTGTTTCGGGCTTTCTTTCCCCTTTCAGGTTGAGCGTGTCGCGTTCCACCTGGATCTCCAGGTCCTCGGTCTTCATACCCGGGATCTCCGCGGTAACCACGAAGCAGTCGGGTTTCTCAGTGACGTTCAATGGGGGAAAGATCTTGGTTTCCCGCCACAACGGATTCCGCGGTCTCCCCTGTCTTGAAAACAAATCGAAAAGGGAGCCCATTTCCCGACGCATGCGTTCGAACTCTCCCAAGCCCGGATGTCTGCCGAAATGCCATCTGTGCATGTCAACACCTCCTAGTCCTAGTGCTTTCCTGGTAAGGGGTCGCCGGTCGGGAACCTCTTGGACCGCGGATCAGTAAGCGCTCCCAGTTCGTTCAATCATCCTGCACCGACGACAGGGTTCTCCTGAAGCCTTCCGGTATTACGGGAGTTTGTCGATCATCTTGCTGCAAAACGATCCTGCAAATCCCTGTTTGGTCCACAGATGTTCACGTTTCCGACCAAGTCAAGCGCGTGCTGAAGAAAGTGCGCGGCCATGGGGTCTGGATTTCACCTGCTCAACAAGGTATAAGTGTTGGGGTCTGGAGGCGCGAATGAATTCAGAAGAAGTCTCATACGCTCAGGTACTGGAGTCGCTTGAGCAAAGGATCGGCGCCGGCGGAAAGATGACCCGCGAAGAAGCGGACCTGCTCGTTAATATTCCCGACGAGAGCATAATGAGTCTTCTCGCCACGGCCGATCGCATCAGGATACGATTCAAAGGCAATCTATTCGATTCCTGCTCCCTCATCAACGCAAGGGCCGGCCTTTGCGCGGAGGATTGCGCATTCTGCGCGCAGTCGAGTCATCATCAGGCCGAGTCCGACACCTATCCATTGGTTTCCGGGGAGAAGATCCTTTCCGCGGCTCGCGCGGCCAAGGATGCCGGGGCATCAAGGTTCTGCGCGGTCACAAGCGGAGGAGCGCTTTCGGAAAAGGAATTCCAGGTCCTGGTTGATTCCCTGGAAAAGGTTCACGATCAGGTGGACATTGCCCTGGACGCGTCACTGGGATTCCTCGATGAGGAGCGAGCCCACAGACTGCGAGCCGCGGGAGTAACCCGATACAATCACAATTTGGAGACCTCACGGGAACACTATCCGAACATTTGCAAGACCCACAGCTTCGACCAGAGGGTTGAAACCGTCCGCACATCGATCGAAAATGGCATTTCAGCGTGCTGCGGAGGGATCCTGGGCTTGGGCGAGACGCCCGCTCAGAGGCTCGACATGGCCTTCACCCTGGAAGGGCTCGGCGTGGACTCTGTTCCCATCAACATACTCAATCCCCGACCGGGAACACCGCTGCAAGACGTCAGACCACCCCAGCCTCTGGAGATACTCAAGACCATCGCAATATTCCGCATGATTCTGCCCCAAGCCACCATAAAGATAGCGGGCGGAAGAGAACGGAACCTTGGAGATTTTCAAGGCATGGCCCTGCGCTCAGGGGCCAACGGAATGATTATCGGAGGGTACCTGACCACCGCCGGGCGCGCCCTGGAAGCTGACAAGGAAATGGTGCGCCAGGCCGGGTACGTTATGTGATACCAACTTACATGCCGCAAGAAATCGAAGCATGACCGAGGATCAAGATGCGCGCCGGCCCGGTAGGTTACGGCCGTAGGGCAGATTCTCTCATAGCGCGCGTCATTGCGAGGAATGAAACCACGAGGCAATCCCCATACAGCAGGGTGCAGGAGATTTCTTCGCTGCGCTCGCAATGACATCTTGAGAGATCTCCCCGAGTGACTGAAGGCTCACACTCCCGGGTGACCATTCAGTCATTCGGGGGGCGGCGGGAACGACCACGTTCTCGATCCTAACGAATAGGAAGAGGGCGCACACACAGGTGCGCGCCGTACACTCTGCCCCACGACGGGTCTGGGCCCGGACGTAGGGGCAGACCCGTCGTGTCTGCCCTCCCCCCCCGAAAGTGAATGGTTACACTCCTGGTGCAGGGACTCTTGACAAGGTCGGTCAAGAAAGCTAAGCTGATTGACCGACCAGTCAATCAGCACAGGAGTTAGAGAATATGCCGCGGACTCCGCGAAAGAATAACGGACCCAACACGCGAGAAGCAATCCTGGATGCCGCTGAAGAGCTTTTCGTAGATAAGGGATTCTCTGAGACCTCCATGAGCCGAATATCCCGGAAGGCTCGGGTCACCAAGAGCCTGATCCACCACCATTTCGGTTCAAAAGACAACCTTTGGTCGGAAGTGAAGAAACGGCGCTTCACCCAGTATTCCAAACCTCAGTTCAATCTCTTTGCCAAGCAGAACCCGGACGTGGATGATGTTCAGGATGCCATGAAAGAGTACTTTCATTTCCTGAAGGAGAACCCCGGGTTCGTAAGGCTCATGCTGTGGTCCATCATAGAACATGACAGCCGGCAACGAGACCTCCAGGACAAGCTTTCCATTGTCGGCGTTGAAATGATACAGGAGGCCCAGAAATCCGGGAACCTGCGTTCGGATGTGGACCCCAGATCCCTGATGGTAATGATCTATGGCCTTGTCTTGAACTGGTTTCAGGCCAAAGACGAATATTTTCAATGGCTCGGCATGGACCCTGCTGCCGGCATTGAAGACGACGATTACCTCGCTGATGTGATAAAGATACTATTTGAGGGAGTCCTTCCGAATGGGAAAAAGGGCTGAGTGGAGGATGATCGGTATCCCACGAGAATCAACACAACAGGGGGGCGACGAGGGCCAACTTTCTAGCAATCGATCCTTTCAATTACCACGAACGCGCACGCTGTCTGGTCGGTGTGGGTCAAGGCAAGGTGAATACCGGCCACCTGCATTGATTCAGCCACTTCCAGCGCCCTGCCTTCCAGGACCAGAAGCGGGCGCTGTCGTTCGGTTCCTCGCACGTGGATCTGCGCGGGCTGTATGCCCCGTGAGAAGCCCGTGCCCAGGGCCTTCACGAGCGCTTCCTTTGCCGCGAACCGTGCCGCGTAGCCCTGGGCCGGCGCGCGGGTCCGCTCACAGGCTTTGATTTCTTCTTCGGAGAAAACCCTCTCCACAAATCTCGTACCCCATCTGGCCTTCAGGGATTTCTCCATTCTGGGGACTTCCACAAGGTCCACGCCCACTCCGAGTATCACGAATCCACCCTCTCTCTCATAACCGCATCAGCCACCTTGACTGCCTGGACAGCCGATGGGACATCATGAGCCCGGATCATGGACGCGCCCCTTAATATCGCCGCAGTGGACACCGCTACCGCGCCGATGTCTCGCGCCGACGCGACCGGCTCGTCCAGTATTGCTCCCAGAAACGCCTTTCTTGACGCTCCTACCAGGATCGGTTTGCCCAGAGGCTTGAAGATTTCCAGCCTGTTTATCAGGATCAGGTTCTGATCGAAGCTCTTACCAAAACCGATGCCCGGATCTACAACGATCTTTTCCGGATTAATGCCGGCAGCTTCCAGAACGCAGATCCGTTCCTCCAGGAAGTCGTAAATGTCCTGTGGGAATACCTCGTAGCGGATATCCTTCTGCATGGTTGCAGGGGTCCCCAGCATGTGCATGACAATCACAGCCGCACCTGATTCCACGGCAAGGTCCACCACGCCCCAATCGTCTCGGAAGCCCGAGACATCATTGATGATCTGAGCGCCTGCTTCCAATGCGGCCCCGGCTACCCTGCTGCGTCGAGTGTCTATGGAAATCACGGCTGTGGGGTTGCCGGCCAAGATTCCTCGGATCACGGGTATGGTCCGGTCCTGTTCAACCTGCACGTCAACGGGATCTGAACCGGGACGAGTCGATTCTCCGCCTACATCCACAATGTCCGCTCCCGCCCGGAGCATCTCCAGCCCCGCGGCTATCGCGGTCCCAGGGTCCAAGTGCTTTCCACCGTCGGAAAAGGAATCAGGGGTCGTGTTAATGACCCCCATCACAAGCGTACGAGCATTCGGATCAAGGACACTTGCCGGTAACATGATTGGTGGGATATTCATGAGGTAACGCGGATTCGCGGTACTGTCTCCCGGGCTCCGCCTGAGGATGTGCATGGTACGGGGCCGAATCCCCGGGTCCTCATCTCGTTCCCAGGCAGAGCCTGGGAACGAGGTCCAAGGCGCCCTTGTTCAAGCCTTACCCGGGTCCGGGGCGGGACCCAACACTACTTCGGCTCCCTCATCCCCGGGACTGAGGTCTACTTTCTCTTCTTCTTCCGGTTCAGGCGGTTCCTCGATTTTCGGCAGCGCTCGACCTTCGATCAAGGCTTCTATGTCTTTGGCGCCGAGGCTTTCCCGCTCCAGAAGGGCCTCCGCTATGCGGATAACCGCTTCCCTGCCTTCCTCTATGATCCTATGGGCATCCTCATACTTTTCAGTTACGATTCTGCGGATCTCAGCATCTACGTCCGTAGCGGTCTCTTCGGAGTAATCCCTATGGCGCGCAAATTCCTTACCCAGGAAGATCTGTTCCTCTTTCTGCCCGAAACTCAATGGGCCCATGAGATCGCTCATGCCCCATTCGCAGACCATTTTGCGGGCTATATCGGTGGCTCTATCGATGTCGTTGCCCGCGCCGGTAGTGAGGTGACCGAGGAATATCTCCTCCGCGGCCCTCCCTCCCATGAGCACGCCTATCTGGCTGACCAGATATTCCTTGGAATAGGTGTGCCGGTCGTCCAAAGGAAGCTGTTGCGTCACACCGAGGGCCCTTCCCCGAGGAATTATTGTAACTTTGTGAATAGGGTCAGCGTTGGGACTCTTTCGCGCTACATACGCGTGACCCGCCTCATGATACGCCGTGTTCTTGCGTTCTTCGAGGCTCATCACCAGACTTCGGCGCTCGCCGCCCATGAGGACCTTGTCCTTGGCGAACTCAAAGTCGAACATTTCGATCTTCTTTCTCGATCTCTTCGCCGCGTTGAGCGCGGCCTCGTTCACCAGGTTGGCCAGGTCCGCTCCTGAGAATCCGGGAGTTCCCCGGGCGATGGTGGCTAATTCCACATCCTTGGCCAGGGGACTGTTCTGCGAGTGGACCTCAAGGATGGCTTCTCGCCCACGTATGTCCGGATTTGGCACAACCACCTGACGATCGAATCGCCCCGGCCGCAGCAGGGCGGGGTCAAGGACGTCAGGTCTGTTGGTAGCGCTGATCAGTATTACTCCCTCATTGGACTCAAATCCGTCCATCTCGACCAGGAGTTGATTGAGAGTCTGCTCACGTTCGTCGTGGCCTCCTCCCAGGCCTGCGCCTCGATGGCGTCCTACCGCGTCTATTTCGTCGATAAAGATTATGCAAGGCGCGTTCTTCTTTCCCTGAATAAACAGATCGCGCACTCTCGATGCCCCGACACCGACAAACATCTCCA
The DNA here is from genome assembly GCA_964527475.1 of uncultured Syntrophaceae bacterium. Lineage (GTDB taxonomy): Bacteria > Desulfobacterota > Desulfomonilia > Desulfomonilales > Desulfomonilaceae > CAZGNL01. The sequence goes on from CAZGNL010000181.1 coordinate 9,512, forward strand.
CGAAGTCAGAACCTGAAATCGAGAAAAAGGGAACGTTCGCCTCTCCGGCCACGGCCCGGGCAAGCAGGGTTTTTCCGGTTCCCGGTGCACCCACCAGCAGCACCCCTTTAGGGATCTTGCCCCCCAGTCGAGTAAACTTCTTGGGGTCCCGCAGGAACTCGATGATCTCTCCGAGTTCTTCCTTTGCTTCTTCAACGCCGGCCACATCTTCGAACGTGATTTTATTTTGGGCCTCGTTGACCAGTCGGGCCCGACTCTTTCCGAAGCTCATGGCCCTTCCGCCCCCCGCCTGCATCTGTCGCATAAAAAAGACAAAGACCGCGATCAGAAATATCATCGGCAGCCAGGAAATGAGAGCGGTCAAGTACCACGGGTGGTCATCGTCCTTTCGGACCTGTATGTCCACCTTGCCTTTTATCAGCTCCGGAATCAGCTGCGGATCCGGGGGCGCAAGGGTTCTAAATTCGCGCGAACCGTCCACATAGGTTCCTTTGATACGGTCCCCACGAAGGACAACCTTGCTCACCGCTCCCCGCACAACTTCCTGACGGAATTGGCTGTAGGGTATCTCTGTTGACATGGGCTTGGACTGCTCGAAGAGGTGATAAAGAAAGAGTATCACCAAGCCTATGACCAGCCAGAGCCCGAGATTTCTGTATACGCCGTTCAAGAAACGCTCCGTTCTCTACTTTTCATGCCCGCAATATCAAATATACCATGAAACTCCTGCGCAGGCAATTTCTGTGCCTATCTTATTAACATGGGTTGTGTGCCCTTTCTTGTCAAGCCAAGCCTGAATCCCGGGCATGATTGGCGCCGTCCACGTGTGCTTCTCGCCTATTGGCTGGAATGAGGAGGCCCTTTGCTCATTTCGCAGGTCATGACTTGTCCCTACTAACTTATTCGGTTCATTCCTCTATCCACTTGTGCCTCCAGAATTGCGTGCCGTGTCAAAAAAACTGTTTGACAAAGGGCCCCAGGGAAAATAAACAAAGCCTCGGACGTAGACGTTGGAGGAGTTCGTAACCATTCACCGTGAACCGTACAAGCTCCCGGAATTACGTATGGGGGAGGTTTGGAGGGG